>JARRCD010000116.1 GCA_029982875.1 Candidatus Cloacimonadota bacterium | reverse complement strand
GTTCAAATTGTTCCATTTCGTGTGAGCTGCTGGCCATCTTAGTTCTCCGCGCCTTTGCCGGTGGCTGAAGCGCACCGGAATTCATCTTATTCTATCACTTGCCTGCACCGCATACGGTGGCTAAAGCCGACCGCCTATCATCTTATTTCCGGGCTCTGATCGCTTGTCATATGGTGGCTAAAGACCGTCTATCATCTTATCTGCTTATTGGATAATCCCGGATACTCCTTGTATTTGCCGGTGGCTAAAGCACACCGGAATTCATCTTATCCTATCACTTGCCTGCACCGCATACGGTGGCTAAAGCCAACCGCCTATCATCTTATCTGCTTACTGGATAATCCCGGATCCTCCTTGCAACGGGACTCAGGGGGGTGATCGTGGGTATCATGATGCTATCTGAAATACCGTTCCTACGGGACTCACAAGGTATTGGATATAAATTGTTATGCTATCTATAATGTCGTTCCGCAGGGACTCAAAGATAATTCATGAGGTCGAGTTGCAGACCTCAATCCGAACATCTAAATGTCGTGCCGCCGGGACTCAAAGATAACGCATACAGTCTCGCTTAAAAGGAAGGTGGTTTGTGATGAAAAAGAACTTGACTTGGACTAACAAAAAGAAAACGATGCAATTCGTTGTTTGGACCTACATAGATTTTGAATAACGAGGGAGATCAGAGGCCCTCAAATAATCTGATAAACAAGGAGTTGGAATTTACACCAACATTTGGACGCAACAGAGTAAAGAAGCAAAAGGATATATATATATGAGAAAGTCATATTTGAAGCTCACATTATTTATAGCATTGCTATTATATGCATCAGGAGCGTTTTCAATCCAGATTACCATCGGTGATGGAACATTTGCCAATACCCCAACCGGTGCTCCCACTCCCTATGGTACCTGGTACAAGAATTTTCGTCAACAATACCTTTATACCTCTGCAGAGTTATTATCTGCCGGTGCTGCAGCGGGTTTGATTAATGCGATAGCTTTTAATGTGCAGGCTCTCAATACCTGCTCGCCAATGCCAAACTACCGTATTCGTCTGAAAAGCACGCAGCAAACCGAGTTATCCTCCACATTTGAGCCCGGGGAATACACACAGGTCTGGAGTCATGATAAATTTTTGCCCTCAGTGGGATGGAACACACATTTTTTTAGTGAACCTTATCTCTGGGATGGCACCTCAAATCTGATAGTGGACATCGTTACTGATCTTATTCCTGGCAATTACACCATAAATGCCGAGGTTTATTATACTGCTTCAGGATTTTTAAGTTCTTTAAGATACCAGAGCGATACCTCTCCAGCAATAAATGCAACTTCAGGGAGTACTTCCAGCTATCGCTCGAACACCCGATTCAATTTTGAGATAGCAGAGACGGGAAGCCTTACCGGCACAGTCAGCGAAGATATATTCCCCGTGGCAAACGCTGATCTCGTTATCGAAGATACAATCTACTCCACGACCAGTGATGAAAGCGGAGGATATCACTTTGATTATGTTCCCCAGGGCACCTACACTGTCACTGCATCAAAATACGGCTATACCCCTGTAAGTCATACAGTAAGCATTATAGCGGATCAAGAAACGCAGCAGGATTTTCTTCTGGTCGGGACTCCCGAGTTTTTCATCAGTCATACCCAGTGGAACTTTGGCAATGTAACCGTGGGAGGAAGCAGCAGCCAAGACTTTAGCATTAGCAATATTGGCGGTGGGATTTTAAATATATTATCCATCACAATATCCGGAAGCGATATGATCTCGCTGAGCAATTTACCAGCACTTCCGCAGTCTCTGCGTAATGAGCAACAGCTCACCTTCAGTGCTCTTTTTGAGCCCTTGGTACAGGGAACAGTAGAGGCCACCGTAACCATCACAGATGATCAAGGCACGCGTCATGAAATTGACTATGGGCTTAGTCCAGGGAAAAGCTCCACTTTACGGCAGACTCACACCCTCAATCTTAGCGGCAATGGCGTAAATGATATCACTATCGGCGATGGCAGCTCTACTGCCCGGATTCCGATGGACTTTTATTACAAAAATAGCCTCTATGAAACTATCTTTACTGCGGCTGAGATGGAAGATTTTGTGGGCATAATCACCGGAATCAAATTCTACAACGACTTCAGTTCAAATCTCCCCGGAATGCCGGTAAAGATTTGGTTGGGCAGCACCATGCAGACCGATCTTACGGCAGGGTGGATTCCCGCAACCGATCTTACCTTGGTTTTTGATGGCACGGTGGATTTCCCTGCGGGACAAAACATCATCGAATTCGAATTCCCCGAATATTATATGCATCTGGATGGCGGGAATCTGGTAATGATGGTAAACCGTCCCATGGATACCGATTGGTACAGTTCTTCAGATAAGTTTAGAACCCAGAGCGGGGCTAATAATCGCGCCCGCAATTTCTATAACGATTCCACCGAGTGTGATCCAACGGCTCCAGTAGATGGGTCTACTACATCTATTTATCCCATGACGACATTTGTAGTTATCCCCGGCGGAGTCGGCCATATTTCCGGCGTGGTGCGGGAAGGGACTACCTATCTGGAAGGAGTCTCTGTCTCTCTCAATGATGGATCACAAAGCTTCATAACCGGTGCCGATGGAGAGTTTGTCTTCATGAATCTGCTCCCGGATAGCTATCAACTGAGTTTCAGTAAACATGCTTACATCACTCAAAACCTTGAGGTAGAAGTGGTGGAGGATGAGACTACGGTTTTGGATATTGAGCTGGAAGCGATGCCCAGAGTAGCGGTAAGCGGAAATCTGATTGCCAGTGATAATTTACAGGGTATTATGGGTGCAACGATCACTTTACAGGGCTATGAAGATTACCAAACTCAGAGTTTGGCAGATGGATCCTTTATATTTACGCAAGTAGTGGCAAATCAGACTTACAACTATCTTATCTCACATCCGGAATACAGTAGTTTACAAGGTCAGCTTGAGCTTGGTGATAGTGACTATAACTTCGGGGTGCAGATCATGAACGAAATCGCCTATGCACCTTATTCATTGCAGGCTGAAGTGAATGTGCAAAACTCGGTAAATTTAACCTGGCAGGAACCCAATACCAGTGCAGTTGGCATTAGTGAAAGTTTTGAAGCTGTAGAATTCCCGCCTCAGGATTGGTCTCAAATCATCACAGATGATGGCGGAGTATTATCAAATGGAGCTATGCCTACCTGGAGCAGAGCTGCTGAGATAACATCAGGTTCTACTGTAGTTACTCCGGGCTCTGGTCAGTTTCAGGCAGGATTATGGTGGGATTACGAGCATCAGGATGAATGGTTGATTACCGAAGAATTTCTCTGTCCTTCCGATGCCGTGCTCAGTTTTGAAAGTTATGTCTATTTGGGTTCTACGAATGGCGACAACTATTATGTAAAAGTGTTTTCCGAAAGCTCAGGAATCTGGGAGACAGTGTGGAATGCCAGCACTGAAACTGGTGGCTGGAATGAGTATACTGCTCCGATTGTCATAGACCTGAGTCTGTACTATGGACAGCAGATCAAGCTGGCTTTTCATGCTGAAGACCCTCCTTCCAATGACGGTCTCTGGTATCAATGGTTCATCGACGAAGTAGAGGTATATCCGGCAATTGCGGCCAGGTCACGCAGTTTAACCGGCTATAAGCTCTGGCGTTTACACCACGGAGATGAGCAAAATGAAGCGGCCTGGATAGCACTGACCGCTCAGCCGGTGGTGGGCTTGGAATATTGCGATGAGGGCTGGCAATCTGTGCCGGCCGGAGAATACAAGTGGGCAGTTAAAGCCGCATACAGCAACGAAGTATATTCAAGTGCCAGTTTTTCTAATGCCCTCATAAAAGGTTCCAGTGCTCCTGCTGCTCCCCAAAATCTCAGTATCAGTGCTATTGATAATAGCGTCCTGCTATCTTGGGATGCGGTCGAGGAAGACGAAAGTGGTAATCCTCTAAGCATTGATCATTATGAAGTTCATCTTCTGGAAAATGCTGAGCAAAGCCCCAGCCCCTATACGATTTATAGCATTACAGAGGGTACGTCACTACTCATCGAGGATATCCTCTTGTATTTGGAGCATTCCTTTTTCTGCGTGAGAGCCGTATCCGGAGCAAGCAGCAAACAAGAGCTGCCACAGGCGGGCCCGCAGCGCAATGGGGAGATAGGGAGATAGCGAGCTGCGGAAATTCTGCTCTGAATCCCGGATAGCGTCTACAAGCCTTCGCACAAGCTACGGCTGGTTCCGGTTTCTGGAATGACCGAATAGAAGTTGCATCTTGCTGCGAATTTGTATGGGAGCCGGGTTTTGTCGCTTATTCCTGCAATGTTGCGGTAACATACCATGTCTACCTGCCATGAATCTGCCACAAGCAAATTCTGCTTCTCTGCGGGCAAGTCAAGTACTGCTTTAGTGCTTTCTGCTTTATTCGCTGTAGGCAGTCACCTTGAAGAATCGAGCTTGGTTATCAGGGTCTGCAACATATTGGAGTTCCGCCGTGCTATCCAGCAAAGTATCGTCATTGCATTCAAAATTAGGGATTTGAGCGCCATAGACCTTGTATCCGGAGATCAGCATGGGATTGCCCGAAATATCGGTAGAAACCTCATCCCAAGTAAGCGTAATCTGACTTTCGCCGTAGCTGATATGCAAGCTTTGCACAGAAGCCGGTACCGCACCCAAAACAAAATCTATGCTTTCAGAAAGTGGACTGCTATTTCCGCTCAAGTCTACCGCCCGAATAGCCAGCCAGTAAGAGCCATGAGGCAGGCCGGAGATACTCGTGGTGGAGGTATTCATATATCCCAAAGCGGGATCATCTGATACCGAGAAGAGCAGGTCATTGGTATTCACCTCCGGATTTTGCGAAATATAGATCTCATAATGGCTGAAAAAATCATCATAACTTGGGTTCCAGGAAAGAGTGACGATGCCCATGCTTTGATCTGAGAGCGCAAAATTGCTCACCGCAGGAGGAGAGGTTAGATCGGGGATTAAGGATGTGATGCTGAGATCATCGACAATCCAATGGTTAGCAGTTGTGGAGGAATTTGTGCCGCTTACATAGGTCCAGCGGAATCTCACCACACTATTATCGAGGATATTTAAGTAGTAGCTTTTGTATCCTGTAAATGGACTATTGAATGTATCCACAGGCGTCCAGATAAAACCATTAAAGGAGTATTCCAATTTGCTTTGATTATTGGCAAGTGGCTGATAATCCATAAAGAAGCGCAACTTGGTATTGGTAAATCCGCTGAGATTAAAGGAAGGAGAATTCAGGCGTTCATTGGCACTGTGATAGTCAGAAGTGCTGGTTTGAACATGAAATCCTCCTGTGGGATTTGAGACAACTTGCCAAGTTTCTGTGGTGGAGCCAAGATGGGATACCGACCAGCCGTCTGGTAAATCAGTACTGGTATCAAAATCTTCAAAGAGGCCGCTTGCTTCGTGGACGATTGCTTTTACTTCTTGTTCCACATAGCGTCCCATGGGATCAGTAGCCCGAATATGCAGGTCAATCCGGCCATAGAACTCCGGATCAAAGCTAAGCAGGATACCGGCGTCGGTTTGAGTTGCTTGCACAAAAGGTGAAGTTTGCATAGTATAGCTTAGATATGCCTCGCTATAGAAATAGTCTTCCAGATTGGTTATGAGATATTTTTCGCCCTGATGCAGCTCGATCTCTGCCAAAAATTCCTGGAGCACTGGTGCCTCATACATAGAAGGATTATTGGTGATATAAATCGCTGTGCCATTAGAGAGTTCGGCAGCGGCAGTGGGATATGTGTTATTGAAAGTATATTCCAGACCCCTGGTTCCGGTATGATCTTCAATACCGATCGTACAGTAGTTTCCATGTTCGTTCCCGGATTGGGAATTTACATTGTTGAAGGTTTGATACTGGATCTTGATGGGGCCATCGCCCAGGCTGGTGTAGTAGTAATTTTGATCATAGAGCATGATCTGGAAAGTTTCTAAAGAACTGCCGTTTTTGCCATTGACCAGATGGTACCATTCGATGATAAAGCGACGGTTTTGGCGATCAAAATAGCTATAGATGCCACTGGAGGAAGTAGTGGCCAAATCGTCCCAAAAAGCAGCTATCATGGGGCTGGGGCCCATAGCGCCGGGCAAGCGAAAGTTTCGGAATTCGGCATTTCCGGTTTCACCCAAGGCGATAAAGCCATTGGAACAAACCGTGATCTGGTCGTAGTGCCGTCCATAAAATTGAAATACAAAAGGAAGTGACACCTGAGCAAGAGATTCAGCTCCCACTTGGTCACCTTCGTCAGAGCCGTTGTAAGCATCAGATATCGGCAGGGAAGTTCCCAATCCCCCCAGCTCTGGATTGATCTCAAACCATTCATACGTTGGTGCTTCCAGGTATGAGCTATCGGTCCAATCATAGATCACGTAACCATAGCTATCCGGACCCAGCGGGTCTTGTTGGGTGGCTGATCCGATGGTGAGAGTTAAGGGTACTATTTGCTCAAATCCCGCACTATTGTAGATTCTCAAACTCATCGGTATAAGCATGCCCGGCAAGGCTTGCTCCCGGCAAAAGATCTGAAATGCAGCATTGGCCTCAACTACCACACCCAGGTCCAAAGTACCATAATCAGCGGTGGATTGTACTACTTCTAAAAGGTCGTTTTCAGAGATCAATTCGGCATACACATTGCTGAGGCCAATAGCTCCGGTGTTTATTATAGATACATTGAATTGCGCTGTTTCTCCCGGATCAAGGATATTACTCTCGTCCCCCATTATCGCCAGCTCTTGGTCGTGGTACTGGATTCTGGCGGATTCCACCGGGATAAATTCTGAGACATCAAAGCTTTGAGTAGCGCCATCGCCCAAAAGCAGATGCAAACGCAGCATGGTCTCGTGAGGTGTATCTGCTGCTACTTCAATCACAACAGGATTGTTATTGGGAGTAGATATTCCGGGTTGGATGGGAGGATATAAGGCCGTACCCTGAATGATATTGATCCAGGGGCTATCACTATAAAGTACACCCGAGATGCGGTTTAAATTGCTCTCGCCGGTATTGAGTAAACCGAAATATAATTCCACCGTTTCACCAGCGCTAATGATACCGTTGTTATTACCGGACTGGCTGTCATCAATAACGATGTCCCCTGGCACTAAAGAAGCGATATCCACGATGTCTATACTATGCAATAAAGGCTTGAAATTATGGGCACTGATGGTAAGTTGGGCTGCTCCGGCAGGCATGGTTTCCGGTAAGATCAAGATCACATTTCCTTCGGCATCGGTATAACCCCGGGATAGAATCTCGCTTCCTAAAGACAATACCACTGAGGCACCCTCTACGGCAAACCCGGCAGAATCTGCCACGGCT
>JARRCD010000115.1 GCA_029982875.1 Candidatus Cloacimonadota bacterium | reverse complement strand
AACCTGCTTTCTGGAGAGCCGTATGCGGGAGAATCGCACGTACGGTTCGGAGGGAGGGGAGCCCAGTAATGGATCGCTCCCCTACCCCTATTTAGATAGATTCTATCTTAACATGAAACTGATTCGAGTCCTGTAGAGACCACATATTCTAAGCTGACCAGACAAAATATCTTATGCCGTCCCTACAGGACTCTATTAATATATATATATAATAATGCATTAGCTATCTAAAATGCCATCCCTGCGGGATTCAGGAATCAATGACGCTGATGTATGACTCTTGTGATTATATACTTTGTCAACAGTCTGATAGAGTTTGGCAAATTGATCTGGCACATCTTCCAATTCGGTTGATTCAAAGAGTACAAACATGATGGTATCTGAGCTTGCATAACAAGAGAGATCTCCACCAAAATAGCCGGGTTCCGAAATGGTAAACGTTGCCATGAGCAAGCCCGGTAAGGCTGCAAAAAGCAAGAAGGTCAAAAGTGCTATCAAAGTATTAGGTCTCATGTTTCCTCCCGTATTGGGGTCTTATATTGTGTTAATAGTCATAAGTCAACGGATTAGCATCATCTTTTTGGTGGAGCTATATCTACCGGCTCTTAGCTTGAAAAAGTATACACCTGTGGCGCAAGATCTGCCCTGTGTATCCTTTCCGTTCCAGATCCACTCATGTTCACCAGAGCTTTTCATGCTGCTGATGCTTTCTGAAACCAGCTGACCCTTGATATTGTAGATTTGGATTTTCACCGGACTGGCAGTATGCAATTTATATGCAATGCGTGTGCTTTGGGAAAAAGGATTGGGTGTATTTTGATTTAGTATCAGAGCAGGGACCGTCTCCAAAGCAGGATCCGGGATCGAAACAGGCTCTGCCAGAGATATTGCCTTTATGCTATAAGGCCAATAGACATCCAGGGAAAACGGATCGTCTATCTCCTCTACCCAGTACAAGATGGCATGGTTATCTGAGTTTACTGCGTATAGCTTTGTGATATCACTCTCCGTGATTGTTTGGGTATCTTGCAGGCTCCCGCCGCCATTTATGTATGTGTGTTGAAAAAGCATATTGTAATCATGTCCAATTTCCGCTGCCACAAATGAGTAGGTTCCGTTTTCATAACCTACAAGTCGGCTTCCATATCTGTGAATGCCGGTGAGGGGGATAAGCACTCCATCCGATCCAAAGAGGGGATTGCCCTGATAGTCAATCTTATGCAGATATGAGCCTTCCTGATTATCGTCATACAAGAGGGATATCTCGTCAGCATAAAGCACAGTACTGATATTTGAGAAACTATTCATATCCATTGCAGCTATAGAGAGTCCATGGTTTTCCCAAGGCATAGTCCCATCTGGACTGATCTTGATTAATCTCAGGCTAAGCTCCTGGTTATCCAGGTCTTCTAAGTCTATTCTCAACAGAGGAATATATAGCTCATCGCCAATCAGACCAAGCTCATCCCTGAAAAGGTGCGAGAATCCATTGATATTGCTTACCGTCAGTAAATTTCCTTCAGGATCCCAGCCCGGCTCTATATCTCCATTTGCTTGAATGTAAAAAGCCCGATATTCGTCTTGGCTGGAAAGCACTTTAATCTCTGCTACGATGTATCTTCCTGAGCCACAAAGATAAGCAATAACGCTATCATCATAAGAGACTATCTCTTTGCCTCCGGAAGACCATTGAGGCTCACCATTTAGGATCCTTTGGCCACGCACCTGGCTTAGGATCTCGTCATCATTGCTTCCCGCCATCCAGAATAGATACCATGAGTCCTGATCCCAACCGAGTTGAGCATCCTGGGCATCATTTCCAAGCTGAGTATCCAAAAGGATGCCGCCACCGGGATGCAGAGTATTGCCCGAACTGTCTATTTGTTGAAAATAATAGGAATACCCTATGGCATCACCTTGAGAGTAGATAATGCCCAGTTTGCCGTTGTCTCCTACCGCGGCTGCCCACAGTTCTTTGGCCAGATCAGAATCGGGATTCAGCGCTCTGCCATTGGGCTCAAGATATTGGTTGAGCGATGAATCCAGGAGCTGATAATAGGCTTGGCATTTGCCAAAGCGATAATCATGCATCAGGCAGATGCTTCTTTCACCCATACTGTAAACTCCGTATACAGTGGCAAAACCATCAAGCATTTGGCTGAGCATACTGGCGTTTTCATCCACTAACATGTTCCCGTTGGAATCCACGACTTGCCACCTCTGGCAAATATTGTCTTCAAAGTGATCAGCCCAAAACAGCATTGCGCCGGAATCCGGGACCAAGATCGTTGGCCGGTGCTTAAGTTGGTCGTTGATACTTATCTGCAGATTCTCAAACAGGGGATTGCAAAATGAATCCAGCTTTGCCAGGCTAACATGGCGAGTTCCTTCTTCAAAATGATTACATGCAAAGCTTATCCACAGGTTTCCCGCGGAGTCGGACTGCGCATCGATATCCATATAATGTACATGCTCAGCTAATATCGGTGTATCCGCTGATGCGATAAGGTTCAGCTCTTCATCAATGTGAAACACACGCAGCTCTCCACTGACTCCTTTTGTATAAGGATAGGTCTGATAAGAAAAAAAGAACCCGCCAACTGCATCGCTGACTACTTTGCGCACCCGCCAAAGCTGCAAGGGCATTGTAAGCTCCTGCAGATCTGGATATAAGAGATTGTTCTCGGAATCCATCATCTGAACTTGCATCGGCTCATTGCGAGTATTACCGTTGTAAAAAAGGATATTACCATCCGTTCCTTTGGCCATCATGGCGTTTAAGGGCAGAGAAGAAATATCGCTAAAAAGGGGATCGGCTCCGGTGGGATTGCCAAAGTTATCTACTTTGCGGATGTAATTGCTGTTATAACTTTCTAAACTTATCAGCAAATCACCTTCATCCGTAAGCAGTAATTGCCTGATATCGAAGAAGCCAGTTACGTGGAATGCAGGCTCTGTAGACCAGATATTATTGCCCTCTGCATCAAAATTCTTGCCACAAAGCGGAACTCCACCGTTGCTTTCCGCATCTCGATCCTCATAGAGTACAAAGGCGCCCCCAAGATTGTTTTCGCAAAGCTCTATGCATGGCGTTTTGTAGTCATAGATTAGCCCCACTGCAATGCCGTATTCCTGCCAAAGGGGTTGACCGGCAGAGTTTATCTTCTGCACTCTAATCACAGGCAGATCCTCCTCAATCTCATGCATATAAAGCAGCACAATGCCGTTATCTGAGCTGGGAACAAGCTGCAGCAATCTCTTGGAGCCTGCAGCAGTAGGAATGGTGATGGGCTCTGTAAACTGTGGGATAGCCTGAGAGCTGAATTTTTGAGCTCGAATCTGATAGTCACCCCCGGGATTCTCATCCCAAAGTACCCAATTGTCGCCGGATGTGCTTTGCACCGCAGTTCCGGGGAAACGCAGATTTTGATAAGTTCTTATCTCTTCAATTTGTTGAGCACAAAGTAAGAAAGCAAGTGAAAGCAGTAAAGCGAAAAAAACAAACCGTTTCATACAAATATCCTTCTGCGGGGAGCATGATTTTTTACGAAGAAGCATTTTTCTCTCCACATCTTTATAGTATGGAGCAAATTTTGTTCCAAGCTTATAGGTTTTCAAAGGAATGTGGCAATTGTTGATTTATTTCCTCAATATATTTGCTAACTTCGCGCTTAAGTATTTGACAAATAACGGCTCACTCAAAAAACATACACCTATAATTGTGCTTTAGCCATAGTAGCGTGAATATCATAGCTTTAATGTGGTTATAAATGTGATTTTGCACAGAGTGCTGAGGAGAATCTTGTGAGAACATTTGTCGTGCTTATCTTGCTTGTGATAGCTACAAGCCTCATATCCGCAGCTACAGTGAGCGGTTTTGTAACCCGCACCGATAGTGCTGAGCCCATGCAATATGTAAATGTCTTGGTAGAAGAGACTCAAGCGGGGATCCAGACCAATAAGAAAGGATATTATGTGATCAATCTTGTCCAGCCGGGGACCTATACTCTCAGATTGAGTATGTTGTCCTACCAGACAAAGCGGCAGGAATTTACGATAACATCTGCTCAGCAGGATCTTATGTTGAATCTGACAATGCAGGCTGAGGGGATACAGATGGCCACGGTTAAAGTATCCGGGAGCAGCGCAGAGGAGAGCAGAGAGATCCGTCCCAGCTTGATTCGCCGTACTACAGAGGATGTGCAAAGCGTGGTTTCACCCATTGAAGCGGATGTCTTTCGGGCAGTGCTTACCTTACCGGGAGTTGCGCCGATTTCCGATTTTTCCGCCGGACTCTATGTGCGGGGTGGTTCTCCGGATCAGAATCTGATCTTGCTGGATGATATAGATGTCTACAATCCCAATCATTTTGGTGGAGTTTTCAGCACTTTCAATAGTGATGCCGTGGAAAGTGTGGATCTGATCAAAGGAGCTTATCCTGCCCGATACGGAGGTCGGCTTTCCAGTGTTTTGGATGTAACCAATCGTCAGGGCAATCGCAATTATCATCAGGGAGTAGCACGTCTATCATTGATCTCATCTTCTGCAACACTGGAAGGTCCCTGGCAGCTGGGGAAGCAAGGCGGGAGCTACATGGCTTCATTTCGCCGCACCTATCTCGAGCTGATCAAAGCCATCTATGACGAGCTGCCTGATTACTACTTTTATGATGGACATTTTAAGCTGAATTGGGATCCCAATCCCAGTAACAAGCTTTCTACCAGCGCCTATTTTGGGAGAGACAAGCTGAGTTTTGATTTTGGCAGTGTATTGAATCTGGATTGGGGGAATCGCACCTTTACCACGCAATGGGTGCGCATCATAAATCCCCGCATGTTTTCACAGTTTATCTTTGCGGGCAGTGATTTTACCAGCAATTTTGGTCAGGTCTCGCAGGAAGGGGAAATGATCTTTCGCCGCGAAAATGGAATTAACGACCTCAGTACCAAGGCGATCTTAAGCTGGAATCCCAATAATCAGCACCAGGCGGATTTTGGCTGGGATTTCAAATTCAACCGCACCTGGCTCAGGATGAAGACCTCTTATCAATACGATCCCAGTTCTTTACCGGATGTAGAGGTGAGTTCCCTGACCAGCAGTTTGTTTGCTCAGGATACCTGGGAATTAGATGAATTATGGAGCCTGCAACCCGGTATAAGATTGGGTTGGTATAAAACCATGGATATCAATCTGGGGCACATTCCTGATGCCAGTTATCTGAATCTGGATCCCAGACTTTCGATCCGTCGTCAGCTTGATCTCAATGAAAGCATCTATGCCAGTTTTGGAGTTTTTCACCAATATCTCACCCTGATGTCGATGGATATCAGCACTCCCTTTGATATCTGGTTCCCCCTGGATGGCAGCCTCAAACCGGGACGTAGTGAACACTACATTCTGGGTTATAAAAGACAGTTAAACGCAGATTTTGCCTTTGATATGGAGTTTTATTATAAACAGTATCACCGGATCCTGGAGTATAACGTGGCTACAGATTACAATTGGGATAACGAAAACGGAGAATTGGCGGATACCTTTCACGTAGGTAATGGCTACACTTATGGAGCAGACTTCATGCTGCGCACAGATTGGCGTGGTCTGGAGGGATTTGTGGGCCTGACCCTGAGCAAGACCCAACGCAAACTCAAGGATGTAAACATCGATCCCTATACTCATGAAGCCCAATCCTTTTACCCCAAATATGATCGTTCCTATGCGCTTTCGGTAGTGGAAACTTTTAATCTTACGCAATATACAGGCAGACAGGTCTGGGGAGCTGATTTTAAGCTGGGGATAAATTTCTCTTTGAATTCGGGTCAACCTAATGCCAAACCGGAACGGATCTTTTTTGACGGTGATGATTATCAAATCATCTATTCCTATAAAGACCGGGAACGCTTGCCAGAATATTGCCGCCTGGATATCTCCACCAAGTATGAATGGCACAAGACATGGGGCTCTATCGAACCCTATTTTGAGATCATAAACGTGCTAAATCACAAAAACGTAGGTTTTCGTAGTTTTAGCATTGCACCCAATGACGAGGGTGAGCTGGAATTGATCAGCGAGGATAGCACCCAATTTCCCATCCTTCCCTTTATAGGAGTAAACGTAAAATGGTAAAGTTTTTATGGATTTTCGCAATAGCTCTTATCTGTCTCAGCGCTTGTGATGATTTTACGTCATCGCCCCGCTTTGAGGGAGATGTCTACACTCTGGCAGCTTTGCTCAAAGCCGGAAAACCTATCTCTATCTCGGATCCTGTCTACATCACAAAAAGCTCATTAATCTCGGAATTTGATCCTTATGAGATGTTTATCAGCGAAGCAGAAGTCAAAATCACCGAAAAACAGAGCAATACAAGCTGGTATCTGGAACCGCAGGTGGATTTGGAAGAAATGAAACTAAAGTGGATTGATCCGGACGCACATATCATCCAGGCCGAACATGATTATCAGATCAGCATCACCATCCCCGGCTATGATCCCGTCATCAGCGCCGAGACGAGGGTGCCTCCTGTCGTGGAAGTGGTTCCGGACTTCTATGGCTATAATATTGCTTCAGAGGGTTATAGCTTTTCACCTGAGGATCAAAGCGGCGAGTATTATGATCAAATCGATGTGCGCTACCCTATAGCATTGAATACCAAAGATCGCGAAGATAGTTTCAACCTTTTTGCCGAAATATTTTGTCTGGAAGAATTTAGCACTGATCTCGAATATACCACAGCTGTATTGGGCATGACGCACGTTACCGAGGATATGGAAAGCAGCTACTATAGCAGTGGAGAAAGCCTGAGGCGGATTCTTTTTTTGGGACGCTTTGATTCTATCCCTCAAGACGGAGAAGAAGATAATTTTATTCTGGTAAAGGACTACCGTCAAGGATTCATTTTTTACGGTAAATACCGCGTTTCCGTATATGTTACAGACGATAATCATTACCGCTATCACTATATGCCGGAAGGATATCTGCATGGAGGAGTGCAAAATGCCCTGGGCTATTTTGGCTCTGCCAGCGGTGGAGTGATGTATATTGAGGTGCTAAAAGCTCCCTAATCCAGCGCCAAACGCCGATTTGGCATTGGCGACGGAGTCGCTTACAGGAAAAGGCCTCCGGCCTTTGTGGCAAGTACAACTTGCCACCCCTGTTGGCATCTAACGCAACAAGTGCTAAACTGAATCCCTTGCGGGAACCATAGCCCAGCCAGGGGCGACAGATCATAGCGAGGGAGTGCAGCGAAGCGGAACCCCTCGTACACGGGTAGCCTCTCCCCAGGAAGCCCTTTATGGGCGACACCTCACCATTTTATGCTGCTCTCCAAAAACCAGGAAGTTGTTTGATGATCGATGTTTTTGCCGGTAGCTAAAGCACACCGGAGATCACCATTTCCCCAAAG
>JARRCD010000114.1 GCA_029982875.1 Candidatus Cloacimonadota bacterium | reverse complement strand
CCGTATTCAAAGGAAGCATTGCGGGAGACAAGATGAATTCCGGTCGACTTTAGTCACCGGCATCTGCATCACGGCGGTTGGAGATTATGGATAACAGGGCGAGAAAGCCCGCTAAAGGCGATACCAAATACCTCTTTTCCTCACGATATCTATATGATAATTACCGCATTATATCATCCTCATACACAAATCCATTGACAAATTAATTAAGAATAAAACATTGTAACACAAGTGGGGGTTATAGCTCAGTTGGTAGAGCGATTGGTTCGCAATCAATAGGTCAGGGGTTCGAATCCCCTTAGCTCCACCAGGTTTTGGCGCTTGGCTGATTATGGGTAGGGACGAATCAGTTCAGGCGCCTTTTTTATCTCAAATTTGAATATGCCGCAAAACCAAATTTACATATCTTTACCACTTGCAGTTTTCGGGTTTCGAGAATCCCCTGCCTTCATCCGTCATTCCTTTTGAACCAAAGCTGGCACAAGGATACCACTGCCACGAGCCGGAATGACGAATGAGAGGATTAGGATATGAAGGCGAGCATTTGTTCTGGCTTTCGGAATCTTTTACATTATCCACTCACCATCTCTCTGTCCTTCATTGCTCCACCATTACGCCACCATTACGCCTGCGAGGCGCAATGCTCAAGCTATCTTAATGGGAAAGAGCTAATAAGCCGAGTTTACTGCTTTATTTCTACGGGCTTGACGACCTTGCCCATGAAGAGGATGTTATTATCGGGCTTGTGGATAATCATGCATAAAAAAGGTTTATTTGCCATAAAAATAACAGGTTGGGGTCGTTTTGGGGAGATGGAGGAAGGGGCGAACATACTTACCATGGTGGCAGCTGCTGCTTCACTCCCTTCTTCTTTGATCTCCAAAAATGCTTTATGATAGATCTTCTGGATATAGAGATAATCAACTTTCATTATGCCCGAAAAATCAGCCTTATTGGGATCAAAAGCATCCTGCATGCCGAGTTTTTTGAAGTGATCTACCAGGCTTATGCTCAGCTCCAGTTTAAAGCGGGGAATATAGGCCACCACTTCCTGCGGTTTTAGGGCGGCCATCCAATCCTGCCAAGTCTGGCTATTCAAATCTTTGGCAATGTTTTTGATTTCATCTGGGAGCACAAATATCATCGCCAGATCTTCTTCCTCATATGGCATTTCCAGAATCTGGTATCCGGGGAGTTCTGCGTAGCTGAAAGAGCTTGTAACATTCATCATCTCAAAATCTTTGGCCGAGCTCGGGCTGCATTTTGAATCCTGGTAAAATTTCATGACATGTGTGTTTCTCAGAGGGAATTTGTGCAACCAATTTCCCTTGAAATAGATAGCATTTACTAATATTATCCCGCCTTTGTTATAGGCGATATCTTCTTTACTTACCATATTTTTAATGCGACTATTGGTCCGCCTTTCTACCCAGCGATTGATGAAAGTGGCGCTTTGGGCTTCGTTCTCAAAATCCAGCGTATGCATTTCACTGTTAAAAGAATCTTTTAGCACTTTGATGTAAGCCGGAATCAGCTGATCAGCATTATCCTCGTGGGCAAAAAGGGCATTGGCGACTTTTAGTTCTGCCTGCTTTTTGTCTGCAATAGAATTCAAATCTGCTTGATACTTGGCAAAGAAGAGGTGTTGCTCATCCATGGGGAGGCTGTATCCCATCACCTCTGCAATCTCACGCGCTGTTTCATTTTTCGCACCGCTGTAGACCATGGCCAAAGCAGTATTGATGCTGTAGGGCGAAACGAAGAGATTCTCGTTCTTTTGATCCAGTTCACGCCAGAGTTTGAAGCAAAAAGCGTTATTTTGTTGTTCCGGATTGATCTGTGTGTTATCACTGATCCCAATACTGGAGCGGGCGTCAGTATTCTTATTATCGGCGCCTACTTTAGCTACTTGTGCAACAAGCATGATACACATAATTATGCAAGATATGCGTTTCATCATCTTACCTCACTTATTTGTTCAGATTTTTGGAGTTTTGTTAATTCGGTTATATAATTCACGGCATCTGTATCCGCTCAATTCCAATATTTACGATCCAGAGTGCGATATTGGATTGCTTCAGAGATATGATCACTGTGGATCTTCTCCTGACCTTCCAGATCCGCAATCGTTCGGGCTACCTTCAGGATGCGGTCAAAAACCCGTGCCGAATAGCCCATTTTGTCGATCGCATTTTGCATCAAGGCATGGCTTTGGTCGTTCAAAACGCAATATTTTCGCAGCATCTTGCTATTCATCTGAGAGTTGTTATAGATACCCTGTCCTTCAAAACGGCGGTGCTGAATTTCCCGCGCTTTGTTGACCCGAGCCCGGATGGTGGCAGAAGTATCGCCACTGGGAAGTGCTGCAAGGTCTGCATAGGCCACTGTAGGTACTTCCACGTGGATATCGATGCGGTCCAATAGCGGACCGGAGATCCGGTTGCGGTAGCGCACGATGGCACCACTATCGCAAGAGCAGGTGTGATTTGGGATATTGGCACCAAAATAACCGCAGGGGCAGGGATTCATGCTGGCAATCAGCATAAATTCAGCGGGGAAAGTCAGGCTGGTGGTAGCGCGGGCAATGGTTACCACTCCGTCTTCCAAAGGTTGTCTCAAAACCTCAAGTACGGCACGCTTGAATTCCGGCAATTCATCCAGAAAGAGTACTCCGCGATGGGAGAGACTCACCTCCCCGGGTTTGGGGAATGCGCCCCCGCCGATTAAAGCCACATCGCTGATAGTATGGTGAGGGCTGCGGAAGGGTCTGGTGGTCAGGATGCCATTCTTGAAGTCTTTGGAAAATCCGGCTACAGAGTGGATCTTGGTGGCTTCCAAGGCTTCGTCCAGAGTCAACTCGGGCAAAATGGTCGGGACGCGGCGTGCCAGCATGGTCTTACCGGATCCGGGAGGGCCGATCATCAGCAGGTTGTGCCCACCCGCAGCGGCTACTTCCAGCGTGCGTTTCACCTGATACTGCCCTTTCACATCGTGCATATCCAAAGGAAATTCATTGAGCACGGAAAAGATCTTATCGCGGTCAACTTTAGCAGGCGGGATGGTGGCCTCGCCTCTGAGGTATTGGGCGGTTTCCCAGAGCGAAGTCACCGGAATCACGATCAGATCATCGATAATGGCAGCTTCCTCGGCATTTTCGTGGGGCACGATCAGGATATCGATTCCATCGCGTTTGGCGGCGATAGCAATGGGTAAAACGCCGTCCACAGCTCGCACATTACCATCTAAGGAGAGCTCTCCAATGATGGCGATCTGCTTGAGCCCGTTCGGAGGCACACCATGGTTGTTCATCAAGATTGAAACCGCAATGGGTAAATCCAGCGAAGAGGAATCCTTTTTGATATCCGCCGGAGCCAGATTGATCGTATACCTGCTGGTGGCATAGCTGAGCTGACTATTGCGCAAAGCCGCAAATACCCGATCCTTGCTCTCTTTCACGGCATTGGATGGCATTCCTACGATGTTTACAATTTGCTGCATATTGCCATCCCGGTCACATTCCACCGTTACCTGCAACGCATCTATCCCCAGGGTGGTGTAGGTGAGTGCGATTCCTACCATTAGGCGATCCTCTTTGCAAATAATATTCTTCGTTGCCAAAATAATTGACCGGGAGAGGGGAGTCAAGCTTTTTCTTGAGTTTTACCACGAATGGGCACAAAGAGACTGTTCAAAAAGCACAACCAGCCTAAGCCACTTTCCTTGTTTTCTTGGAGATTAGCAGGTCGACATTGCAGATAGCGTTATACACACAGCGACGGTCTCACACAGATTACACGGATTTCACAGATTCTCCGTTATGCGTTATCCGTTATGCGTTATACACACAGCGAGGGTCTCACACAGATTACACGGATTTCACAGATTATTTATGGGTTATCCGTTATCCGTTATGCGTTATGCGTTATACACACAGCGAAGGTCTCACACAGATTACACGGATTTCACAGATTATCCGTTACGCGTTATCCGTTACCTTTAAGCGCCGATAGTACTAAACCTTCTCAACCCTCTCAACCTTCTCAACCCAATTCTCAATTCCCCCCGAGTCCCAGCGGGACGACAATTTAGATAGCATCACGTAAGATGCCTCCCCTCTGAGTGAAGCTAAGAAGGGTCACGGGAGATGATCAAGTGGGCGCTTAATTCAGAGAAGGACTACAGCCCACCCCTTAGTTAGAAAGTGAGTGCTATTTGATCAGGCTCAGTTTTCGGGATAGGCTTTCCCCGTTGGCGTTAATTTTGAGCAAGTAGATACCGCTACCGCTATCCTGTCCCTTGTCATCTTTACCCTGCCAGACAAACTTATGTTCGCCGGGGGCAAGTTGACCATGGTGCAGAGTGGCTATCTTTTGTCCCTTAAGATTATAGATGGCTACATCGACAAGGCCGGATTTTGGGATATAGAGCTCGATATTAGTAGTGGGATTAAAGGGATTGGGATAATTTCTGAGGCTCATGAGGGCTGTCGGGAAATCATCTTCAGTAGCAGTGGAGGGGGCAAGAAGGATGATGCCGCCGGAGGTATTGGGGATGGGGGTGGTATTGTAGTAAAAATCGCTGATTGTCACTTGGGTGGGCAGGGGAGAGCTGATATTGCCTATGGCGCGGAAGCGGATCTTGAGCAGTAAGGAATCAAAGCCGGTAAGGGTTTCAGCGCTATCATAGACCACTTGGGTGACACCGGGTTCGATGAGTGTGCTTTGCAGATTGTCGGCATGTTCGGACAGTGTGGCGGCATTTATGCAATCTTGAAATTCGATCAAGACGGGATCGTAATTCAGGACAAATTCATAGTGGTTTACATTCCAGGAAGGGGGTAGATAGCTAGTGCTCATATTCATTGTTGCCAGTTCGTTGTAGGGGATATGCATGGCATTTGAGAGAGAGATGGTGGATTCACTCAGTTCGCTTACCGGAGCTTCGATTTCCATAATGAGAGCTTCTACATTTTGCAGGATTTGAGCATTGAAGGCCATATCCACTGGGCTAAAGAAGGGATTGCCGGGTTCGATAGCCTGGAAGATAAATTTGATCAGATCTCCTGCTCCAAACAGGGGGTTTTCGCCATTCCAGGCCAGGTGCACATAGCCGGGCTCGCTGGAATCTACAAAAAGCTCACCAGCTTCAGCGATGGTGCCGTTGAGCTGGGCATCTTGAAATTGCACCAGATTGGGTTCGTAAAAGAGGCTCAAGCTAAAATTTGTTACGTTCCAGGAGCTTAAGATGGGGTAGGTAGTGAGTTTGAGTTCAAAGGCATGGCCCGCCATCGCATTTTCTGCCAAAACCTGGATACGGGGTTTAGTAATGGTATAGTTTTCCGGAATGGCATTGATGATAGCGGATTGGGAAGCATTGAAGTTATTAGCACCAGGAGTGATGGAATTCAGGTAGTAGTAGCCGTTATAGGCACCGCTCCAGCCGAAATTGAAGTGGAAGTAATTGCTGCCTTGATATCCATCCAGGTTCCAAGCGTGGCCGGCATCTGTATCCATCCCGCTGTAATACATGGGGACTCCGTTATCTAACTGTGCTTTGAGCAGGTTTTCCCAATTGGTGGCGCTGTAGTTATATTTCTGCACATAGCTTGCATCTGGATATTGGAAATAATCCTGCAAAGCTGCTTGAGCCCGCATCCCGTTAGACCCCGAGCCAGTAGGGGAAAATCCCATATCCACACTTACTGCAGCATGATAGATCAAAGTAGCTACGGGGAGGGTTGAGAGGCTTGCAGAATTTGGCATTTCGTCCCAGAGATAGGTGGTTTGTCCAAAATTTACACTTTGATAGCCATAGCCATTGGCATAATAGCTATGAGCCCCTTCTCCGGTGATGGGTGCATTCCAATACTTCATCAATTGAGCCATTGCAGTAGCCACACAGCCGGCGTATACTCTTCCTCCGGGACCGCTGGGGTCTGCCGGGCAGAGTTCGTTGTAAGGATAATCCTGGTTCCAATTGGTTTTGATCAGGGGGCTTACTTCGCGCTCTCGCGTGATCTGCGAGAAATTGTTGGAGGTAATAGCGGCAAAAAGACCAGGATTTTCGGGATGGATATATTGATGCTCTCGGGCGTATCGGACATCCGAAGCGTAGTATTTAAGCCAGAGTAAAAAGGCAGGTGGCATATCGTTTTTATCTTGCAAAGGCTGAGTAGAATATGCCAAAACCGGACGCAGGTTATCATCTGCGGGCACCACGGCATAGCTGCCGTCAGCAAAATAAAGCAGATAGAGTTCCGGCTCTTCAGTCTGAGCAAAAAGATCAAGAGTAGAGATTTGCCCGGATTCGTAGCTTTGCAGCTCAGCAAGCTCCGGCGTGGCACCACGTTGCCAAAAAGTCATCCAGTTTTGAGCTACTTGTACTGCTTGAGCAGGGTTTACAAATTTCGCCATCAAGGTCAGGCTCATGAGCAGCATAATGCTGATCAGGGCGAGGTGTTTGATATTTATGCACCGTATATTCATGGAACCTCCATTGTACCCGAAGTAGGATATGTGATACTTTCTTTAGATATCAGATGCAAGAATCTCTCCATTCTCAGGATTAGTTATGGCAAAGCTTGGATTTTGTAAAATCTGTGGTGCTGCTCCGGATCAATACTATAGCAAGATGCGTTGAGATCATCTGCCAGCAAAGTAAAGCCATCCTCTGGATGCTCACTGTGAAAAATCCGGTAGCTGCGGGCCAAAGGATCGGCCGTCCAGATCAGCTCCAGTCCAGCAGGACTTATTTGCATGTCCGCTTGTGGGGAGTCGATAAACCAGACAATAATGTCATGCAGCAGATTCTGCCTGGTATTGGGTTCGGCGGCATCGATCAATTCCGCCAAAGCATAACTGAAGACGACGCTTTTTTGGCTGTATTGACCATGAGCGGCAATGCCCACAATGCCATATCCATCCTCAGATAGAGCACTGTATCCGTATTGGGGATGAGGGACAAAGAGATCGATATAATCCACATTGCTCTGAGATGTTGCAGAAAAGCTCAATTCACTAAAGGGCAGATTTCCACTCAAGAGATTGATGGGATTGGTAGTACCATCACTGGCATTTGAGATTCCTAAAAGCGGCCATAAAACGGTATGTGCACCCGCTCCTCCCTCCTCCAGCGCCAGGTAATATGCCAGATCAAAGCCGATGGCATCTGCGCCTTCGACGTATAATCTGCCGCCGTCATAGAGATAGTCACGCATTGCCTCATAGATCCAGGCTTCATTGATTCTTTGGATATTGCTGCCGATTGCACCGAAAGATAAAAATACCGCATCAAAGCTCCTGAAAGAGGCGGGATAGGCGGTGCCATATACAGCTTGTCGGCCTTGAGCAAGGAGTTCAGAATAGATGAAGCTGCCGCTTTGGTCGTCGGCTCCAGCTACGGCTTCCCAGACAAATATGCCTCCATTTTGGATCAAGATCGGAAG
>JARRCD010000113.1 GCA_029982875.1 Candidatus Cloacimonadota bacterium | reverse complement strand
CAAGTGATAGAATAAGATGATTTCCGGTGTGCTTTAGCCACCGGCAAATGCAAGGAGAACTAACATGGCCAGCAGCTCACACGAAATGGAACAATTTGATCGCGAGCTCCACAAGTATTACGATCCGGATAAATGGGAAAGAATAGCCCAAGAAATCTGGATTTTGGTTTTGGGTCTTACATGAGGGATTGTGGCTTGGACGCGCGTTTTGCCGGTGACTAAAGTCGACCGGAAATCATCTTATTCCATTTGATGTTGAAATCGAGCACGGTGGTTAAAACCACCGCCTATCATCTTACCATCTCGCTACCTAACTACCTTGCTGATATTAGTTAGGCGGTACAGCGACCGCCTGTACAGTTACACTACTTTACCACTCTACCACTCTCCATCATGTTACCTAACTACCTCGCTGATATTAGTTAGGCGGTACAGCGACCGCTTGTACAGTACACCACTCGCCGGCTTGCTGCTTTTGCGGGATATTACTTTGCCACTATTAGGCTTGACCTTTTCTGAACAATCTGCGTAAGATCTGCCCATCCTCAGGATCGAGCTTGAGCAGAGCTTTGAAGCCAAAGTTTTCTCCTATTGCGAGTTGAGCAATATACCAGCCACCATAGCAGATATAGGCAATAGTTGTGGCTAAAGCGGCACCATTAATCCCCATCAAGGGGATCAGGATCAGATTTGCCACCAGGTTCACAATAAAAGTGAGCAGCGTGATTCGCAGGTGGATATGAGGTTTTCCTTCGGCATAAAACCAGGGCGATGCGATCTTGGGAATACAGGCCAAAAGAACTCCCGGCAGCAAGATAATGGTAGCCTGGGTAGCTCTTATATAAGGAAGGCCATAAACCACCGGGATCAAAAAACTGCCCAAAACACCAATCGCGGCGAGGATGATACAGATATACAAACTGAGACGGATGGTACGTGCGGTAAGCATTCTGCCATCATCCCCCGCCGGTAGATTGTAAAGTCTGCCGATCAAGGCTCCGGTAATTGCCACCGGTAACAAAAACAGCAATTCGGAAATGCTGACTGCTATGCTATAGATACCCAATTCAGTTACACCCAGGTACTGTTTGATCATAATCTGATCCACTCTGAGATGCAGGTAGGCAAAGAGGGCTGACCACCACCCAAAAGCCCCATACTTCAATTCGGCTTTCAAAACGGGCAATTTTACCATAAATATATAAGGTTCATGAATCTTGATCTGGATCAGGATAAACCAAAGCAACATCCCGAAGACATTGAGATAGAAGAAGCTAAAGGGGGTAAGCCAGCCACATAGATAAAAGCCCAAAATTGCAATACTGCGACTAAAGAATACTATCAGCCCTATGTTGTTATTCGGAATAATCTTCTCATCTCCTATCAGCCAAGCTTGATGGTGAGAGGTGAAGGTAGTGGATATCATCAGAATCAATCCGCCCAGGATGTACCATGAGTTGTAGCCACTCAGCAGCCAACCCGTCCTGCGTGCCAGGATCACCAAGATTGAAAGCAGCACCGCAATTAGTGCCAGGATGTTTACATTGGTATTGTAAATAGCAGCCCGTTCAAAACCGCTTTTTTTCTGAAAGAAAGCCACAGCAGAGGTAAGGCCGAAGTGACCAAAGGTTCCTATTAGATTGAATATCAGCAAGATATAAGCCACATATCCCATTTTTGTGGGACCCAGGCTGCGGGCCACGATGATGCTTGTCAAGGCCCCAAAGATGATCTTTATGACTTGTGTAAAAAGGTTGTGTCCGATGTTTTTGCTATAGCCCATCTACTTCAGCTAAAAGATTTCGCTTTGCTCTGCCACCGGATTCAAGCCGAGATGTTTATAAGCTTTGAAAGTTACTTTACGACCCTGTGCAGTACGCTCCAAAAAACCTTGTTGCACGAGATAGGGTTCAAAAATCTCTTCGATGGTTCCGGCATCTTCACCCAGCGCCGTAGAGATAGTTTTGAGACCCACAGGACCTCCCCGGTAGTTTTCGATGATAGTGCTCAAGATGCGTTTATCCATTTCATCGAGTCCGGCATGATCAACTTGCAACATAGATAGGGCCGAAAGTGCAATATCCAAAGTGATGATGCCATCACCTCTGATCTGAGCATAGTCGCGAACTCTGCGCAGGAGCCTATTTGCAATGCGCGGAGTGCCACGGCTTCTGCGGGCCAGTTCTTTGACACCATCTTCTTCGGCTTCTACATTCAAGAGCTTTGCCGAGCGTTTGATAATCCTCTCAATAGAATTGGTGTCATAGTAATCCAGCCTGAGAACGATGCCAAATCTATCCCTCAGAGGAGGGGTAAGCAGGCCAGCGCGCGTCGTGGCCCCCACCAGAGTAAAGGGTTCAATGGGGATTTTCAGAGTACGTGAAGAGGGTCCGCTATCCAGAATGATCTCCATTTCATAATCTTCCATCGCGGGATAGATGTATTCTTCGATCACGTGGGACAACCGGTGAATTTCATCAATAAACAGGGTTTCATGGCGCCCGAGATTGGTTAAAACGCCCGCCAGATCAGAGGGTTTTTCAATTACCGGGCCGCTGGAAACCGTGATGTTTACGCCCATTTCCCGAGCTATGATCCCGGCCAGAGTGGTCTTACCCAAGCCCGGAGGACCATATAGAAGCACATGGTCAAGAGGTTCTTGTCTGAGTTTTGCCGCTTTGATACTGATATCCAGCAGCTCTTTGATGTGGTTTTGACCGATAAAATCATTTAAGCTTTTGGGCCTGAGGGCGTGGTCAAAATCGCTGTCATCGTTTTGTAAGACGGGGTTATTTATTCTTTCAAGCATATTAGTGCAGAATTCCCAGAAGTTTGCGCAGCTGGAGATGCCATACCATCCAGGCGGCTTCCCACACTATGCTGCGGTTCATTTTGGATACTCCATTCATCCGTTCAGTAAAGATGATGGGGATTTCTTTGATGCTAAAACCATGAGCCCAAGCGCGGAAATTCATCTCGATTTGAAAGGCATAGCCATCCGAGAGTATCCGATCCAGGTCTATGGTTTCCAGTACCTTACGGTGAAAACACTTGAATCCTCCGGTGGGGTCCTTGATGGGCATGCCCGTAATCACACGTACGTATTTGGAGGCAAAATAGCTGATCAAAAGTCTGCGGAAAGGCCAATTTATAATGTTTACGCCATCGGAATAGCGGGAGCCGATCACCAGATCATATCGCTGAGCTGCTTCCAGCAGACGGGGCAGATCATCCGGATTATGCGAAAAATCCGCATCCATCTCCAAAATATGATCATAATCCCTGCTCAGAGCATATTTGAATCCGGCTACATAAGCTGAGCCGAGACCCATCTTCCGGGGACGCTCAATAAGGCGAATGCGAGGCTCATTTTGCATCATATTTTTAACCAGTGCAGCAGTACCATCCGGACTATTGTCGTCCACTACCAATACATCCAGGATGGGTGATTTTTCCAACACGATCTGGAGAATTTTTTCGATATTCTCAATCTCATTGTAGGTGGGAATTACCAGGAGAGCTTTCATACTTTTGTATCCAGATTGTTTTTTAGGAGTTGGGGTTCGGGTACAGTGCGGAAACACTTTGCCGGACTGCCGACTACGATCCTGGCAGCGGGCACATCTTTTGTTACAACGGCGGCTGCAGCTACCATGCCATCGGGCTCGATAACCTTACCCGGCAAGATGGTGGCATTGGCACCTATGCGAGATCCACTTCGCATCGTGATGCCCTTGAAATGCTCAAACCTCTCTTGATCCCGCGCCATATAGTTATCATTACTGGTAATCACACCGGGGGCTACAAAACAGTAGTCTTCCACCACCGAATAGGCTGTGATATATGAATTTGTTTCAAACTTATTGCGATCCCCAATCTCTACAAAGTTTTCTATCGCTACATTTCGGCCAATGATATTGAGCATGCCGATCTTGACATTTTCTCTGATCGTTGCCAAATCTGCGATTAGATTCCGCTCGCCAATCTTACATTGTGCGTAAATCACTACATTTGCCCCAATCTGGCAAAAGCTGCCGATATGAGCTGGTTCAAGATTCTGGGCAACCTTAAAAATACTGCGGGGAGAAGAAAGCGGGGTCTTGCCGATGATCACGTTATCATCGA
Source organism: Candidatus Cloacimonadota bacterium (assembly GCA_029982875.1). GTDB lineage: Bacteria > Cloacimonadota > Cloacimonadia > Cloacimonadales > Cloacimonadaceae > UBA5456. The sequence continues at coordinate 3,324 of JARRCD010000113.1, read as the reverse complement.
TGCGAACATTATCGCCAATTACGCTCCCTCTGTGGATCACCACGTTGTGACCTATCAGGCAGTTATTGCCTATCACCACGTCTTCCATGATCACACAATTGTGACCAAGTTGCACTTCATCACCAAGCTTGGCGCTACTATCTATGTATTGATTCATTGTACCTCCAGCTATCAAATGCAAGTTTTTTCTCGACAAGGAATAAGGCAAGTAAAAAATGACACTAAGTAATGAAAAGGAGCGAAAAGCATGACAGAGTGGATCGAAAAGCATCTGAATTATCTGAGTCTGGAAGGCAAAAGCCCCCGCACTATCGAGGGCTATCGCATTGATCTGCAGCAATTCCAGCAATATCTCCTGTCTGAATTTGGTCCCATACAGATCCAGGAGATATCCGCTTTGCATATCAAAGGCTTTTTGAGATGGCTTTCGGAACGGCCAGATTGCAATCGCACTCTCTCCCGCAAACTCGCAGCGCTTTCTTCTTGGTTTATCTATCTGAAGCGAATGGGCATCATCACGAAAAACCCTATGATTAGAATCCGACGACCCAAGTACGAAAGAAAACTACCCAGGTTCTTTAGCGAAGAAGAGATGTCTGTACTACTCAGGATTCCGGATACCAGCACCAAGATTGGAGTGCGCAACCGGGCTATCCTCGAAATTCTCTATAGCTGCGGGCTGAGGTTGTCAGAGCTGGCAGGCTTGAGGCTGATGGATATCGATCAGGGTAAAAAGATAATCCGCGTGATTGGTAAAGGTAATAAGCAGCGCTTAGTCCCTCTGGGTTCATATGCTCTGCAAGCCTTGCAGGACTATCTCAAACTACGCCCTCAATTTGAACAAAGCTACAGCTCCGATAAAGTATTTCTCACCCATACGGGTAAAGATTTTGATCGCATCCAGCTCAGAACCATCCTCATGCGTTATATCCAACTGATCGCCCGGGAAAAGGGCTATTCACCTCATACAATCCGGCATTCCTTTGCCACTCACCTCTTGGCGCGGGGTGCAGATTTGAGGACGATTCAGGAGATGCTGGGACACTCTGAGCTTAGCACTACCGAAATCTATACTCATCTTAGCCTGGAAGACATCAAAGAAGCTTATGAAAAAGGGCATCCCCGCAGCGGAGAGTAAGCCTGAAAACAGGCCATGACTATAGCGCCACGGCCTGTATATGCCGCAAGGCAGCGCGAACTACTTTGCTTCGATTTTTTCCAAGACCTTTAGCGCCATATCCATCAATCTCTGAGCAGATTCAGATTTATTATAGAAATAGATGTAGGGCTTTCCCTGATCCCCAGAGCTTGCAATATTTGGGTCCAGTTCCAGCTCTGCCAGCAAATCCAGCTGATGTTCAAAGATCAGCTTCTCTATTCCTCTACCGCTAAAGATCTGAGTGGTCTTGCCACAATCCGGACAACGAAAGTATTTCATGTTTTCCACAATGCCCAAAATCGGGACTTTCAATTGCTCGGCAAAATTCACTGATTTCTTGACGTCCAAAAGCGCCACATCCTGAGGAGTGGTAACAATTACTACGCCATCTATATCTTTCATCACTTGAACGATGGAAAGCGGCTCATCCCCGGTTCCCGGAGGAAGATCTATGATCAAATAGTCCAGGGTAGGCCATTCAAAATCGCTGAAAAATTGCTTCAGTAATGCCATTTTTAAGGGACCTCGCCAGATCAAAGCGCTGTCATCGGAAGCTATCAAAGAAGCCACCGAGAGCACATAGAGATTGGAGAGCACCTTTATGGGCATTGGCTTGCCATCTTCAGATATGGGGATGGGCACACCTTCGATTCCTGTGAGCTTGGCCACCGAGGGACCGTGTACATCCGAATCCAGGATTCCCACCCTCTTGCCCTGCATGGCAAGTCCATAAGCCAGATTAATGGCTACAAAGCTCTTGCCCACGCCGCCTTTACCACTCATCACCATAATACGGTGGTTAATTTTATCCAGATTCTTCTGAATCTGTAATTCTTTTTCGTCTGCCATTGCTTTTTTCCTTATCTTTTGATTTACTTTGATGTATCCAAGCTGCTCTTTCAGCTCACGTTTTGAGCTTTGAGCTCAGGCATGGACATCGGGGAAAAAGAGTTATCTTATATCCCCGGTTGCAATTGATTGTTCTTGTAAGCTTCATAAGCCTCACGTATGCTCATCCCGCCTGCTTTAATAAAGATCTTCACTTGCATTTGTTTCAAAATCCCAGCCGCATTACCACCAGGGCCATTGCCCGTGATGAGGATATCCGGTTTGAGCGAGAAGATCTTTTGTGCAGTTTTGGGTCCGGCGCCATGCGCCACCTGCATGATCTCGCGGTTATCAATACTTGTGAGCTCATCTTTTTCTTCATCATAGAGCAGAATGAAGTCTGTGCGACCAAAGCGGGGATCTATTTTAGCATCCCATCCCTCGCCGGTTGAGGTAAAGATAATTCTCATATTTTCTCCTTGATAGCCTCCCAGTAATTTTGGAAAACTGGAAGCCATCTTGTTTCATTTTCTTCTATTAGGTTTCTTCCCATTGCAATCGCATGGTGAAAGTCATCTGAGTAAGGAATATCCCCCAGATAATGAATCTTATTCTTTTGCAGAAAACTTTGGATTGTACTGCTTATTTCCGGGTTAATATCTGCTTTGTTGATGATGCAGGCTCCCGGTATTTTAAAAAGTAAAAGCAATTCCCACACCCGCTTGAGATCGCTAAGTCCGGATTTACTGGCCTCAGTAACGAGTATCACAAAGTCCGCTCCCGAAAGCGATGATATCACCGGACAGCCAATGCCGGGTGAGCCATCTACAATCAGATAGGATTTGCCTTCAAGCTCGGCTCTGTGTTTGGCTTCATTTTTTACTTTGGCCACAAGTTTCCCAGAGTTATTTGCACCGATATCCAGACGAGCATGCACCAAGGTGCAGGAATAGCGGGTTTCTGAAACGATAAATTGCCCTACTTTCTGCTCATTCAGGCTGATGGCATGTTGTGGGCACAAGTAGTAACAATAGCCGCAGCCTTCGCAATCCAAAGCTTTTACGCGATAGCTATCCTCCTGAAACTCAATGGCATCAAACCGGCACTTCTGTGCACACAAGCCACAAGCAATGCACCGCGCAGGATCAATCCCGGCCAATAAGCCGCTGTAGAAATCCCGGGCATCACTATGCTCCGGTTTCAAGATCAAATGCAGATCTGCTGCATCCACATCACAATCTGCTACCACTACATCATTTCTGGCCACATAAGACAAGGCTGCACAGATCGAGCTCTTGCCCGTTCCTCCCTTTCCGCTTACAATTGCTAGCTGAAAC
>JARRCD010000112.1 GCA_029982875.1 Candidatus Cloacimonadota bacterium | reverse complement strand
TTTTCCACCACGTAATGGTTCCATGCTGATGATACCCATTTGTTTTGAAGCAGCCAGTTTTAATCCCCTGAGCCCAGCTTGATGCTGAGTATCCAGATAGTTTAGCATGATCTGGGTAAAATCCCAGTCCCAAGCACGAACAATCTGGGAGAAGGTAGCATAATCATCGTGGAAAGAAAAACCTGCATGGCGAATTTTTCCTTCGGCTTTGGCCTTCTCTAAGAAGTCAAATACGCCCAGCTCCTTCATCTTTGCCCAGCTACCTTTGTTGAGGCCATGTAACAAATAGTAATCTATATAATCTGTCTGTAGGCGCTGTAACTGCTTGGCCAGAAAGTCATCCATATCAGCTCTCGTTTTGACCAGCCAGCACGGTAGTTTTGTGGCGACAAATACCTTGTTTCGATTGATCTGAGTAAGAAATCTGCCCAAGAATGGCTCTGAGGCTCCATCATGGTAGGTCCAGGCAGTATCAAAGTAGTTTACTCCCTGCCGATATGCTTCGTGAAGCATGGCAAAGGTTTGGTCTTCATCAATTTGTGAGTCGGCGGTGGTAGGCAATCTCATACAGCCGAATCCGAGTATGGAAAGCTGGTCTTGAGATTTTGGCATTTTCCGGTATTTCATAATTTCTCCTTCTGGTCATTGTGATAATGGTTATATATTTTTTGGGCGGTTTTTGCCCCGATACCTTTGATATTGCAAAGAGTTTGTAGATCAGCATTACGTACGTTTTGAACGCTACCCAGTTCCTTGAGCAAAACAAATTTGCTCTGCTCTCCGATGCCGGGGATCTCTTCTAATTCACTATCCAAGGTGCGTTTACTGCGGCGCTTGCGATGGAAGGTGATGGCAAAACGGTGAGCTTCATCGCGGATAGCGGTTACCAATCTCAACGCGGAGGAAGATCGGGAAAGGATCACCGATTCGCTTTGAGCCGGAAGAAAGATTTCCTCTGCGCGCTTGGCCAGAGAGATGATTCTGATATCTTTGTATTGGGATGCCTGGAGGATTTCATTGGTCGCGCTGAGTTGACCTTTGCCACCATCTATGATAAAGAGATCAGGCTTCATTTCCGGATTTTTATCCAACTCTGTCAAGAACCGCAGCAGGGTCTCCTGAAGGGCGGCAAAATCATTCTGGCTCTCAAGCTCGCGGATGATGTAATGACGATAGTATTTCTTTTTAGGCTTGCCATTCTCAAAGTAAACTGCGCTGGAGACCGTATCTGTGCCTTGAATTGTAGAGATATCCATGCAGACGATCTTTCGGGGGAGTTTGTCGAAGCCTAAGCTTTCTTTGAGTTCCTGGATGGGGTATACGGTTCGATTTGCCTTTCTGAGGTGGGCCAGTTTCTTTTCTTCGATCAGATGGAAGGCATTGCGCTTTGCCATGGCGATCAATTTGCTCTTTTCTCCTCTTTGCGGCAGGATCAGGCGGTTTTTCAGCCAGCGGTTAATGGCTTCATAATCATCTGGGGCAAAAGGCAGGAGAATCTCTTGGGGAAGATGATCTCTTTGAGCATAGTACAGTTTTAAAAAGGAGGCAAGAATGCTTTCTCTGCTTTCGTGATTGAGGTTTTTGAGTGGGTAGTTTTCCTGATTGATGATGGCCCCTTCTTGCATTCTGAGGATGAGAGCAATGGCATCATTTTCTTCCTGATAATAGCCGATGATATCGATATTTCTCTTATCCGCATAATATACGCTTTGGCGTTTTTGAATCTTTTTGATAGCCAGGATGCGGTCCCGGATTTTGGCAGCTTCTTCAAAGCGCAGAGCGGCTGAGAGTGCATTCATCTCTTCTACATACTCATCGAGGATTTCCTCATATTTCCCTTCGAAGAAGCGGATGAGTTTGTTCACTATCTGCATATACTGCCCCTGTGAGATTTTGCCAATGCAGGGCGCAGTGCATTTCCCCAGTTGGTAATTGATACAAGCTTTTTCAAATACCACCTTACCGACAGGTATCTTGCGCTTGCAGTCCCGGATCGGGAAAAGCCACTCAAAGCTGCGTAAGGTGCGTCGCAAAGCTCTTACATCTGTATATGGCCCAAAATAGCGGGATCCATCCCGGCGGACATCGCGGGAAACGAAGACCCTGGGGAAGGGCTCGGCCAGGGTAACTTTTACAAAGGGATAGCTCTTATCATCTTTGAGCAAGACATTGTATTTGGGTTTATGCTGCTTGATCAAGCTGGCTTCGAGCAAGAAAGCTTCGGCTTCACTATTGGTGATGATATATTCCAGCTCTGCGATATGGGCTACAAGATGCTCGGTTTTGAGATCATTGTGATGAGAACTAAGATAGGACTTTACCCGGTGCTTCAAGGATAGCGCTTTGCCTACGTAAATCACCTCACCTTTGGCATTTTTCCAAAGATATACGCCCGGACTATCCGGTAATAAAGCGAGCTTTTGAGCTATTTGCGGTGTAGGCGCTTCCATATATTTTGCGTAGCCTCTTTAAGATAGCTGAGCCTGAGCATAAGACCCAGCGCATAAAACATTGTAAAGCTTATTGTCGTAATGATCACAGCCTTGAGCAAAAGCTCTGCTCTGCTCTGAAGCGGTAAATATCGATCCAAGAGCCAGGCCAGCAAGAAAATCACCAGGCAGATGCAGAAGGTTTTGAAGATATTAAGGGCAATTCCGGTAAAATCCACTTGAGGTAGCTTCTTCCGGATCAGATGAAGCAAGAGAATGTAGTTGATTGCTGCGGTAAGAGAGGTGGAAAGAGCTAATCCCCTATGAGCCATAAATTGCATCAAAATAAAGTTCAAAGTGATGTTTAATAACACAATCACAGCAGCCAGCTTCACTGGAGTCTTAGTATCGCCATTGGCATAGAATAAAGGTGTAAGCACCTGATTCATACTGTAAAAGATGAGCCCCAAAGAGTAAAAGATCAAAGCCTGGGCACTCATCTGCACCGCGATTTCATCAAAGGCGCCATGAGCAAAGAGGATGGAGACAAAATCCGGAGCCAGCACCAGGATCAGAGTGGTTATGGGAAGCATGATATACGCCAGACTAAGGGCCGTAAAGCGCATTCCTTCGTTGAGTTCGGCATATTCTTTGCGGCTTACCATCCGTGAATACATGGGCAATACTGCGGTTCCTGCACTGATCGCAAAAATACCCAAAGGTAATTGCATCAGGCGGTTACCATAGGCCAATGCGGTGATGCTGCCAATGGGTAAAAAGCTTGCCATCAAGGCATCGGCTATGAGATTAATCTCACGGATACCAATTCCTATCATCGCAGGAACAAAGCGCTTCCACAGCGTAGAGAGCGCGTCTGTGGTAAAAGATACAAGAAGGCGAAATCGGTAGCCAATCCTTTTGAGATAGGGGAGATTGATGATAGTTTGAAGGGTACCCCCGATCACCACGCCCCAACCTGCAGGATAGATCAATTGTTCTGCACTTAGCCCCCATACCCAATATGGGATTAGCACACTCAGGATCATGCCGATATTGAGCAAGGCGCTGGAAAGCCCGGTCATGAAGAAGTAGTCATGCGAATTTAAGATCGCGATAAAGGTGGAAGACATCCCAATGAAAAAAAGGTAGGGGAAGATGATTCGTGTAAGCTTTATGGCTACAACAGTGGTTTCAGGTGCCAGTCCGGGATACAGGAGTTTTACAATCCAGGGGGCAAAAGCAATGCCTAATCCAGTAATAATCAGCAGTATCAGGCACAGAATGCTTAAGACATTCAGAGCGAATTCAATCTGGGCAGCTTTGTCTTTTTTGATCCCGATCTCGTTATAGATAGGAACAAAAGCAGTGGATAGAGCTCCCTCACCAAAGAGACGGCGCAACAGATTGGGTATGTTATAAGCCACATTGAAGGCGTCATTGAGAAAGCCTCCCCCAAAAAAATGAGCCATAACCGTATCTCGCAAAAGGCCAAAGATACGGCTGAGCAGCACTGCGATGCTCATCACGCTGATGTTTTTGGCTAAGCGGGTTTGACTCATGGGGCCAAGAGATTCTTGGTGGCTATGAACAGATTCAGCAGGATCAGCGTAGGATTAACGTTACCAGCCAGCTTCCGGCTAAAATCATCCAACAAAAGCAGATAATCCGGAATGCGATCTGCAATCTTAGCATGAGTCAGCTCAGCAAGAAAGTCGGCTTTATCCAGATTGGTAATCTGCTCTGCTGCATATTGTATCACACAAAGATCATTCGCTATAATTCCCAGATAGGCGATCAAATCCTTGATAGCATCACTGGAATCCCGGGCTTTGCTTACCATATCCAAATATTCAAAGTCTTGTGCCTTTGCAGCCATTGAGATCAGGTCAAAGGCTTTGTTTCTGCTACTATTATCTGTGTCTTGAGCTATCCTGATAGCAGTTTTGAGATTGCCGCCAGAGATGCGGGCCGCGCTTTTTGCGATCGAGGTATCCACTTGGAAGCGTTCAAATAGCAAATCTTGGATCAAGCCCTGAGCAAGAGGCTTAAAATATACTGGCTGACAACGCGATTGGATGGTTGGCAAAACCCGGGGTAAACTCTCGGTGATCAGGATGATAAGTGTATTCTCAGGTGGTTCTTCCAAGGTCTTCAAAAAAGCATTGGCAGTTTGTTGGTTCATCATATCGGCATTTTCGATGATAACCACTCTGTATTTTGCCTCATGAATTGATAGCTCAAGCCGCTTGATTAGCAGGCTGATACTCTCCTTTCTGATCTCTGTGGAACCACTGAAATAATAGTCTTGCCAGGGGGTGTTAATTTTGTTTTTGATGTAGGCTTCATATTGCTTGAGAGCATCGTTATCTCTGATCTCGCCATCTGGGGAAAGTTTGAGATTCACGGTGGGGAATACATACAGAAAATCCGGATGCTCAAACGAGAGAAATTTGTGGCAGGAAGAGCATACTCCACAAGGACGATACTTATTTACAGACAGGCAATTAAGTGCCATGCCAAAGTATAGGGCGGTCATAAATTTGCCTACCCCATCACTGCCGTGAAAGAGATAAGCCTGGGCGATCCGCTCTTGGTCAATGGCCTTTTGCAGAAGATCAATCACCTGCGGTTGGCCTTTTATCTCGCGCAACATCTATACGATAGTTATCTTGCTGCGACCAGCCTCATCGCTGATGGCATATTCAAAAGTCTTTTGTACATAAGGGCTTTCAAAATTATCCGCCAGGATATCATAGATTAATACATCGTGATAGTTCCCAGCCATGAAAACATAGTCTCTGCGTTTGCCTACATACTGAAAGCCTACGTTTTCATAACATTTGATAGCGCGCTTATTATAACTTACAACTTCCAAGCTGATGTTATTCAAATTCAAGACGTTAAAGCCATAATCCAAAATCAATTTTGTAGCTTCTGTCCCGATGCCTTGATTCCAATAGGTCTTTTCACCGATAAAGATGCCAAATTGAGCATGACGGTGAATTTCATTTACTAAATGCAAGCCACAATTGCCTATAGCTTTGTTGGTATCTTTTGCTACGATAGCAAAGACGATGCTATTTTGCATCAAATCCTGCAAAGCTTCACGTTCCTTACTAATATCGAATACTACCGACGAAAACAGCACAAATTGTCCTATTTCCAAGTCGTTTACCCATTCCGTATAACGCTCTGTATCCTCCAATGAAACTGGGGATAGGAAGCATTTTTCTCCTATCAGTTTACGAAAATACTTCATCTTTACCTCAAACATTTATTTCCTTCACTTTGAACGATGCTGAATTTTGTCAAGCAGATTGTGATTTTGTGGGGGATTTGATAAAAGGGTGAGTATGCCGAGTATAAAGAGTCACTGAAAATTGCAAATAGCGATCACTTGGACATTTACTCAGCAAATCTCATTGTTTTGATCACCAAAACCTGCAAATCGGGCACTATTTTGTCCAAGTGTTTGTAACTATTATCAGCTTCAGAATCAAGAGAATAAATCCGTAATGATATATGCAATATACCAATACGGATTACGTAAGGAAGCAATTGGAGTCTTGGATATGTATATGTTTTGGCATTTGCAATTTTTTAGTGACCCGATTTGCAATTTTCGGTGACTCTTTTTAGTCGACATCATATGCTTGAAAAAGCGCTTTTCAATGCTGATCACGCTTTTCCCAGTTAGAAAAGTGGCAAGAGCGCTGTCATCAAAACTCTTCTTGATCGGGTCGTATTCAAGCGTGAAGATTCTGATCATTATTCATAGCTCCTTGGTGCTGAACTTCTTTTCTTTCCAAAAGAAAAGAAGCAAAAGAAAACCTGTTCCCCATGGGTGCCACATAGCCACCTGCGCTCCCTTGCTTCGCTATGGGGAGCTACAGTGGCTATGCTTAACTCGGTATTCACTTCAAACATTTTTTTAAGGTAAAAAGGTAAGAAACCTATAAAGTTACAAGACTGCCCTGCAGAGCCGGAAGCCGACAATGCCGCTGTTGCCGTCCGGGGCGGCGCAGTTCCGAATCGCAACCCGGCAGTAACTGGCACCACTGTTCCAGCAACCGCCTCGTAGCATACGGTGCGACCCGCTTGCAGGGCCAGTCGGATTGGAGCTTGGGCTGCTGCTGTAATAGCTGCTGCCATACCAATCCCAGCACCATTCATAGACATTACCACTCATGTCATAAAGATCCAAGCCATTGGGGGCTTTGGTGCCAACTGGTTTGCTGCCATTGGGACTGTTATTGCCGCTATACCAGGCAACAGCATTGATGTCATCAGAGCCGCTATAGAGATGATCCGGGGTGTTCGTAGCTCCCCGTGCGGCATATTCCCACTCCGCCTCAGTGGGCAAACGGTAACCATTCGCATTCCAATTGCAGATCGCTGCATCCCAGGTGAGGTTCCAGGAGGTTGGTACGTTACCCCAATTGGCAGGATTCGTGGAGCCAGAGATACTATACACCGGGGTAAGCCCCTCTGCCATGCTGCGTAGATTGCAATACTTGATGATGGCATACCAGGAAACATAATAGGCAGGATAATCATCCCCAAGACCATAGTTACTTGTCCAGCTTGAACTGGGTTGCATATACTGGGCATACTCCGCTTGCGTCACTTCATAGGTTCCCATGTAAAAGGAATTCAAGGTCACGCTGTGGGTAGGAAGTTCATCACTATCACCACTACCCGTTGTCCTACCCATGGTAAAAGTACCACCGGGGACAAGAACCATCTCTGCCGGACTGCCACCACTTATTGTATATGTAGCACTTGCCGTAGAACTTGGTGTCCAGCCATCCTTGAAACCCTTCGCCTTGATCGTGGTTGTGCTGCTCACACTGATCGGACTGCTGTACGCTGTGGAACTTGACGTAGGCTCGCTGCCATTGGTAGTATAGCGAATAGTAGCCCCGCTTGTAGCACAGCTGATGTTTACGCTCTGGTTAGAAATATAAGTCCCACCAGAAGGATTGAAGGTGGGCGTGGCAACAGTTCCACTTGGTGTTATTGTATATGT
>JARRCD010000011.1 GCA_029982875.1 Candidatus Cloacimonadota bacterium | reverse complement strand
GTTTCCTCTTCCTCAGAAGTTTCTACTTCTGCATGGGTTTCTTCTTCCTCAGAAGTTTCTACTTCTGCATGGGTTTCTTCTTCCTCAGAAGTTTCTACTTCTACATGAGTTTCATCTTCCTCAGAAGTTTCTATTTCTGCATGAGTTTCTTCTTCCCCGGGAGTTTTCGCTTCTGCAGGTTTTTCCTCTTCCTCAGGAGTTTCTACTCCTGCATGGGTTTCCTCTTCCTCAGAAGTTTCTACTTCTGCATGGGTTTCTTCTTCCTCAGAAGTTTCTACTTCTACATGGGTTTCTTCTTCTCCAGGAGTTTTCACTTCTGCATCTGCTTCGGGCTGAGTTGTTTCTTGCGCAGGAGCAGGTTCCGCAGCTTCTATTTTTTCAGTGTCAGCCGGAAGTTCTTCATCCTGATTTGCTTCAGCTTCTTTAGCTTCCGGGCTTTGTTCTTCTGCGGCCTTTTTAGCTTCTTCCTCTGCGATAGCAGCAGCTTCTGCGACCTTTGCAGCTTCTTCCTCTGCGATAGCTGCAGCTTCAGCGGCTTCCTTTTCGGCTTTGGCAGCGGCTTCAGCAGCTTGTCTATCTTTTTGGAGCTTTTCAGCTTTTTTCTTCTGCATTCGAGCTATGCGATCACGCATATATTGTTCGTGAATTGCGATGTACTCTTCCTGCAATTTGGGATCACGAGAGAAGAAGAAAGCCTTTACAGAAAGGATCAATCTCCTGTTTTCCATATCCAGTTCGATCACTTTCAGCGGGATTTGCTCTCCGACATGGAAAGCATCTTCACTATGTTCAAGTTTGGCCATGGAAAGGTGAGAAATTGGGATAAATCCTTCTACCACATCCTCGTTAAGCGGGATATCAACTAAAACGCCTTTGGGTATCAGCTTTGATATGGTACCAATCACCTCGGAATTCACAGGCAGGTCTTGATTCAAGGTCTCCCAGGGATCAGGTGTAAGCTGTTTTACGCCTAAGGCGATGCGGTGCTGAGCTTTATCAATAGAGAGAATGATACATTCAATCTCTTGCCCTTTGCGGAACATTTCCCGAGGGTGATAGATACGTTTGGTCCAGCTGATATCGGAGATATGCACCAAGCCGTCAATCCCTTCTTCGATTTCTACGAAAACACCAAAGGCAGTAAGGCTTTTGACCTTGCGTTTAAGTACCGTCCCGATGGGATAGCGTTCTTCGATAGTGAGCCAGGGATTGGGATCCATTTGCTTCATTCCCAATGAGATGCGTTTGTTCTCTTTATCCAATTGCAGAACGATGGCATTGATGGTATCGCCATTCTTGAGAATCTTGCGCGCATCAGTGATCTTTTTGGTCCAGCTCATTTCGCTGATGTGTACCAGACCTTCCACGCCAGGTTCAAGTTCTACAAAGGCACCAAAGGATTTTACACTCATCACTTTTCCGGTGATATGGGTGCCTTCCGGATATTTGATTTCGATGTTTTCCCAAGGATGGGGAACGAGTTGTTTAAGGCCCAGAGATATTTTATTTGTTTCAGGATCAAAATTGATCACTTTAACTTTCACTTTGTCACCGATAGCGAGCATTTCAGAAGGATGATTCAGCTTTCCCCAAGACATATCGGTAAGATGGAGCAATCCGTCTATGCCCCCGAGATCGATAAAGGCGCCGTATTGGGTGATGTTTTTTACTTCACCTTCCAATTCACAGCCAATTTCAATGCGGGACAGCAATTCTTCGCGTTTTGCAGCTGCTTCTTCTTCCATCACGGCACGGCGGGAGAGGATGATATTGCTATGTTCTTCATCGAGATTCACCACCTTAAACTGCATATCTTTGCCGATAAATTGATCCAAATTGGGAATGGGTTTGATTGACATCTGGCTACCGGGCAAGAAACCCTCGATTCCAAATACTTCCGCTATCATGCCACCTTTGACTCTGCGGCGAATGACGCCAGGGATAGTGCTGCCCTCTTCAAAAGCCTTTTTGATGCGCTGGATGTTTTCTTGGTAATCAGCCTTCTTTTTGGAAAGCTGCAAGCGTCCATCCCCGCTTTCAATTTTGTTGATAAAGACCCTGATGGTACTATTTTTTTCTGGAGCACCGCTATAGGCAAATTCGGATATGGGGATCACGCCTTCGCTTTTGAAACCGATATCCACTCGTACTTCCTTATCAGAAACATCCACTATCGTACCTTCGATAATCTCCCCCACCTTGAAATTTGAGAATGATTCCTCGTACATACTGAGCATATCTTTATGTTCCAGCTCTTCTGCACTCAGTTCTGCTTCGGGTTCTTCGCTCTCGGCTACATCTTTTGTTTCTGCTTCAGGTTCTTCGCTCTCGGCTATGTCTTTTGCTTTGTCTACCGACTCCGGCGCTGGCTCTTCATCTGCGGTTTCTGCAGATTCTACCTTGCTTTCCTCATTAAGAAGCTCGGCCTGGGGTTCTTCGGATGCTGTTTCCTCTTCAGGCTTGGCATCTTGCTCGGCAGGCTTTTCTTCCATCCTTTCACTCTGTTCAGAATCTTCCTGAATCTCTGCTACATTGTCTTCATTGTTTCCATTCATGTCAATTTCAGATGTTGATTCTTCCAGTTTCGGCTCTTCTTTCTTTTCGAGCACTGTTTCTACTTCTGTTGATTTCGACGCTGTGTCGTCACCTTCGATTTTGATCTCGGGATCGACTGGGTTTTGATCATGATCTAACATGATTCCTCCTTAAACACGGGGATGCTTTGAATGCTTGTTGCCAAGCCCTCTTCCCCATTTATTTTCAATAGTTTATTATATACTTTTACAATGCGATCTGCGGGAGTGCTGGCTCCTGCGGCCAAGCCAATTCTTTGTTTCCCGGCGATGATGTCAGGGTCTAATTCATCTTCCGTCTCAATATGCTGAGTTTGGCAATATTCGGCACACAGACTTGCCAGCATCCTGGTATTTGAGCTTGTGCGCCCGCCAATTACGATCATCAAGTCGCTGTTGCGGGCAAGGATGGAAGCGGCATTTTGCCGGTACGTAGTTGCCAGGCAAATGCTATTATATACTTTGAGCTCAAAAACTTTGGGCAAGATGGTTTGAATCAGCTTAGCAAGATCCTGGATCTTTTGCGTGGTCTGGGAGATCAGGCATATCTTTTTATGATTGTAATCAGGAGGAATCTCGCCTGGAGCAACCACTATGGTTTTGTCATCACTGTAACTGAGCATACCTATTACTTCAGGGTGATTTTTATCTCCCAAGATGCAAACCTGATAGCCATCACTGATCGCACTCTGGATCATCTCATGGGTCCGTTTAACATAAGGACAAGTGGCATCTATGATGGTATTGTTTTGTCTTGTTAAAATCTCATATTCTTGTTTGGTGATACCATGAGAACGGATGATCACAACGCTGTTTGAGATATCAGCAGCTCTGGGCATTGCCAGGATTCCCTGTTCTTCCAATTCTGCTACAAACTGGGGATTGTGGATCAGTGCGCCCAAAGTATACACTTTTTGCGTGCCCTTACTGGCTTCAATGGCCATCTTGATCGCTCGGCGAACTCCAAAGCAAAAACCTGAGTAAGCTGCCAATCTTACCTGCATCAACTGCCCACCTTTTCCAGATATATGCGATACAATTTTTCCACCTGTTCTGCAATGGTTAGTTCTCCTGTATCAATCTCAATAGCATCCTCGGCTGGGATCAAGGGAGCAAGAGCACGGGAGGCATCTGCTTTATCCCGGTTTACCAAATCCTGTAAGATATCCTCGAATACCGGATTCAACCCCTTTTCTTTGAGTTCCAAATATCTCCTTTGCGCGCGAATCTTAAGCGGAGCTATCATAAAGAATTTCAATTCCGCTTGGGGAAATACAACGGTGCCAATATCCCGGCCATCCAATATCACTCCACCTTCTCTGCCCAGCTCCCGCTGCAATTTCACCATCTTGGTGCGAACAACTCGATGAGCGGAAATTGCAGATGCCAAACGAGAGATATCCGGCTCACGAATCGCCTCGGAGACGTCGTCATCATTAAGCCAGATGGTATTACCGTGATCAGAGAATTGAATGTGAATGCGAATGTTCTCCATCAACCGGCTAAGAGCTTGAATATCATTGATATTAATCTGCTGCTGTTGGGCAGCCAGGGCACAAGCCCGATACATCGCTCCTGTATCCAGATACACATAGCCCAGCTTGCGTGCCAAAAGCTTCGCACTGGTGCTTTTACCTGATGCTGCAGGACCATCAATCGCAATAATAATTCTTTTCATTTCTTATACTTAGCTCCAAAATACACCTTTTTGAGAGTATATATTCAAGTCAACACATTTTTTCTTATTTTGGCTGTCGGGCGCTCAAATCTATCCCCAAAATTAATGATGATAACCTCTTGATCCGTTTTTCTTATTAAGGATTCAAGAACTTCGGTATAAGATGCTGATATCAGTCAGCTTCTGCCAAGTATGGATTCCAAGAAGCTTTATTTGATTATCCGGAAAATTGCATATTATGCGAGTAGAATCGCAAAAAATGAGTTTTTGCTTGACACAATCTTCTCTGAACAAGCGATGGATAAGAGGAAATGCTCAAATGAAGACTTGCATCATCACAAATTCACATCCGAGCAATGATGTTCGGCTCTACTACAAGCTGGGAACCAGTCTCACGCAATTAGGAGAAGTCTATATCATTTCGACAACCGGTATGGTCAATGATCATAGCAATCCCTATCAGCGGATAGTAAGCGCCAGCTCGCCCATCAAAGCCTTGCCGCTTTTATACAAAGAGTGTAAAGAGCTTGCCCCTGAACTTGTTTTGTGCATTGAACCGTCTACAATGCTGGTGGGAATGATATTGAGAAAGAACATCGGATGCAAAATAATCTTCGATGTCCATGAGTTTTTCGCCGATGCTCATGCCGAGCACAGTAAAATTCCTATCAAGCCCTTTGTCAAACTAATCTACCTTGCCATTGAGCGCTTTCTGGCAAAGCGTGCCGATGCAGTTACAGCCGTCAATCAAGAAATCCTTAATCAGCTATTCCCGGCTGATCCGCATGCTAAAAACCTCCTGGTAATGCCAAACTTTCCGGTTAAGCATGTCTGGGATTATAAATGTGATACACCCGGATCTTTGACTCAGCTCTGCGCCATGCGTTTTGACCTTATCTATATCGGCGGTATTACCAAGGATCGCGGGATCATCAAGATCCTCAAAAGTGCCTCTTTGCTGAAAAATGAATTCCCCGAACTCAAGATCCTGATATTGGGCAAATTTCATGATGCAAATATCGAGAGCAAATTTATTGAGAGCGTCGATAGGTATAATCTTCATGCCGTGATCTACTATCAGGAATGGATTGCTCCCGAAAAAATCGGGCTTTTGCTCAAGCGCTCACGCTTTGGCCTTTGGCTCTTCAATCCCAAAAACAAACGTATGCTCATGGCTACCCCATTGAAAGTACTCGAATATCTGGCAGCGGGCTTGCCGGTGATAACTATTAAGACTCCCCTGATGCAGAGCCTCATCGGAGTAAACCAACTCGGAGAGCTGTGTTCATATCGAGCCCGGGATATTGCAAAAACCATCAGCAAGATGCTCCGCTTGCCAAAAGATGAATATCAAGCTTTCAGCGCTCGTTGTATTGAGATATCTGAGACCAGGTTTAACTGGGAAAAGCTGGAAGCGGGTTTCTTTGCCCTGATCAAGAGCCTTAGATGAAAATACTATATATCAGCTACTTTTACCCTCCTCTGGGAGGGCCTGCCGTGCTTAGAAATCTAAAAACTGTACGCTATCTTAGCGAAGCAGGAGCCCAGATTACCTTACTTACTATAGACGAGATTGAATATGCTTATTGGGATCCTTCTTTATTGGAACTGTGCCGCGAGCACAAGCTTATCCGCACTCCCAGCTGGGACCCCATGGCTTTGCTGCGCAAGCTATTTGGAAACAACAAAGCTGCCAGTAATGCCGTGTATAAAAAAAGCCCTGAGCGCTTGAAACTGCTTGTCCGTCATCTCTATCCGATTGACGAAAAGATCGGTTGGCTGCCTCATCTTTTGAAAGCTGGGCGACAGACTCTCAGAAATGAGAACTATGATCTGATTTTTGTCTCCTGCGGCCCCTTTTCTTCCACTATTGGAGCATATAAGCTCGCTACGGAATTCTCTCTGCCGCTTGTGGTTGACTATCGGGATTATTGGACACTACTATCCGATTATGACCTTATGGGCAGCGCACTTAATCGCTATATTTCCAGAAGCTGGGAAAAACGTATCCTGAGAAAAGCAGCTCTAATCATATCCGCTACTAAAGGGATCGGAGAAGACCTGGCAAAGCACTTTGATCCCACTCTCAAAGACCGACTCTTTACCCTTTTTAATGGCCATGATGAAGAAGATTTTCAAGACCTCCCCCCAAGCAAACCATCCAGCGACTTCTTCACGCTTAGCTATTTTGGCAATATCTATGCACGCCGCAGTCTGAAACAACTCTATCAAGCAATCGAAGAAATGGACAGAGAAAAGCTCATCCCGAAAAACCTAAGAATCCATCTCTATGGCAGTTTCAATCGCGAAGTGGATCAGGAAATCCAAGCGAGCGGCATCCAAAAACGAATATCTGTCTATAATCAACTCTCACATCATGACGCCCTAATCAAAATGCAAGAAGCTGATGCTTTGATATTGATCATCAATAGCAGCAGCCCCAAAGGTACCCTTACTTCCAAGATCTTTGAGTATCTGCGCCTTACTCGCCCTATCCTGGCATTGGTACCCAAGCACGGTGAAGCTGCCGATTTGCTTACCGAATGTGGAATAAAAAGCATTTGCCCCATGGAATCCATCTCCGCGATCAAAGAGTGTTTGAGCCAAATCTTTGATGCGCGTGACCAAAAGATCGAGCTCTCCCCAGCCCTTGCCCGCTATGAACGGAAACATCAGGTGTATGAGCTATATCGCAGACTTGATCAGTGCTGCCTGTAATAAATCTTAAAACTTCAAAACTCATGTACATCAAGCTCAGGATCTGGCATTGATGACCGACTTCATTTCAGAGGAAGTATCATTTATGGAAGAAACTCTTCAAATAATCTTTGTTACCATGCCATCTTTTTGCTTGACATGTAGTGATTGTATACCAAGATAGCGATTAATATAATGTTATGAAAAAGTGAGCTATATCAATGGTTTTTTTGTCCGCAAGGGATTCTGCCCCAGGAATAAGTTGTGTTAAAATCTGACACTGTGATCCGTAATGATCAGGATCGTCTGAAAAAGACGATAGATATGGTCACCAGGCTCTATGTCTATACTCTCAAGGGTGATGAAGATATCAGCAGCAGCGAGATCGGGATCTTGTATTCGCTTCTAACCAATCTCTTTGCGCAAGTGGATGTATCTTGGGAAGCCTATGTAAAGCAGATCACCGAAACTCCATACAAAATAGAAGATGTGCTATCCTATTTGGATCGCTATCTATCCATATTTGATAAGATTCGTTTACTTCAATCTCTGGTCATAATGGCACGGACTGAAAAAGATTTTGAAGTCTCTGAGCTTACTGAGATCATGGAGCTGAGTAAGAGTCTGAATATCTCTTCCGATACCTTTTTACCTTTGATAGAGCACTTTGAGAATAACCAAAAACAGATTGTGAGCATCCCTTGCAGACACCATCTCAGTCATCTGAGATATTCGGTTTTTTCAGACTATGTGGTCTGGGGAACAGGACATAATGCAGATATATCATTTCGTGATGAACGTCTTAGCCCCTATGAATGCGCTATCTTTGCCATCGATCGCTATTTGTTTTTATCTGTCCCCTCCAGCAGTGATGTCTTGATCAATTCACAAGTACCGGATCATAATAGCATAATCTTGCTTATTCCGGATACTGTTATCTCTTTGGGAGGACGGGATTATCCTTATTCCTGCCTGCAAAAGATGTATGACTTGCGGGAAGAATCGGATGACATAGTCTTCAAAAAGAAGAATTATGACTTCATTGTGCACAAGAAGAATCACCATTACAGCTTTATCGTATCCAGCGGCTCGGTGGCTCTTAATGGCAAGGAAATGTCCCACGGCAGACGCTATGAAGTATATTTTGATGATACTTTGCAGATCCGTGGCTATGCTCCCTTTCACCTTGGCATGCTGATCGAAAGCAGAAGCAGTATAGGAGTGGATGATTACATCCCCCAGAAGCTTTATATCCTGCATGAGCGGGGCTTTTTTAGGGCCAGCAGAGAAGAATCTGACGCCAGCATCACCAGCATCGAGCTCAAAGGGCAAGACTATTATGTACTACCACCCAAACAGGGATATAGGATATACATAAACCGCAAGATAGTTTCCCAGCCCACCCTGTTGAACCTGAATACAGATATTATCACGATCAATAAACGAAACTACCGGATCAATGACTTATACGATCTCATCGAGACGCCTTTTGAGATTGAGACCTTCTCGGTAACCGATATCAAGCACTTTTTCCCTGATGGCAAGCTGGCGCTGGATTCAGTATCATTTGAAGTCAAAAAAGGCCAATTGGTTGCAATCTTGGGTCAAAGCGGATGTGGAAAATCTACTTTAACCAAAGTACTATCCACCGAGATCTCTCCTACCTATGGGCAAATCCTGATTGATGGCAAGCCCATCTTATCAAACCTCAGTTATTTTCTGGAAAACATGGGCTATGTGCCTCAGGAAGACTTGCTCTATCCTAATCTCAGTGTCTATGAAAATCTCTGGTACCGCCTGCGCTTAAGAATGCCCAAACTCCAGCGCAATATGCTGGAACAAAAAGTTAACAACATCCTCAATCTGGTGAAGTTGAGTCATCTGCGGGATACTATCGTGGGTGATTTTAAGACCAAAAATCTCTCAGGAGGTGAGCGTAAACGGCTCAATATTGCCCTGGAATTGCTCTTTGAGCCTACCATCATCATATGTGATGAACCCACCAGCGGCCTTTCCTTCAACGATGCCGAACAGATTATAGAGATCTTGGCAAATCTTTGCCAGCAAGGAAAAATAGTCATCCTTACCATTCATCAGCCCAATAGCTCCATCTATCGCAAGTTTGATAGGGTAATGATGATGGATATGGGCGGGATATTGGCTTATTATGGTACTCCGGCAGATAGTTTTGAGTATTTTGATGAAGAGTTGGGTACACTTACCAACAAACGCAATGAGATTGAGACCAAGCGCCACCTCATGACCTCAGACTATTTTTATGATATCATTACCTATCCCGAATATAATAAGCATGGGCAACTGGTATATGAACAAACGCAAAAAACGGTTCAGGCCAAACGCAAGTTCCCTCCCGAATATTGGCGCGATAAATTCAAGCGGAAGATGCTCTATGAATTGATTCAAAGCGAGGTCCCGGATCCCAGCCCGGAATTCCCGAGCGCTAAACGGTATAAGAATCCTTTAGGATTCAAGGCTTATATCATTAGCCTCAAGACCTTCACGGCCCGCAGTTTTACCATGAAACTACGTAGCAAAACCAATACCATCATCACTTTCGTGGAAGCCCCGCTTTTGGGACTCATCATCTCGTTTATCCTACGTTATGCACCCAAGAACCAATATTCATACTTTGAGAATAACAATATCTTTATCTATATCTTTGTCTCTATCATAGCCTTCATCTTTTTAGGCTTGTCAAATTCCATAGAAGAAATCCTCTCCGAACGCAAAATAATTCTGCGGGAACGTCTGATGAACCTGAAAATGAGCAGCTATCAGATCTCAAAACTGCTTACTCTCTGCTTTTTTGGATTAGTGCAAGCTGCTCTATACCATGTCATTGCTTCCCTTATTCTCGACATCAGAGGAATGCATCTGGTCAGTATTTGCTATTTCTTCCTGGCCTCATTGATTGGCACTTCAATGGGTTTGATGTTTTCTTCTTTTATCCGAGAAAACCGGGCTATAATCAATTTCCTGCCCTTGATTTTGATACCTCAGATCATCTTCGGCGGGGCAGTCATAGAATTTGAGCGGATGAATCGGGAGCTAACGATTATGGAAAAAAGCCCGATTCCGGAAATTGTGCAGATCATTCCTTCCAGGTGGCTCTTCGAAGGACTTACTACCGCCTATGCCAAAAATACTAAATTCCACCGCGCTCTCAGAAAAATCGAAAAAAAGGCATTGACATATTTACAGGATTACAAGAATGCTGTTATCGATAGAAGTGAATATCAGAATCGACAAAGTGAGATTTATTATGCCAAAACAGCAGTAGCAGAAAAATGGAATCCAGATCATATGTTCAATGCTTACTTGAATTCTGCCGTTAGTCTGATGGATGGCAGAGTATTAAATAGTGAACATAATGAATTTCTTTCCAGCTACAAGCTGGGGTATTTTCGTCGCTATCGTACCTGGAATTTTAATGCTCTTGTGATTTTACTTTTTGCCTTAGGGCTGAATCTAATCACATGGATCAAACTTAAGTTTTATTTCAAGGAATAAAGGAGTGAACTCATGAAAATTCGGATTACTATCGCTGTCTTATTGATCACAATGTTGGCGTTTGTAGCCTGCAAAAAAAAGGCAGAACAAAGCCCAAATGCTGAAATAAGTCAACAGATTACCACCTTTGCCCCACTACCTTCATTTAAACAGGTGTATGAAGTATTGGATAAAATTCAGGTAAGAGATATATCTGCTGCCGTACCTGACACCTTATACAAAACGAAACAGGAAGAGGTGCGTAATTCTTTCTCTCTGGGCTTGCTGACCGCAGATGCAGTACTGGCCGCCAAAGGCAGAAACAAATCCAAACTCAGCGAAATCTCTGCTTCAATGATGAATCTTACGGCTCTTTTGGGACTGGAATCTGAAGTCAACCGCCTGGGTGATCAGATGAAGACCATGATCGAAAATGAACAGTGGGAAGAGCTTGATAAAGCCCTGGATTTCCACAAAGCAGACGTGGAAAGTAAATTGTGGGAGAATGAAAATTTTGATGACTATACGATGATGCTGCTTGGCGGCTGGATTGAAGCTGCTAATAGAGTAGCCTGGCTGATTCATCAAAACTATAGTGCTGAGCGTACAAAAGTCCTCAGACAAAAGGGCACCTTCAACAGCCTTGTGCAAAACATGAAGCAGATCAGCGCACCTCATATCACGCAGCAAGATGCTTACAAAGAGACTCTCACCCTTTTAGAGGACATCAAAAAAGTAATCGACAACGATCACGAAGGTGTATATAGCAAAGAACAATTGCAAGAAATCATCACCTATACGGATAAAATCAAAGCTACCATGCAAAAGTAAATTCCTGAGCTTGACCCTTGGCAACAAGATAGATCCCTAAACCGGGTGGTTTATCCTCGCCGGGGGCAGAGTCTTATCTGCTAAACTGATGCTTTGCTTGAACCTATAAGGTCCAATATACTCCCCTAAAGGAGATTAAATTATGCGTAAGTGTATCTTGATTATTTTTTTTACTGTGATCATCACGGTATTGATGGCGAATCGTTTTGAAGCCAGCGATACAGCTTGGGATGACGGTAAATCCATTGATCTTAATTGGGAACTAAGCCCTCTGATCGAAAAAGTGGTCATCAGTCGCAGCGATGCTGAGGGCAATCTCAAAGTAATTCACTCCTCTGAAGCTTCTACATCCACATATCGGGATAACGAGTTGGAGCCGAATCAGAAATACCATTACCAATTACAGGCCTTTTCCAAAGGTGACAGTCTCAGCCTCGCCGCCTCGGCAACTACTAAGCAACAATGGTTTTATATGGGCAAACTGGGCTTCTTGATCCTATTAGTCATGGTTTGTGTAGCCATAATCTATTATATCCAATCTGCTAAACACGGCAAAGAGTATTTCATACGTAGAATCGCAGGTTTGGATAGCATGGAAGAAGCCATCGGGCGTGCTACCGAAAAGGGAAAGCCCATCCTCTATGTCCCCGGTATCAGCGATTTGGACGATATCCAGACCATCGCCAGTCTTACTATTCTGAGTCACTTAGCGGAGCGTAGTGCCGAATACAGCACCGATATCATCGTCCCCTGCCGTTTTTCTATGGTGCTGTCTGCAGCTCGGGAAGTGGTACGGGAAGCATATCTCAAAGCTGGGAAACCCGATGCTTACAGAGAAGATAACATCTTTTATCTAACCGACGACCAATTTGGTTTTGTGGCAGGCATTGATGGCATAATGATGCGCGAACAGCCGGCGGCAAATTTCTTTATGGGTTCCTTTTATGCAGAGTCCCTGATTTTAGCAGAAACAGGCTTTGCTACCGGCGCTATTCAGACGGCTGGAACTGCTCAGGCTCATCAGTTACCTTTCTTTGTGGTGACGTGTGATTACACCCTGATAGGAGAAGAGCTTTTTGCCGCGTCCGCCTATCTTTCCAAAGACCCTCAACAGCTGGGCAGTCTTAGGGGTCATGACTTTGGCAAAGTGGTATTTATCATCCTGATTATAGTAGGAGTTATCCTGGAAATCCTGGGTATCTCAAATCTCAAAGAATTTATCGCTGGAGCTATCACATGAAACGGTCTCTCCCTCTTATCTTTGCTTTCATAGTCGGCTTTATCGTCTTGTTATCGGAATTCATTCCCCATCGTCCCTTCAATCAGATAGTATCCACTTTGGAAGGCTGGTTTATGATAATCTCCGGATTTGCCATTCTTTTAGGGCAGATCAGCCTCATCCGCATGAATACTCACAAGATAGTCAACAAACTGCCAAATTGGCCTTATCATCTGGCTGGCTTGATCAGTTTTGCTGTGATGCTTACTTTTGGCCTTTTATGGGGTATGCGAGAGACTCCCGGCATTTTGGGAGATGGAGCTCAGATCTCAGCCTGGTTAGGGCTCAAACCCTTTGATTACCTTTTTGAAAATGCCTATTTGCCGCTCTCTGCTACTTTATTTTCGCTTTTGGCCTTTTTCATAGCTTCAGCGGCGTACCGCGCTTTTATCATCCGGGGATTAGAAAGCAATCTGTTGATGATAACGGCTATCATTGTCATCATCGGTCGCACCAGCATGGGAACCATGCTTACCGGGTGGTTGCCGGAAAGCTGGCAATTTTGGCATATACCGAATTTAGCTGATTTTATCATGGAATTTCCCAATACAGCAGCTCAACGAGCCATTCTCATCTCCGCCGGGCTGGGAATTGTAGGAAGTTCGCTGCGCATTATTTTGGGAATCGAGCGCAGCTATCTTGGAGGTGACAAATGAAGCTTTCCATGCTTGCAGAACGCAGAATTATTTATCTGGTACTCTTTATCGCTGTTGCCTTACCCTTGCTCTTCCCCATCGGCCTAAAGACAGAAGTATCCGGCTATACGGAGATGGCTTATAATCTCATCGAATCTACCCCAGAAGGTGAAGTGGTAATTATTTCCTTTGATTATGATCCTTCCACGATGACCGAGTTGCAGCCCATGGGAGAGGCCATGATTGAACACGCTTTCAAGCGCAATCAGAAAGTGATTGCTACCGCATTGTGGCCGATGGGCGTACAAATGGCGGAACAAGCTTTCGAAAAAGTCCTGCTCAATTATCCTGCCAAGCAACGTGGCATTGACTATGTGAATCTGGGCTACAAAGTTGGCGGAATGGTCACTATTCAAGCTATGGGCAGAGATCTGAGAGAGGTCTTCCCCCAAGACACGCGTAATACCCCTTATGAAGAAATCCCCTTACTTAGCAATGTCCGCCGGCTCAAGGATATTGCCTACGTAAGTTCCTTATCCAGCGGCGTTCCCGGCCTTAAGGAGTGGATGATGGTGGCCAGAGATTCTTATAATGTGCCTGTCACGGGCGGATGCACAGCAGTAAGCGCACCGGGATTTTTCCCTTATGTAAATGAACAACGTCAGCTAACCGGTCTTTTGGGTGGTCTCAAAGCCGCCAGTGAATATGAAAGCCTGATCGGCAGACTCGGCAGTGCCACCACCAAGATGGATTCTCAATCTGTGGCTCATCTTCTCATTCTGATCTTTATCGGTCTTGGCAATATCAAGGCTTATACCGAAAAAAGGAGAAAGAAATAATGATCAGCACAATGACTACTATCGGAATCTGGTTGGCTGCCTTTTTCACCTTGTGCATCTTTAGCTTTTTATACAAAGACAATCCTTTCTATAAATTTTCTGAACAGGTCTTTGTTGGTCTTTCGGCTGCATATTGGTTAGTATATATCATCTATTCGATCATGATTCCCAATCTTTTTTCCAAGTTAATTGGAGATTTCTCTAATAATGTTATCCTAATCATCCCGGCAGCTTTAGGCGTAATGATGTTAATGCGCATATTTCCCAAGACGCAATGGATCAGCCGCTATCCGATATCGATCATGGTCGGGACTACCGCAGGTATATCCATGCTTAGATACATGAAGAGTGATATCTTGCAGCAAGTTACTGCCACCATGATCAATCCTTTCGCCGCTGATTCTATCGGTGTTATCATCGGTAATTTGCTGCTTATCATAGGAACAATTTGCGGGATATACTTCTTTTATTTCAGCAAAAAGCAGGAAGGCCTCTCGGCTGTTCCTTCCAAAATCGGCATCTGGTTTTTGATGGTAAGTTTCGGTGCTACATTTGGTTATACCGTGATGGCGCGTATTTCTCTATTGATCGGCAGATTGGATTTTTTGCTGGGCGACTGGTTACATCTAATAAAATAAAGACTTAATATGTTACAACTTCAGCAGAAATGCTTCCAAACTGCCCAACGCTTTCCGCAGCTGATTGCGGTCTATGATAAAGCCATTATGACAGATTACACATATTCCAAGATGCTGATTGCCAGCTTCATGCGCAAAGAAGATATCCCCATAATGGCAAGCGGTAAAGTCAATTACCGTGATATAGAAATAGTGGTAAACGATAGCCTGGCCAAGGAAAAGATATGATTGATCTATACCATCCTGTCTTTGACGAGTTGATAGACAAGATCAGCGAAATAGCAGCCTTGATTCATTCCTATGGATGGGCTGAGGCTAATGCCGGCAATCTCAGCGTTGATGTTACAGACCTGCTCCAAGCAAGCGATCCTGCTCAGGTAAGATACTACCTCGTCTCCCGCGCTGGGAGCAGATATCGGCAAACCGCTCTCAAGCCCCGCGATAACCTGCTCTTGATCCGTACTGAAGCTGAGCATGACCGCTGCTTTCCCGCCTATGCCAAAGCTACAAGCGAATGGGTCAGCCATCGATGCCTGCAATTGCATAATCCCAGATTCAACGTGATCCTTCACACCCATCCAGCGGAAATCATTGCCCTGGCTGCTGAAAAAATCTCCTCCACCCCAGAACTGCTCAACGACCACTTGGCCCGCATCTTGCCCGAAATATCCCTATATCTGCCCCAAGGAATTGCCCTCTGCCCTCCGCTTCCGCCTGGCTCCCTCGAACTCTGCCAAGCCAGCTTAAAAGCTCTGCAAGATCAATCTGCTCTGATCTGGAACGGACATGGCTTGCTTACCTTTGCTGAAGACTTGGATCAGGCCCTTGACTTACAGGAAATCGTCGTTAAAGCGGCGAAAATTCACTTCTTGATCAAAGTTGGAGTGCTTAAGATTTAGGTTTTTGGCCTCAGGAGTTAACTACTACTCTTTTAAATAACAGCTGTATTAAGTTAGGTCCTGATTTTTCTTCCCCTATCCTTCCTCATACTCCTTTGAAATTCTATCAGAACTCAGCTATAAGTCCTGATTAAGTCCTGTTCAGGAGAGCATCAGGACTCAATCCCGAGTTTATGTCCAGTTCGCGAATAAAGGAAAGCGGCTGAAGATGGTTGTGCTTTTTGAAGGGTCATTTTAGCAGTCATCTTCTTGGACTGCTAAAAAGTACTTGACAGATTATACGTCTTGCTTAATTTATCCACAGAAACAAATCAATAAAGGAGTTTATGAGCATGGCTACGAAGAAAAAAGAAACCGGGGCACTCAGTATCCATACTGAGAACATCTTTCCCATCATCAAGAAATGGCTCTATTCGCAGCATGACATCTTCCTGCGGGAATTGATCTCAAACGCTGTCGATGCTATATCTAAACGTAAGTATATAGATCCCGATTATAAAGCAGAAGATATGAAGATCGAGGTCAAGCTGGATAAAGGCAAGAAAACTCTTGAGGTGATAGACACCGGTATCGGGATGACCGCCGAAGAGATCAAGAAATATATCAATCAGATAGCTTTTTCCGGAGCAGAGGAATTTATAAACAAGTTCAAAGACGTTCAGAGCAATATCATCGGGCATTTTGGTCTTGGATTTTATTCCTCATTTATGGTGGCGGATAAAGTCACCATCGATTCTCTTTCTGTAGCAGAAGGTAGTAAAGCAGCTTTTTGGGAATGTGATGGCAGCACCGAATATACCATGATGGATGGGAAACGCAAGGAAGCAGGTACCACTGTCACCTTGTATTTTAATGAGGATTCCAAGGATTACGCCGATAGTGCCAAGATCAAGGATATTCTGGAGCGCTACTGCAATTTCATGCCTGTTCCCATCATGTTTGAAGACAAACAGGTAAATCAATTGGAAGCATTGTGGAATCGTAAACCGGCGGAGGTGAAGGATGAGGAGTACATCGAATTTTACAAACAAGTCTTTCACGATTACAAGGATCCGGTTTTTTGGATTCATTTGAATGTAGATTTCCCCTTCAACCTCAAAGGGATACTGTATTTTCCCAAGCTCCGCAATGAACCGGAATTCTTTAAGGGTGAGGTCAAACTCTATTGCAACAACGTCTTTGTGGCAGACAATCTGGAAGACCTCATCCCCGAATTTCTCTTGCTGCTCAAAGGAGGCATCGATATCCCGGATATCCCTTTGAATGTATCCCGCAGTTTCTTGCAAAACGACGCTCATGTGCAGAAGATATCCAAATATATCATCAAAAAAGTGGCTGATCATTTCCAGAATACTTTCAAAGAAGACCGCAAAAAGTATGAGGAATATTGGGAAGATATCAATACCTTTATCAAGTTTGGCATGCTCAAGGAAGACGATTTCTTTGAAGCAATGAAGGATATCGCTATATTTAAAACTGCCAGTGGAGATTATCTCACGGTGGAAGAATATAAGCAACGCAATGCTGCTGCAAATTCCGAAGAAAATACCAAAATCTGGTATGCCGCGAGCGAGGATACTCAGGTGAGTTACTTGAATCTGATGAAGGAACAAGGACTGGAGGTGATTTACCAGACCTCTCCCTTAGACGTTCATTTGTATCAGAGATTGGAAGGGAAATTGGATAAGGTGGAATTTATCCGAGTGGATAGCGAAGTAAATGACATCCTGGTAAATCAGGAAAGCAAGGCTATAACAAAAAAGGATATGGATCACCTTAAAAAGCTATTTTATAATGCTCTGGGGCAAAAAGTCGAAGCTTCCTTCAGCAAGGAAAGCCTGAAGGACTTTTTCAAAAAGTATCCCAAAGCTGTCACTGCTCTTTCCAAATATCAAGTGCAAAAAGATGAACAGACCCTGATCAACTTGCTGGATCTGCCCGAAGAAGTTACAGAAGAATTGGGTCCAGAAGCTATGGAAGAACTGCAAAATCATGCCTATACCGAGCTCAAAGTGGAAGTCAAGAACCTAAAGACCAAAGAAATCCCCGGCATCATCGTATTTAACGAGTTTATGCGCCGCTGGCACGACATGGATATGGTTTCACGTATGGGCGGAGGCTCGGATATGCTGAAGAATCACTCCCTGGTAGTGAATCCCGAGAATGATGTGATTCAGAAGATTCTGAAACTTGATCAAAAAGGCAAGACCGAAGAAGTGAATACCCTCTGCTCCTATATCCACGATCTCTCATTATTGGAACAAAAGCCATTCAGCGGAGACGAACTCAAGAGTTTCATCTACAAGGCAAATAAGGTGCTATCCTATATATAAAACAATGCCATACTAATTCGAGGGTTTAGTTGCCCGCTCTTATCAGCTAATAAAAAAGCCCCGTCAACGGGGCTTTTATCTTTTGATAGTTAACGTGTTATAAGAGCTCAATCACCAAAAACTTCTGCTTGCGGAAGTTTTCCGGATCGGTGACTGTCAAAATATACTCGTCCTCTACTTTTTCCACTTCATAGGTAGTGGCTATGTGGTTGGAAAGGATGCTATAACCTTTTTTGGTAACGGGGAATCTGATCTCGGAGGTTTCGAGTAGATTGATCTCATTAAAATCTTCGGTCTCCAGACTCTTTGCGACAAGGGTAACTCTGCCAATCCCAAGGATTCCGCCCTTGCGGTCTATAACTCCCTGTTCCATTAGCTCACTGCGTTTACCTACGGTGTAGTAGATTGTATTTGCTTCCCAGGAAGCTTCATCCAAGGCTTCTTCCTTTTCTTGAATGGTTTGCTCACGGGTTGCAATCTCCATCTGAGCCATACGCCGCTCTTCCTCTATGGTCTCCGTCATAATGCCCATGCGATCCTGAAGCTCTGCCATGATTGTTTCTTTTTCTTCGATAGAGCTTTTAAGTCTCTCAACAATCTGCTGCACGCCTCGCAATTGGGTACGGGAGCTGGCTAATTGAGCCTCCAATTGGGCAATTTTCTTTTTGTCCGCTTCAATCTGTTCCCGCATATTGGCAATGGAACTGATGATGCGTTCTCTACGGTCTTCAGGAGACAAGTCCGGGATCTCAGATTGCGTAAAGAGTTGTCCAGAAAGATCTTCATCCAGAGATTCCAGAGAGCTTTGGATCTCTCCAATAGTCTCGGTGGATGATTCATATAGTTTCTTGAGATCATCATTGGCTTGAGCAAGCGCCTTGTTCTTTTGGGCGGCGTTTATCCACACCACACCAAATACAATGGCCAAAGCTGCCAGTATGATGATTATTATGATTTGAGTTTTTTTCATACTTGACTCCTAATACGTTTTTCTATGAATGTCATCTCAAAAATATATGGCCTTTGTGTCAAGGCAAATAAAGGAAAAGATGGGAATATGAAATATGTTTATCTGGCAAAATGGGTAGAAGAAAATGCGGATCTGAACGCAGCAATAGATAGTATCCATATTTATCAAGACTCAATGTACCTTAGCTTGATTCAACAAGGTGTTTTGGTCTTTGTGCTCAGTCCCCGCGATAGCTTCATTTACCATCTGCAAGAGTGCAGCATCCCATCTGAAGCTCATGAAATCTGGAGAAACCTGCGCAATAGCCGGATTATAGATATCAGCATCAGTCCGGATGATCGTATCATCCATCTCGATCTACATCATAAGGATATCTATGGAGAGAGTAAGGACTATCAATTACTCTGCGAATTGATGCCGCCCAAACCCAATGTGATCCTGATCCGCAAAGATACGGGCTTGATCCAGGATGCCCTTTATAAATATTCTCTGGCGGAAAACCCCATGCGCATGGTCTTGGCAAATCAACCTTATTATCCACCCCAGACCAGCTTTATTCCCGATCAGCGTGAGCAGGTCAAGATTCCGGAAGATAGCCACGCCAATACGCTCAATGAGTATTTTTTCCAGCGACATCAGAAGATTTTGAAGCCACAGCAAAAAGCTTCTGAATTGGCCATAAAACAAAAGGTGCTGGAAAAAGAGATAGCACGTCTTAAGAAAAAGCTGGAAAGCCAAAAACAAGATCTTGCCAATGCCGAAAAAGCTGAGTACTATCACGCTTGCGCTGAAGCCATCAAACCAAATATGCAGAGCATCAAACCGGGACAAACAGAGCTGATTACCACAAACTATCTTGATCCTGAATTAAAGCAAATATCAGTTCCTCTCTTGAGTGATAAAAGCCCGCAGCAAAATCTGAATCACTATATTAAGAAATATCAGAAAGCCAAAAGCGGACTATCCATTATCGGCATCAATATCGCACGCACTATGGCAGAAATCGAAGCCGTTGAAAAACTTCTCCAAAGAGTACTTAATCAAGAAAACGTAGACCTTCAGCTCCGCCCCAGATCGGGCTCTATGACCCCCAAAATCAACCAGATAGATAGAATACTGCAATTCAGATATAGCGATGATTGGCACATCTATATCGGACGCAAAGCGAAAGAAAACGACCTCATTACTACTAAGCTCGGTAAGCCGCAGGACTGGTGGTTTCATAGCCGCATCTATCGGGGCGCACATGTCTTACTTAGAAATCTCAAAAAACAGAATATCACTAATGAACTAATAGATATCTGCTGCTCACTGGCCGCTTGGTATTCCCAAGCGAAGTTTTCCGTGAACGTGCCAGTGGATTATACGCAAATCCGTTATGTCCGCAAACCCAAAGGCAGTGCTGCCGGATTCGTTACTTATACGAATTACAAAAGTGTCTTTGCCAATCCTAAAGACTTGCGGCAGATCAAAAAGGAACTGGGAAAGTGATAGATAGTATAGCTCTGGTGCTGAGCATAATCCCCTATAGTGAATCCAGCATCGTTATCAAAGCCTTGACCTGGGATAGAGCACAGATCTCAATCTTGGCTAAAGGATGGCGTAAAAAGGCAGATCCTTTGCTTAGATTTTGGGAATACGAGTTTACCCTCTACGAGCCTAAGGAAGATGGACTCTATCTGCTCAAAGAAGCAAATGCCTTGCAGGACTTTTCCAGCTATCCCAATGCCGCTACTTGGGCAGCAGCTGAATGTGGAGCTGAATTGCTCTTAAAGATCATTATTCCAAGCTCTGAGGCAACACACTATTACACTTTACTGCGGGAATACCTGCTCTATCTCAGGAAAGTGGAATCTAATGGCATCCTGATTTTCTGGCGCTTGCTGCAGCGCATATTTAAGATGATGGGCATAGGCATGAGAATTGAGCACTGCGCTATATGCAACAGCACTGCCGACCCAGTGGCCATGAATGCCGTGGGAGAATTGATCTGTGCTCAATGTTTGCAAAGCCTGCCCCCTGAGAATCATTATCAGAGCTTGCGTCCCATGTCCCAAAAGGTGCTAATATTGCTCCCTGAAATAGGCAAGCACCTCAAGACACTCAAGCTCAATCGGGAAGATATTGCTGAGCTCAATCAGCTCTTTTTGGCTTACTATTCTGCCCATCAAAGACAAACGCTCAAGCTGAAGAGCCTGAGCGTATTGTCTCAATTTTACTAATCATTTAGAAGGGTTCAAAGCTGTTTACTTGCCAGTAGTAGCGTTCTGCATCCTTTTGGATTTGAGCCAATTCATCATAATGCTTCATTTCCCACTTCACCAATATGCCAAAGAACGATTTCATGGACGCGAGTTCGGTCTCTTTCTCGCACTTGCGATAATAATCAATCGCATCTTTCTCCAAAAGCAAGGCGGTTGATATGGCAGAAAAGAGAACTTGATCCTCTCCGATTCTTTTCACAAAGGAATCTGAGAAGATGCTTTTCTCCAGATTTTCTTTCATCAATTCACTGCTGATATCAGCGGGTTGGAGCTCATTGCTAAGCTGCTGGTAATAATCCAAAAGATAGTTATAATGCTTGCGTTCCTCTTCTCTTCTGGTCAGGAAAAATTCCTTTACTTCGGAATCTGTGCTATGCTCGGCAGCGTTTTGATAGAGGTTAACGCTGTCCATCTCTCCCTGCATAGCCTTTTTGATTGATTTGATAAGGTCTTCTTTAATTGACATAATCTCCTCTCATATTATTGCTTTTATGGATAGTGTAATCAGCTGGGACGTTTTGCAAAGCATTTTATTTGGCTTGCAAGCCCGCAAAGTAGCTTCCAGATTGAATAATCATTGACAAGTTACCAGAGGCTAAAAAGCGTGTATCATAAAAGATATCGCAATAGGAGTCACAATATGAAAAACATACTCGTGCTGGGTGCAGCCGGACAGATTGGTTCGGAATTAGTGCCTTATCTCAGAAAAATCTACGGTGAAAACCATGTCATTGCTACTTTCAATCGCACTCCCCTGCTTCAAGAGATCAAGGAGTCAGGTCCAGCTGTGCAAATGGATGCCATCAACAAAGACTCGATGTATGAAGCAGTGAAGAAATATGATATCGATACGATCTTTAACCTGGTAGCTGTGCTTTCTGCCAAAGGCGAGGCAAATCCCACCTTGAGCTGGAGGATCAACATGGAAACTACCTTTAACTGCCTGGAGATCATGAAGGATGTAAGAGGTGCGGTCTTTACACCATCCTCCATCGGGGCTTTTGGTCCCAGCACTCCTCAGGATCAGACTCCTCAGGATACCATCATGCGCCCTACCACGATTTATGGTATCTCCAAAGTGGCAGGCGAGCTTTTGGGTGATTATTACTACCTCAAGTACGGGGTGGATGCACGTGGCTTAAGATACCCCGGCATCATTTCAAATGTGACCTTACCCGGCGGTGGCACCACAGATTACGCAGTAGAGATCTATTATGAAGCGATCAAAACCAAGAGCTATACCTCAAATTTATCGGCCGGGACTTTCTTGGATATGATGTATATGCCAGATGCCTTACGCAGTGCGGTGGAGCTCATGGAAGCCGATCCTGCCAAGCTTGTGCATAGAAATTGTTTCAACGTTACCGCCATGAGCTTTGATCCCGAGATGATAGCTGCTGCCATTCGCAAATACATTCCGGAGTTCAGGCTTGATTACAAGGTAGACCCCGTTAAGCAAGCTATAGCTGATAGCTGGCCAAACAGCATGGATGATAGTGCTGCTCGGAGTGAATGGGGCTGGAAACCGGAATTTGATCTTGATAGCATGACCAAAGATATGATCGAAAAAGTCTCTGCCAAACTCAAGAAATAGGCTTGGATATGCTCAAAATTGGTGTAGTGGGCGTGGGGCATTTAGGACAGCATCATGCCAGCAAGTTTCAGGCTATGGACAATGCCACTTTAGCCGGTATCTATGATCAGGATACCAGCCGGGCAAAGAGAATAGCAAAGCAGCTGGATGCCTCAAGATTTGATTCTTATGAAGCCTTGCTGGCATCTTGCGATGCCGTAGATATCGCTGCCACCACTTCTGCGCATTTTAAGCTGGCCGAACAAGCGCTCCAAGCAGGAAAGCATATCTTTCTGGAAAAGCCTATCACGAGCAAGCTGGAAGAGGCATATACGCTTCTGGAATTGGCAGAAAAGCGGAAACTCAAGATTCAAGTTGGCCATATCGAGCGCTTTAATCCCGTGATCATGAGGGTAGAAAGCGAGATCAAGGACCCTTTGTTTATAGAATCCACCCGGATTTCTACCTTTCACAAACGTGGCACCGACGTCCCGGTGGTTTTGGATGTGATGATCCATGATATTGATCTGATCCTAAGCTTTGTAAACAGCCCCATCAAAGATATCCATGCCAGTGGCATCGGGCTCTTTACCAAAAGCATCGACATCGCCAATGCCCGCATCGAATTTGAAAATGGAGCTATTGCCAATGTCACCAGCTCCAGAGTTTCGCTCAAACTGGAACGAAAGATACGTTTTTTCCAGAAAGATAGCTATATAACCTTGGATTTTCAGAGCAAACAGGCCAAGGTGATCAGAAAGAGCCCCAAGCTCATGAAATACCTCCCCAAGATCATGATGGGCGCAACCGATATTGACCCGGAAAAGCTGGTAGATCAGAGCTTCTATGACTGCCCGGATGGGCCTAAAGATGCACTCACACTGGAGTTGGAATCTTGGGTAAATGCCATTATCACGGATACTAAACCGATAGTGGACGGCATGGCAGGGACTAAAGCGCTGGAAGTAGCAATGCGCATCATCGGCATCATTGACCAGCAGCTAAAAAACATCAACCTTAGGTAAGATAATGCAAGATATATTTGTAAAAGACATCGCCCAATATCTCGGCCAGGAAGTACGGCTAAAGGGATGGGTACGCAATATCCGAAGCAGTGGCAAGCTACTCTTCATCATCTTTCGCGATGGCTCTGCCGAGATTCAGGCTGTAGCATTCAAGCCAGAAATGGGAGAACAAGCCTTTGAAGAAGCTAAACGTCTGACCCTGGAATCCAGTGTGATCTTAACCGGAGTCCCCCAAAAACACCAAAAAAAGACTGGTGAATACGAGCTGAGCGTGAGCAGTGTGCAAGTGTTGCAGATCGCTGAAAACTATCCTATCAGCAAGAAAGAACACGGCCCGGACTTCCTGCTCTCTCACCGCCATCTTTGGCTGCGCAGCACCAAGCAATGGGCGCTTCTGCGCATCCGGCATACCGTCTATTACGCTATCTGTGAATATCTGAATGATCACGGCTTCTTCCGCTTTGATTCCCCCATCCTGACCCCCAATGCCTGTGAAGGCACCACCACTCTTTTTGAGCTGGAATACTTTGATGAAGGCAAAGCATATCTCTCTCAATCCGGTCAATTGTATCTGGAAACAGGCATCATGAGTTTGGGAAGGGTATATGATTTTGGCCCCGTATTCCGAGCCGAGCGCTCCAAAACCAGAAAGCACCTCACCGAGTTTTGGATGATGGATGCCGAAGCAGCTTATGTGGAACATACTGAGAACATGGATATACAAGAAAATCTGATCCGTCATGTGATCCGCACCGTTTTAGCTAAATGTGACAAGGAGCTGGATATCCTGGAACGAGATAAATCTGCTCTGCAAGCTGCTGATGCGCCTTTTAAGCGTATGACTCATTATGAAGCCGTAGAGCATCTGCGCTCAAAAGGTAGTGAGATCGGCCACAATGATGATCTGGGAGCGGCAGATGAAACTCTCATTACCGAAGGTTCGCAGGTCCCGATCTTCATCGAGAAATGGCCAAAGCAGATTAAGGCTTTTTATATGAAGCGCGATCCTGATGATGATAATCTCGTTTTGGGCAGCGATCTCATCGCTCCCGAAGGTTTTGGGGAAATCATCGGAGGCAGTCAACGTGAAGATGATTATGACCAGCTTCTCTCCCGCATGCAAGCGGAAAACATGGATTTGGAAGCCTATCAATGGTTTTTGGACCTCCGAAAATACGGATCTGTGCCGCATAGTGGATTCGGGATCGGATTGGAAAGGCTCATCACCTGGATGAGTGGTGTTCATCATATCCGTGAAACCATTCCCTTCCCCCGGATGATCTATCGCATTTATCCCTGAGCAGATACTCCCATAGCATCTATACCCCCTGCTAATTGGCTTTGAGAGCAATAGCAAAGTTAGCTCTTAGGGCCATTCATATCGTAATAAAATAAGATATATAAAGGACGAAAAGATGATTAGTCAAAAGCTATCAAAAGCTACCAAAAACATGAAATCATCGCTGATCCGGGAATTGGTGGCAAGCACCAGAAATATTCCGGATTTGATTTCATTTGCCGGAGGATTTCCCTCTCCCAAGACTTTCCCCCGCGAAACCCTGAGCAAGCTTTATGCCGATGTTGTGCTCAACGAAGGTGAGCAGATTTTGCAATACGGCGCCAGCGAGGGAGATCCTTTGCTCAAAGAGGAATTACTCAAATGGGAAGGATATGACCTCTCCCCAGAGCAGATATTGATCACTGCCGGTGCTACCAATGCCATCTTTTATATGACCAGCGCTTTGCTGGATCCGGGGGATGTAATCATCTGTGAAGCTCCCAGCTTTCTCGGTTCTCTGGTTGCTTTTGATGCCTTAGGCGCCGAGCTCTGCGGAATTCCGCTGGATAAAGAGGGCATCAGCCTTACTGTCCTGCAAGACAAGGTGCATGAGCTGCAATCTGCAGGGAAGAAGGTCAAGTTTATCTATACAATTCCGGATTTTCACAATCCTGCCGGCATCACGATGGCCTATCAGCGCCGTAAGGATCTCATCGAATACGCACTCGCCATGAATATTCCCATTTTGGAGGATAACCCCTATTCTCGCCTCAGATACAGCGGCGAAGCCATTCCCACCCTCTTCCGGATAGCCTTTGAAGAATACAACAACACCGAGATTGTCACGGAAGTGGTATCTTTTTCCAAGATCTTAGGACCCGGCCTGCGTTTAGCCTTTGTCAAAGGCAGCAAGACCTTGATCGAGAGAATGTGCTCCTGGCAACAAAAAGTGAATATCTCACCGGACAATATCTCTCAGCGGGTAGTTGCCCATTTTCTGGCCGAGGGATACATGGAACCCCATTTGCAATTCATTCAGGATTTTTACCGTCCCTATCTGGACAAGATGCTAACTGCGATGTCTGAGCATCTGCCGGCATACATCCAATATAGCAAACCGCAAGGAGGCATTTTCACCTGGCTATGGCTGCCTCAGGATATGTCTGCCGACCTGCTCTTTGATACGGCAAAAGCTCACAAGGTCACCTTTATCCCAGGCAGCAAGTTCTATCCCGCCGGTCAGGAACAGAACAATTGTCTCAGATTAAACTTTAGCTATTCTTCTTTGACACAGATAGATAAGGGTATGCAGAATCTGGGAAAGATCATGACAGACTTTTATACTTGACGGAAATTGGCCGTTGCGCTATCTTGTCTCCTAGAAAGCTTCAAAGGAGTTTCCAAATGAAGAATCTACTTATTGCTCTGATTATGACGGTAGCCATCCTGCCTTTGATGGCTCAATATGATATACCACGTCCGGATTTTAATCCCTTTACATTGCAGAGTTCTGCTCTAAACAACCTTTCAATGTCCCACTCTATGGGCTTTGAAGCAGGAACCAGCTCTGCGGGCAGCGGATACTATCTATCGCGTTATACCAATCACATGAAATATCAATTTACCCCCAAGCTGGAGTTGGACCTGGATCTGAACTTTGTGAATTTTGGCTCGATGAAGACGCAGCAGAGTTTTAGCCTCAATGACGATAATGACAGCAAGGTCTTGCCCGAGTTTTCGTTGCGTTACCGTCCCAGTGATTCCATGACCTTTGAAATCAAAATGAGTCAAGGATTATTGCATCCTTCTCGTGCTTGGTATGAAAAATGGTAAGGAGATAGCCCTCAATTGAATACTATAATAATCATTCTTTTGGCTGTCTTAGGTGCTACCTTGGGCAGCTTTTTTAATGTCTTGATCTACCGCCTCCCCCGCAAGGAATCCATTGTCTTCCCCGCTTCGCATTGTGCCAATTGTAATAAACCCATCCCCTTTTATCTGAATATCCCGATCATCAGCTATCTTGCCCTGGGCGGTAAATGTAAATACTGCAAAGCTCCGATTCACTGGCATCACCTTTTGGTGGAAGTCATCACTCCGCTAATCCTGATCCTGGTATTTTTACAATATGGTCTGCTGAACATTCTCTTTCTCAAATATGCCCTCTTGTGCATGTTCATGATTCCGATATTCTTTATCGATGCTTTTCATCAGATTATCCCCCACACACTCTCTATCCCGCTAATCCCTTTGGGACTGATCTTTGCCCTGATCCCGGGCAATGACGTAGGTATCTTCAATGCCCTGATTTCCTCCGGCATCATCTTTGCTTTCTTGGTTTTCTTAGCCTACGCTTATCGCCTTGCCCGCAAGGTTGATGGGATCGGAGGAGGAGATATCTGGTTGCTAACGGCAATAGCCGCATTCTTCGGGCTTTTGAGTATGCCCTATATGATCCTCATCTCGGCTGTATTGGGCATCATCTATTTCCTGATCTTTGTGCGTCGTAAAGAGCAAGGCTTTGCCTTCGGTACCTTCATTGCCTTTACTACAGTGCTGTGGTCGGTCTTGGGAGCAGAATCCGCATTAAATCTTATCCCCTGGCTATAGTTAGCCGAATAGCGATTCTTTTGGTGAACAAAGAGCAGCCTTTCCAGCTCTGCTATTTGCAGCAATCAATCTGACCCCGAGGTCTCCTCACAGCGCAAATAGCGCAAATCTGCAGACCCTTTGACTTTCCTGACCAATCCACTCACACTTCACTTACTTTTGCCAAATTCGCTCTCAACTCAGGTTCAAGTCCGGATTAACTCCTGTTCAGGACTTGATCAGGACTTAATCTCAAATTCAAATCAACTACGACCCCCAAGCAACAGTTTTGGGCAGTTAGCTTATAATTGCTATTCTTCAGTTCAGTCATATAATCCAAATCAAGAATCCGCCCGTATACATTAATAGGCAAGATGGAAGGCGATGTGCTTCAGTCACCGTAATCATAGGGAGCATTGCAGGAACAAGATGATTCCCGGTATGCTTTAGCTACTGGCAGCAGCGATTCTGATACTGGACTTAAGGATATTCTCCACTGTCATTTCTTATCAAAATAAAAGAACTCTTCCTCCGAATTCAGCCAGTTGTACTTCACCTCTCCTACAAAAATAGTATGGTCTCCACTTTTTACCTGGGTAACGACCTCACATTCAAAACATGCCACAGCCGAGGTGATAATTGGATATTTTTGCAGTTTGCCGGGGATGTATTCCACTTCCCCCACCCTGAATTTATCTATTTCTCGCCCACTCTGTGATCCGGATAAAGTGAGCAGTTCTTTGTTTTTGAGGCTGGGAAATACCAGATTGAAATAGCGATTTTCCTGCAGACAAGCATGAGAATAGCGAGTTTGGCCAATGGATATAGCAAACATAGGGGGAGCGATTGAGGTGCGCATGAACCACTCCAAAGTAATAAGATTGAACTTGCCGTCTGGTTTTTTAGTAACCGCCAAAGCGACCTTTGAAGGGATGTGAACTTTGGCATAGGCTTCGGGTAAAGTTTTTAGCTTCATCATGTTGTTGCTCCTTTATAACCGTTATAATTACAATATAAAGCAGCTTCGGTATTTTCCCAAAAAATCAGCAATGTGATAGGTCCATGAGCCCAACCAAGGGTAGATAAATAATGCTGTCCCGATAGGACTCCGGGATGATGGGGGCGCCTTACGGGATGCTATCTAAATAGGGGTAGGGGAGCGATCCATTACTGGGCTCCCCTCCCTCCGAACCGTACGTGCGATTCTCCCGCATACGGCTCTCCAGAAAGCAG
>JARRCD010000111.1 GCA_029982875.1 Candidatus Cloacimonadota bacterium | reverse complement strand
AACCCAAATCTGTGAAATCCGTGTAATCTGTGTGAGACCTTCGCTATATGTATAACCCATAACCCAAATCTGTGAAATCCGTGTAATCTGTGTGAGACCATCGCAGTGTGTATAACCCATAACGGATAACGCATAACGGATATTTGAACAGTCTCCATGTAGCTTGGTTAACCCCAAAAAAAAACACAAAGCGATTGACAAAAAGCAACCCCAAATCAAATTGGCGTGATATATCGCTGAAAGAGTAAGCGGCTATACATCGGAAAATAATCATTGAAGGATACAAAGAAGAAGAATATGCGGACTTTTGATACGATTCTTCCCTATCTGAAGAAGAGTTACAAGCAAATTATCGGTGGCATCATCATGCTGATTTTGGTGGATGTAGTGCAATTGATCACTCCCAAGGTAATGCAATATGCCATTGATAACATCCAAATGCGCAGGATTGATCAACAAGGTTTATTCTGGATTGCTTTATTGATCATCGGGCTGGCCTTGGCGGTAATGGTATTGCGCTATTTTTGGCGCACCCTGATCATTGGCAATTCGCACCGCATCGAGCAGAGTCTGCGGCAGGATTTCTATAACCACCTGCTCAAGCTCTCCCAAAACTATTTTAACAAAAGCAAGACCGGTGATCTGATGGCTTATGCCACCAACGATCTGCAATCGGTACGGATGCTTTTAGGGATGGGCTTGATTGCGGCAATGGATATCGTTTTTATGACGATTGCCAGCTTTTCCTTTATGGTCTCGATAGACCTGCGACTCACCCTGCTCGCCATCATCCCCATGCCCTTCCTCTCTTTTACCATCGGCTACTTTGGCAAACGCATGCACAAGAAATTTGCTCAGGTGCAGGAGAGTTTTGCCGCAATGAGTGGCAAGATTCAGGAAAGCATCTCCGGGATTCGCATTATCAAAGCCTTCTCTCAGGAAAAAAGCGAGCTCAAGAAAGTGGATGAGGTCTCAGATGTCTATAAGAGGCAAAATATCTCTATGGCCAAGATCGCTGGGTTTTTCCATCCCTTCCAGAGTTTTATTATCGCTTGCTCGATGATTATCACGCTTTACTTTGGTGGACGCGCCGCGATTAGAGGAGATATCACCATCGGCGGCTTTATTGCCTTCTTCCAATATCTGGGTATGCTGGTCTGGCCGATGGTCGCCATCGGCTGGATCGTGGATATGTACCAAAGAGGCACGGCTTCTCTCAAGCGTCTGAACAAGATCTTTGCCGAGGTTCCGGAGATTGATGACAGCGAAGCGGATATGACGATTGAGCGTATCACCGGCAAGATCGAGATCAAATCCCTACGCTATGCCTATCAAGAAGATCTGCCTTTGGTCTTCAAGGATATTTCTACCAGCATCGAGGCCGGCCAAACTCTGGCTATCGTGGGGCCTACCGGATGCGGTAAGACCAGCTTGATTGAGCTCATAGTGCGCATCTACAATCCTCCTAAACATAGCATCTTTATCGATGACAGAGATGTATATCGCATCCCGCTGAAGGTTTTGCGCCGCGACATTGTGCTGGTGCCTCAGGATATCTTCCTCTTTAGCGATACCATCGCCAATAATATCCGCCTGGGAAATCCCGGAGCCTCCGATGACGCGGTCTTTGCGGCAGCAAGAATTGCCAGTATATATAATGAGATCAATGAATTTGAGCACAAATTTGAGACCATGGTCGGCGAGCGTGGCCTCACCCTCTCCGGGGGGCAGAAGCAACGCGTGGCCATTGCCAGAGCATTGCTCACCGATCCCCAAGTATTGATCCTGGACGATGCTCTCTCGGCAGTAGATACCAAAACCGAGCGGCAGATACTGGAACGCTTGATTGAAAACCGCAAGGGCAAGACCACCATTATCATCGCACATCGCATCTCCTCGATCCAGCATGCAGACAAGATTATCGTGCTGGCTGAAGGTGTGATCAAGGAACACGGCAACCATCAATCTCTGCTCCGCACCGGAGGAATCTACCGCGATCTTTATGAAAAACAGAGAATCCGCGCCAAACTCGAATCTGGGGAGGAAGACCGATGATGCACGACGAACGCGGCCTTGCCAAAGATGAACTGAAATACAAAATCTATGATCATCGCCTCTACTCGCGGATGGCGCACTATCTGAAGCCCTATCTGAAATTGGTGTTTCTCTCTTTCTTTGTCTTGATGCTGGTCACTATTGCGGAATTGGTCTTACCCTTGATCGAGCGCTCCGCCGTTGACGATCATATCGTTTCGGACAAATCCATCGCCGTCTTTACTGATGAAGTGCGTTATCAGGAATTTATGGGGCGCTATTCCTTCTTAAATCTCAAAGAATATCAGCATAATGGCGTGCACTTTGTGGTGATATCCTCGCGAGACCGCAACAAGATGGACAAACCCGAATTGAATAGCCTCAAGGAAGAAGGCATCATCAGCGAAAACACAGTATTTCTGGTGA
The DNA here is from genome assembly GCA_029982875.1 of Candidatus Cloacimonadota bacterium. Taxonomy (GTDB): domain Bacteria; phylum Cloacimonadota; class Cloacimonadia; order Cloacimonadales; family Cloacimonadaceae; genus UBA5456. The sequence goes on along the minus strand of JARRCD010000111.1, from coordinate 5,068 downwards.
ACGACAATGCCAAAAACCGGGAGATTCTGAGCAAGTACCTCGTTTTGGAGGAAAATCCTGAAGCGGGCATCCGCAATTTGGCGGGCTACTTTTATATCGGTGGCGATCAAATCGCCGTGGCCAAGGACCAGATGAATGAAATGCCCCGCGAGGAGCGGCTCACGGTACGCAAGGATTCTTCCACAGCTCTCTTATATTTGTCTTTGCTCTATCTGGGAATAATCCTGGTCCGCTTTGGCGCAGGTTATTCTCAAACGGTAATGACTACCACTTTCGCGCAAAAAGCCATGAATGATCTGAGGCACGATGTCTTTGCACACTTACAGAGGATGCCGACTAAGTATTTTGACATAAATCCGGTGGGAAGATTGGTGACCAGGGTGACAAACGATATCCGCGCTATCGACGAAATGCTGTCTGCCGGAGTGATCACCATCGTGCAGGATGTCATCCTGGTCTTTGCCATCGTAATCCTGATGCTGGTGCTAAACTGGCAATTGGCCTTAGTAAGCATGTCCGTCCTCCCGCTTTTGATCTGGGTTATAGCCATCTTTAGAAGAAAGACCCGGGTGATATACCGCGAAGTACGTAGATATCTTGCTCAACTTAATGCTACTTTGGCTGAGCACATCGCAGGTCAGAAGATCATCCAGCTTTTTAACCAGTACTCGCATAAGCGGGATGAATTCGCCCAAATCAACCATAACTATTTCCTCACGGCGATGAAGCAGCTCAAGCTCTTTGCCTTTTTCCGTCCCATTATTCATGTTTCCTCCCAATTTTCCGTGGCTCTCATCATCTGGTACGGCGGTGGTCAAATCCTGCGCAATGCCATCACCATCGGCCTGCTCATGGCTTTTACCCAATACATCCGCAAGCTCTTTCAACCCATCAACGACTTTAGTGAAAAATTCAACGTGCTGCAGGGAGCCATGGCCGCTGCCGAACGCATCTTTGACCTCCTGGATCAAGAACCGGAGGACTACCGCGAACAGTATCAGAGTGGGGTGAAATTTGCAGGTGAGATTGAGTTTGAAAATGTGTGGCTGGCCTATAACAACGAAGAATGGGTGCTCAAAGACATCAGTTTCAGAATCCGTCCGGGCGAAAAGATAGCCTTGGTGGGACACACCGGCAGTGGCAAGACCTCCATCGTCAATCTGATCCTGGCTATGTACCCCTTCCAAAAGGGACGCATCCTTATCGATGGTAAGGACTTGAGACACTATGCTCTCACCGATCTCAGATCAAACGTGGGTATAGTGCAGCAGGATGTCTTTATCTTTAGCGGCAACATCAGTGAGAATATAGCCTTAAATAATACTAATCTCACCCCGGCCGCAATTCAGCAGATGGCGCAATATGTGAATGCAGATAAATTTATCCAACAGCTCCCGCAAAAATATGATGAACCCGTGATGGAGCGAGGCGCCACTCTTTCCACCGGCCAAAGACAGCTCCTGGCTTTTGCCCGTGTTTTGGCATACAATCCCTCGATCTTCATCCTCGATGAAGCCACCAGCAATATCGATACCGAGACCGAGATCCTGATTCAGGATGCTTTGGACAAGGTCATCAAAGAGCGCACCTCCATCATTATCGCCCATAGACTCTCCACTATCCAGCATGTAGACCGCATCCTGGTGCTGCACAAAGGCAGGATAGTAGAAGAGGGATCACACTTTGAACTGCTGGATAAAAAGGGCCTTTATTATGACTTGTATAGATTGCAGTTCACCTAATTTACCTTGCCAGCAAAAAGCAGCTAAAAAAGAGATTGACAAAAAACTTGAGTTTGCATAGCGTGGAGTCATGGATATTATCCCTGATCTAAATAAGGAGGATCAATGAAAAAACATTGGCTCGTAATATTAGCCGTATTGTTGCTATCAAGTGCTTTTGCACAGCGTTATGAGGTAGTAGCATATCAAGAAGATTTCGAATCCGGTCTTGGCGATTGGGTTCATTATGATGGCGCTGAAAGTCCTAATCAGTGGGATATCTATAACTATGGTGATACTCAGGGTAACGTCTGGTGGATGGGAGATACCGCTCTCGCTACCGGAGATAACATCGGTGGTTACTATGACCATCAGTATCTGGTCCTGGACACCCCCTCCCGCAGGATTTCAGCAGCAAATGCTCTCTTAACTTTCAAATATCGCCTGGGTCTGGAAGAGCCCGGAATAAATGAAGATTATGACGGTTGGGATTCTGCCAATATCCGTGTGTCAACCGATGGCGGCACAACCTGGACTGTAATCGAAGGCTCTCCCGCCTATGACTTTGACAATTCTTATGCTTTTGGTTTTGAACACGGTGAAGGTCTTGGTATTCCCGGTTGGGGCGGCATGGTAACAACCTGGACTAATGCTACTTTTAATCTTTCTGCCTATGTTGGTGAAGACGTAATGATACGCTTTGCTTTCGCTTCCGACCCCGCTTACAGCACTGCAGATCAACCCAATATGTTTGGCTTTATGGTGGATGATATCGCTTTTGGTGGTTACAGCAACAACGGTGTGGATGACGGTCAAATGGTATCCAGCAGCATGGTTCCTCTGGGTGGAGATATCTGGCATATTGCCGAAGATGCGACCGCTCCTTCACCTACTCATGTCATGAAAAATCAAAATGACCAGGGAAGCTATAACGACAACATGCTGAACTACCTGGTAAGCCCCTCCATCACCCTGCCTTCCAGTGGTGATATCTGGTGCGACTTTATGATCATGGGCGAATTTACCGATCCCGGCACCTTCCCCGATGTGGATTATTTCGGTTGGGAAATCTCCCCGGATAACGGTTTCTCCTGGTTTGCCATGAGCAATCCCTATGGTAATCCCGATGGCAGTAACTACGTATATTCCGATGCACCTACGGTATGGGCTTCCATGATCGAAAGCTATACTTTGGATGGCATGATTACCGATTATGGCGGACAAACCGTTAAGTTCCGTTGGTATTTCCAATCCAATGCTACAGCTGCTCAGGGCACCGGCATTATGATCGATGATTTTAAGATCTACAACGACGTCTTTATCGCACCTCCGGAAAACCTGATCGCGACCGTGGAGGGAACAAACGTTAATCTGGAATGGACTGAACCCGGTGGAACTCCTCCACCTCCTGCCGGATTTACCGATGACTTTGAGTCCTACAATGATTTTGCCTTGAGCTTTGGTGATTGGACTCTGGTGGACGTGGATCTTTCCAATACCTATGGTTTCGATGCAATCTCCTTCCCAAATTCCTACAGCCCAATGGCCTACATCATCTTCAATCCAGAAGCCACCACTCCTCCTCTGGATGGCACTTCAGCCCACGGGGGAGCTAAAATGGCAGCCAGCTTTGCCGCTACCCTTCCACCCAATAACGACTGGATGATTACCCCGCAGATTTCTCCGGAAACTGGTCATTATTTCACCTTCTGGGCAAAAAGCTACACTGCAGATTACGGTCTGGAACGCTTCCGGGTAGGTGTATCCACCACCGGCACCGCTCCGTCTGATTTCACCATCATCAGTGGAGATAACTATATCTCTGTTCCAACTACTTGGACTCAGTATAGCTATAACCTCAGCAGTTACGCCGGTCAGAATATCTATGTAGGTATCAAATGTGAATCAAATGATGCCTTCATCTTCTTCGTGGATGATGTCGCGGTTCAAGGCGCGGTACAGCTTGCCAAATCCACTGCACCGATGCAGGATTTCCCGATTGCTACCGTAGCCCGGGCTCTGAATCCTGTGGTTCCCGGTCCCATTGAAGGAATTCCCAATACCAGAATCGATCGTGACGTTTCTGCTTACAGAATCTACCGTGATGAAGTGATGATCGACGAAGTAGCCGGCGATGTGACCGAATATATCGACCAAAACGTGGAAGGCGGGGTGCATAACTATTATGTGACCGCTATGTATGGTACAAATGAATCCCCCGCTTCAAATTCCCAGACTGTATTTATAATCCCCGCTCAGCATGGCGAAACCTACTTCGATGATGGCAGCGCCGAAACCGGCTTGAGTGTGGGATCCTCCCGCCAAATGGCCGTTCTGCACAATTGGTACAATGAATCTGTCACCCTCAAGTATGCTAAGGTGTTTATTGAAACTCCTTCCACCGCCAGCATTATTCTCCGTGTCTACGCAGTGGATGAAAATGGTTTGCCAGCAAATCAACTGGATCAGATTCAATATCCATCCACCAGTGTGGTACCCGGATGGAATTACATTCCCTTTGCCTCTGAGCCTGTGGTACCAGATGGAGCATTCTACCTCGCCATACTCGAGACTCCAAATGCCTCCAGCATTGGTGTGGATACCGATAACTCCGGCCATAGCTTCGTGAATCTGGGCGATGGCTGGGAATCATATGAAAATGGTGAAATCATGATTCGCGCTATCGTTTATACCGGTAGCGACAACGAGGATGGTGTAACTCCCGCTCTCACTCTGAGCGCAAGCAACTACCCCAATCCCTTCAATCCTACCACCACTATTTCCTATACCGTGCCAGAAGCCGGGATGACCTCTGTCAAGGTCTTCAACCTCAAGGGTCAACTGGTGAATACCCTGGTGAATAACGATATGACCGCCGGAACTAAAACTGTAGTCTGGAATGGCACCGATGCCTCCGGCAAAGCAGTAGCCAGCGGATTATATTTCGTAAGAGTTCAGAACAACGGCCATGCGGTAACCCGCAAGATCTTGCTCAGCAAGTAATAACAAAACCTATTAAACAATAAATATACCCCTGCCCCAGAACTGGGACAGGGGTTTTTTGCAGCATGGCAAATACCTGCACAAATGGAATAGCCGTTAGCCGTTAGCCGTTATGCGTTATCCGTTAGACGTTAGACGTTAGCCGTTAGCCGTTATGCGTTATCCGTTAGACGTTAGCCGTTAGCCGTTAGCCCCGGGTATCGTGATGCTATCTGATATGCCGGAGATTAGCCGCCACAGGGCTCGGGCTCTATCGCTCCCCTCCCCTCTAGATCTCCTTATCCAGATACTGATAGCCCGGGATTTCCGGCAACAGCCCATCTTCAACCGCCCTTTTGACACTG
>JARRCD010000010.1 GCA_029982875.1 Candidatus Cloacimonadota bacterium | reverse complement strand
CTAAAGCCGACCGCCTATCATCTTATTTCCAGGTTCTGCTCGCTTGGCTACGTTGGCTAAAGCCGACCGCCTATCATCTTATTCCCAGGTTCTGATCGCTTGGCTACGTTGGCTAAAGCCGACCGCCTATCATCTTATTTCCAGGTTCTGCTCACTTGGATACGTTGGCTAAAGCCGACCGCCTATCATCTTATTCCCAGGTTCTGATCGCTTGGCTAACGGTGGCTAAAGCCGACCGCCTATCATCTTATTCCCTCAACCACTGACTTACCATTCACAACTCGCCACTTTTATGGGCGGTATAGCGACCGCCCTTACAGCAATTCATCTCGCCACTTTTATGGGCGGTGCAGCGACGGGCCTTACAGCAATCCATCTCACTCTACCACTCACCACCAATGCGAGCAGCAAGCAGTTATCAAGGATAGTTCATTGGTTTAGTCTGATTCTACCGGAGTTTGCCCCGGATTTTGCAGTTCCCAGATGCGGTCTCTGAGTTCAGCGGCTCTCTCAAAATCCAGCTTGGCAGCGGCATTCTGCATTTCTTTTTGCAGGAGTTCCACAATCTTGTTCTGGGAATCCAATTCAAGGTATTCACTGAATTCCTGCTTTTTTTGGTCTTTATCTTTCGGTTCTGCCTTGGGCTCATAACCTTCGGCGATAGAAGTAGACTGCATGATTTGCTCAACTGTCTTCATGATGGTCTGCGGGGTGATGCCGTGCTCTTCGTTGTAGGCCAATTGTTTGCGGCGGCGGCGATTGGTTTCATCCACCGTTTGTTTGATGGCATCGGTAAGCACATCGGCATACAGCACTACTTTACCTTCGACATTTCTGGCAGCCCGTCCGGATATCTGGATCAAGGAACGGGCTGAGCGCAGAAAACCGGTCTTATCAGCATCCAGGATCGCCACCAAAGATACTTCCGGCAAATCCAAGCCTTCTCTGAGTAAGTTTACGCCCACCAAAACGTCATATTCGCCCAAGCGCAATTCGCGGATGATTTTGGCTCGCTTGATGCTATCGATATCGCTATGCAGGTATTTGGTCCTGATTCCGGCTTTAAGTAGATAAGTAGTAAGATCTTCCGCCATGCGTTTGGTGAGGGTCATGACCAGGACTTTATGCCCTTTGGCCACGCGTTCGCGAGCCTGGGAGATGAGGTCATCCACTTGGTGTTTGATGGGTTTGATCTCTATTTCAGGATCGATCAGCCCTGTAGGACGGATCACCTGTTCCACAATCTCACCATTGGTTTTATCCAATTCATAACTTGCGGGGGTGGCAGAAACAAAGATTACCTGACGGAGATAGGATTCAAATTCTTCAAAGCGCAAAGGTCGGTTATCAAAAGCTGATGGAAGCCTGAAGCCATATTCTACGAGGTTTTGCTTTCGGGTATAATCTCCGCCATACATGCCACGCACTTGAGGGATGGAGACATGGGATTCGTCTATGATAAAAAGGAAATCCTCGGGGAAATAGTCCAGCAAGCAATTTGGTGGTTCTCCCGGCTGAGCTCCGGTGAGATGACGGCTGTAATTTTCTATGCCACTGCAATAGCCCAATTCACGCAGCATTTCCAGGTCAAACATAGTGCGTTGCTTGAGCCGTTCGGCCTCTAAATAGCGTTTATGATCCAGATAATACTGCACTCGCTCCTGCATTTCGGATTCGATGCTGTGCAAAGCATTGTGCAGTTTTTCTTCACTCATGATAAAATGGATTGCAGGATATACAGGATATTCCTCAACCTTACCCAAACTTTGATATGAGATGGGATGCAGCTTTTCCAGATTCACGATCTCGTCACCAAAAAATTCCACTCTCAAACAGTGTTCCAGATAAGCCGGATAGATATCTATAGTATCCCCTCGCACCCTAAAAGCACCACGTTCAAAGGCAATATCGTTGCGTGAATAATGGGCAGCAACAAGTTTCCGGATGAGTTCATCGCGATCCATTCTCATGCCCAGATGAAGCCGAATCAAAGCTTCGCGGTATTCTTCCGGGACTCCCAAGCCGTAGATACACGAGACTGATGCCACAATAATCACATCCCGACGCTCCATCAAGCTCATGGTAGCTCTTAGGCGCAGCTTCTCGATCTGCTGATTGATATCGGAATCTTTTTCGATATAGATGTCCTTGCCGGGGATATAGGCTTCCGGTTGATAGTAATCGTAATAGGAAATAAAGTATTCTACAGCATTGTGGGGAAAAAGCTGTTTTAATTCTCCATAAAGTTGTGCTGCCAAGGTCTTATTATGAGAGAGCACCAAGGTAGGGCGATTCAGCTTTTCGATGACATTGGCGATAGTAAAGGTCTTCCCGCTGCCTGTAACACCCAAGAGCACTTGAAAGCGCTTGCCGGCTTGAACGCCTTTTACGAGTTCGGCAATGGCTTGCGGTTGATCCCCACTGGGAGCGTATTCTGTAATAAGTTCAAATCTTGACATCATTCCCCCGCTGATTCGGATTTACTGAAATTCTTCTTGACTGAATAAAGCATAATTTCAGCTTGGATACCAAGTAAGAGATGGATAACTTTCTGTCGAGAAAATAATTTCTGGAGCCTATAATATGCTGAATAATGAAGAATTACAAATCAATTTTGAAAGTCTGCTGAAGCTGGGATACGCCGTGATTGACGTGCGTTTCAAAGATTATGACTTTTGCACCGAAAGCCAAAAGCTGGTAGTTGGCCGCGTGGATTCTGGCCGCGATGAATTTTATCAGGATATGATGAAACACTATACCGGTCTTGAATTCAAACCCGGAGAGATTTATGAAATCTGGACTGAAATCCTCTTGCATAAGATCAAAATGAGCAAAGCTTTGAACCGCGATATGGCGATCAAAGTGGCAGCGCTGGATTATATCGAGACCATATTTTCACATAGATGATCGAACAAAGTCTGTTTCTGATCAAGCCCAATGCGGTTAGCTCGCGGCATGTGGGACACATCATCACCATGCTCGAAGAGCACGACTTCGCGATCAGGCAAATGAAGCTTTTTCGCTTTGACCAGGAATTAGCCCGCCGCTTTTACCAGGAACATCTGGAAAAGGAATTCTATCCCCGTTTGGAAAGCTTTATGTGCTCAGGCAATACTGTGGCGCTGCTGCTGGAAAAAGAGCATGCCATCCATGAGCTGAGAGAATTGATGGGAGAGGTAGAACCCGAAAAGCGTAAACCGGGCACTATCAGGGCACTCTATGGGAATGGAGTTACCGATAATGGAGCTCACGCTTCGGATAGTGCCGCAAGTGCAATCAGAGAAATAGGGATCATCTTCCCTGAGGAGTATTCCAAGTAATTGAGCCCGCGTTGTTCTGAGCCATAATCAAGCTTTGCCGTTCTGGGGCGGCGAGGAATAAAGATAATATTGTCCATAATTTGCCTGTCAACTGGATAATTATCAATATATAGAATAATTTTCATTGACGAAGTGTGGTGAATTGCCTTATATTATAAGAAACGATAGCAAGGATGATGCTCTGTATGTTTGAAAAGATAATGAAACAACAGATAATGAACCGGGTGCTTTATGCCTTGATCCCGATCGTGATCTTTTCGGTTTATTTATTTGGATTGCGTGTTTTGGCCGTGGTGGCAATAGCCAATCTTGCTGCGTATCTTACCGAATGGCTTTTTGTGAGAAAAAAGCAGGCAGGCAAGGTTTCGATGGCAGCCTTTGTAACGGGCAGCCTGGTGGCGTTGACCCTGCCTCCGACTATTCCCTTGTGGATTTCGGCCTTGGCGGCTGTGGTCTCAATATGCTTTGGCAAGATGGTTTTTGGAGGTTTTGGTACAAATCTCTTTAATCCAGCCATCTTGGGACGCACTTTTGTGTATATCTCCTTTCCCAATCAAATGACAATATCTTGGGTAAAACCCTATCTTTTCAGTGATTTTCCAGGAGGTTTGCTACGGTGGCAGGCAAATCCTGCGATGCAGACCGGAGCGACTATTCTGAATAACTACCGAGCTACCTCGACTGCCTTGCATAGTTTTACAGATGCCTTTGTAGGATTTATCCCCGGCTCTATCGGCGAAACATCTGCCTTGCTTATCATCCTGGCCGGGATTTATCTGATCCTCAGCAAAACCGCAAAGTGGCAACCCATGCTGGCGACTCTGCTATCCGTTGTCATCTTTAGCTTCATCTTCTATCCCCAGATGAATCCACTTTACTTCCTCATCAGTGGTGGAGCTATGTTTGGGATTGTCTTCATGGTGACTGATCCTATATCCAGCCCCAAGGGCAAGATAGCAATCTGGATTTACGGTCTTTTGATCGGATTTCTGACCGTATTCATCAGGCGCTATGCTCTATTTGCAGAAGGTTTTATGTTTGCCTTACTGCTCACTAACGCCTTTATGCCTCTGATCGAATATGGGCTGGAAAAAGTTGGTGTAAAATGAAAGACAGCTTCTGGTTTCCCATCGTCTTCATGCTGATCATGGTAATCTTCTTCGCTGGCATCCTGGCGGTTATGTATCGGACAAGCGAAAGCAAGATTCAAGATTATCAGATAGATACATACCAACGCACGGTGCTGAAGACTCTGGCCGCCAAGATTTCAGAAGCCTCTGGCCAAAGCCGCGCAGAAATATTGGCAAACTATCCAATGAGCTATGAGCGCTATGTACAAGAGCTTTTTCTGGATGGCTTTGAGCGGAGAGTATTTCAAGCTATTGTAGCGGGCGAAGTGGTGGCATATTGCTTTGAGATCAAAGGCAATGGACTGTGGGGTACGATGCAAGCCTTGGTATCTACTTCCACGGACTTCCGCACGATTCTGGTCTTTGACATTGTGGATCAAAAGGAAACCCCCGGGCTGGGGGCACGCATCCAGGAAGAGTGGTTTTTACAGCAATTTTACAATCGACTTTTTGTAAGCAATCCGGAATCTCCGACCGATGTTACTCAAAACTATGAATTCATCGCCGAAACCCAAAGCCCCGAAACCGACCAGCAACTCAGACGCATCACCGGAGCAACCATTACTTCGGATTCTGTGCTCAAAATGTTAAAACATGAACTTAACTATATTTATAATAACATGCGGACAAAAGAGCTATGACGAAGAAAGAAATATTCTTAACTGCCGCTTTCAAAGAAAACTCGATCTGGCGCCAGATTCTGGGAATCTGCTCCGCCTTGGCGGTAACCAATCTGATGCTCAATAGCCTGATCATGGGCTTAGGCGTAATCTTTACTCTCGCGATGGCAAATCTTACCATCTCCCTGATCCGGAATTGGACTCCACGCAGCATCCGGATGATGGTGCAGACCTTGATTATCGCTTCCTATGTTATCATTGTGGATATCTTTCTCAAAGCAAATCTCCCCGAGATCAGCAAACAATTGGGACCCTACGTGGGCTTGATTATTACCAATTGCATCCTGATGGGACGGGCTGAAGCTTTCGCTTCGCAAAATCCACCTCTGGATTCCTTTGTGGATGGAATTGGCACCGGTCTGGGCTATGCTCTGGTGCTGCTGCTGATCTCTTTTGTGCGGGAACTCTTTGGTTTTGGCAGCATCTTTGGCTTCACGGTCTTGGGCGATTGGTGGATAAATTGGAACATCATGGTGATGGCACCCAGTGCTTTCTTCATCCTGGCCCTACTCATTTGGATCATCAATACTTACTATTATAAGGCGAAAGTATAATGGATATCAGTGCATTTGTGCTCTTTTGGGCAGCGATCTTTACAAGCAACATCCTGCTGACAAATTTTTTGGGCATGTGTTCCTATCTTTCTGTTTCAAGAGAGATCGAATCCGCTTTTGGTCTGGGCATAGCCGTGATCTTTGTGCTTACCGTAACTTCCGCCTTGAATTGGGTGGTGTATCACTATCTGCTGGTCCCTTTTGGGATCGTGTATCTGCAATATATAGTGTTCATTATCGTGATCGCGGCTTTTGTGCAATTTTTGGAACTGGTAATCGAGCGCTATACCCCGGCGTTGTATTATTCACTTGGCATCTTTCTGCCTCTGATCACGGTCAATTGCGCTATCTTGGGAGTTAGTCTCTTTATGATAATCCGCAATTACAATTTTATCCAATCCGTGGCCTACGGAGTAGGAAGCGGGATCGGATGGCTCTTGGCGATATTGATGCTGGCGGGCTTGAGAAGAAAGCTCAAAGAGAAGCTGGTGCCCATCGGGCTGCAAGGAGCTGGAATCAGTTTAATCATCACCGGCATCATGGCCTTAGCCTTTGTCGGATTCTCCGGCATCGTCCAGATTCAGTAAGGGGGCATGATGCTGCTAAGGATTATTCAGGATATTGCCTTGATGAGCGGAATCGGAATACTTCTGGCTCTGATTATGGTGATAGCTCAACGATGGCTGAGCAATTATGGAGAAGTAGCCATCAATATCAACGGCAAGCGTGATCTCACCGTGACTGGTGGCAGCAGCTTGCTCAGCAGCTTGGGCGAGAAACAGATATTCCTTCCTTCGGCTTGCGGTGGCAGAGGCACCTGCGGAGCATGTAAATGCAAAGTTCTCGAAGGTGGAGGTCCTATCCTGCCTACCGAAAGGCCACTATTAACCAAGAGCGAAATGGCAGATAATGTCCGTTTGGCCTGTCAGGTAAAAGTTAAGAATGATATCCAGATCCAGATTCCGGAAGACATCTTCAATATCCGTCGCTTTCACTCACAGATTGAGGAGATTGTAGACTATACCTACGATATCAAAGGCATCACATTCAAGCTTCTGGATGGAGAAACCATAGATTTCAAGGCGGGGCAATACGTCCAAATCGAGACCCAACCTTATGCCAAAATTAAAGAAAAGGTGATGCGAGCTTACTCAATCTCCTCCAAGCCGGAAATCAAGGATCGCATCCAACTCATCATTCGCTACGTGCCTGAAGGAATCTGCACCACTTGGGTGCACAAGTATCTCAAGGTAGGCGATAAGGTCTATTTCACCGGGCCGTACGGGGATTTTTATCTGCGCGATACCAATGCTGATATCCTCTTCGTAGCCGGTGGTTCAGGTAAAGCACCGATCAAATCCATGTTAGAACATCTAAAGGAGGTGGGAACTACCAGAAAGATGACTTACTTCTTTGGTGCACGCTCTACAAAGGATCTCTATCTCACTGAAGAGATGCGCGCCTTGGAAGAACACTTTGCCGATTTTAAGTATGTACCTGTCCTATCCAATGCCAATGCAGAAGAAAACTGGCAAGGCAAGACAGGCTATGTGATGCCATATTTCAAGGAAGCCATCCATGATCCTCAGAATACAGAGGCATATTTATGTGGCAGTCCGGGCATGATTGCGGGGGTTAAAAAATCCCTGATCAACGATTATGGCGTCGCTGAGGAGAAAATCTATTACGATAGTTTTGGGTGATAATCATGAAAACAACTCCTAAAGACAAAAGGATAATAGCCAGGATGCAACCGGGAGTGATCACATATAGCGGCTTTCTGGGAACAGACCAGCGGGATTTTCGTCAGATCATTGCTGATGATGAGAAAATCATGGCAAAGCTCGGCACTACTGCCGAAGATATCGCCAATCGCTTGGAATACTTTCAACAGAAGAGCTTTGATGCCTTTCAAGGCTCAACCGTGGTAGATGACATTTACGATGTGGAAACCGAAGTAGTTAGAGGTTATATACCATGTCCTTTTATACATCAGGGTGTATACCGCAAAAGCTATACCACAGTGACCAATCGCAAAAGTGGTAAGAGCTTTACCTTTTCCGCTTTGAATATACATCTAATCCGGGAGCATCATTTCTTTGAAGGCAAGAATTCCTCCTTTCGCCTTGAGCCTCAAGAGCTCTATAACGAACTCTTTTAAAAATATTCATTGACTAAGAGTGCCACTCGTCAAGTTTGGTCTCATGGCTATTTATATAGTTAATTGAGTAAATATAAAGGAGTCCCAAATGGCAAAGAACCACCGTGGTAAAGAAATCCGTAAATTGCCGAATCACGGACGGGGAGAATGTCCCTACTGTCACCGAACCGGTGTAAAAGTCTTGTACGAAATCAAGGCTGGGGATCAGACCATCAAGGTCTGTAAAAAATGCAAAGGTATTCCCGCCGATAAGATAGTAGCTTAATCCAAGCTACGGCTATTGGGGAGAGCTTGACTCTCCCTTTTTTCTAAGTGAGATAAACTAAGGATTTTTTTTGTGAAAGCCATCAAGGAGCTCGGTCAACACTTCCTTACCGACCCCGGCATTGCTTCCGATATTGCTGATTTGGGCGAGATTGTTCTTCACGATAGGATTTGGGAGATTGGCCCCGGTTCCGGTATTTTAACTGCCGAGATTCTCAAACGCGGCGCAATCCTGGAGGCTTTTGAGCTCGATAAACGCATGGCCCAGATCTTGCTCTCCAAATTTTCTCATAGCTTTTCACTCCAGATCACTGACATCCTGCGTTGCGATTGGGCGCACCAGATATCCTTAGGGACAGAGCCGCTCAAGTTGATCGCGAATATCCCTTATCAGATCACCTCTCCCTTATTATATCGGCTGGAACAGCATCACAGCAGTTTTTCCCGCATCGTGATGATGCTGCAAAAGGAAGTGGCAGAACGCCTTACTGCAAAACCTGGCAATAAGAGCTTTGGCCCCCTGACGCTCAGATTGGGACTCATATTTGAAATTCACATCGCCTTTATGGTAGGGAAAGAGCATTTTGACCCAGTGCCCCAAGTGGATTCTGCTGTAATAGTTATGACGCCGCGTCCTGATCCTCCCCAGATTCCGCATTTACCTCTGTTTTTACAACTAATAACTGCCGCCTTTGCCCATCGCCGTAAAACCCTGAAAAACAACCTGCTACCTATGATTGGCAAAGATAAAGTGCAGGAATTGCAGCTGCAATCAGATCTGGATCTTAAGCGCCGCGCCGAGACCTTGAATGAAAGCGAATTCATTCTGCTTAGTAATATTATTGCTGAGTTGTAGCTTCCCGCTTTTTGCCCAGACCAGAGAAGTAGAATTTTACCTCTACGATAGCGATAGTATCCGTTTACTCGAATCCAGTCTGGGATACCAGATGACCCCCTACAAATACGGCACCATGAATATAATCAGCCAAAGCTCTTGGGAAGAACGCTTAAACTTCAACCAAGAAACCCGCAAATCTATGCTGGGCAGCAGCTTCTCTTATCATAAGTACGCCCTGATTCATACTCTGTTTTTAGATTATGAATCCTATTTCAATTCCAGCGATTTAGACCCCAATGCCTACATCAACAAAAACGGGACCCTGGGATATCGCCTGCATTGGATCGCACTGGACTCCCTGAATCTGAGCTTGGAAGCGCATGGCCTGATCCGTAATGAACAGGATCGGTACCTGGTAGGGAATCATCTGAAAAGCCAGGGGCTGCAGCTTTTATCCCATGCTTCTTATGGCATTGACGGCAAGTGGGCAGCTGCAGGCTTGAGTGCTGATTGGGAGCAGAAAAAGATGGATTGGGAAGCTTACCAGGTAGCCTCGGCAAACGCAAATATTAATATCTCTTCCCCTAATTTACTTTGGGATAATAGCTTTGATATCAGCCATCGCTCGGATGATATTTACAATCTCTATACTAACGAGGCCAAGCAAAACAGCCAATACCAAAAACAGGATACGCAGACTCGAAACAGTATCAACATCTTTAGCCGCGCAGATTACTTCCCGCATCCCAAGCTGAATATCAGCATGAGTGAAAACTATTGGGAACGTAAAACCAAACTGGACAACAATATTGTCCGCAACAACGGCGAGTTTTACAATCACTTGGATTTGAACGTAGATTACGAAGTCCGGCCCCAGTTTTCACTCGGTGCTACTGCTGCTCATCATCTTGCCATCAAAGATTTTAGCTATGCTCAAAATACTCGTCATATCGAGAATCGCAGCTTGGCCGGTACTGCGGCCTGGGAATATGCCGCTCAGGATTCGTTGATTACAGCGCTTAGCATTGATCTGCAAAGGACATCCTTCCCCCGCAACGAGAATCGCTGGGATAACGATCTGCGCACCAGAACCTTACGCTTGGGCTGGAAACACTATTACCGGGATCGCATCAGGCTTAATAACTGGTTTATTTACTCCATCAGAGAAGATGTCTATATGGATTCCTTACTCTCGGCAAATAATCACCGGATCGAGAGTTTTAGTTTCCTGCCCGAGATCAATACCCTTTTGGGAGACCGTCTGGCCTTTCGCCAAAACTACCAAATTCGCGCGGATTATACCGATTTTTATTACGATTCCGACCGGGAAAATAATCTTTACCGTCAATTGGGATACGGTTTTCATCTGATATTCGACAGTTATCCATACATTGCCCGCTCCGGAGACGAAAAGTGGCTGCAGCTGCCCTATCGCTCCAATCGGGGTTCTGCCATTATGATAGACTTGGGATACACTTATGAAGAAAATCAATATGCAGATAGAAGCGGTGATTATTATGATATCAATAACAAAAACCGGAAGCATCTGGCAAACTTGATCATCAAACACAATATTGCAGATTTTTATTATAGCCTCAGTCCACAATATATTTGGGGAACCTGGCAAGAATACAGCCTGGTGGCTGTCACTAATTGGGATTTTAACCAAGGTTCCAATCTCGAAATATCCTTGGCTCCTGTATCTGAGGATCTCAAAACTATCGATTGGCGAACCTCAATTCACCTTAATCTCAGGTTTTGATTGACAAAAAACCCCCTTGCGGCGGGATTGCTTCTGCCAGGTACGGCCAATGTCTGAATGCGAATCATGTCAGGTCGGGAACGAAGCAGCATTAAGCAAACTCAGACATGTGTGCCTCTACCTGGCTTTTATTTTTGGGCAAGATCTCCCGCATCATACTTTGAACTGCCCCAGAAGCAATTTCTCTTACCAACCAGGTCCTCTTATCTCTCAATAAGATCACTATGGCATTGCGCCTATAAAGCGTAATGGTGGTGCTATGCCAGGAAAATTGACATGGTATATTCTCTTGAAAAACAGAGACGGTTCAAAAAGAACTGAGCTATTTCCCATAAGTTATCGCATTTGGTTGACGAAAAAATGGGCGAAACACCCAAATATCTACCCCAAGTGCAGCATTGACAAGCCTGAGTTCCATCGGGACGGCATTTTAAAGCATCACGATACCCGGGATCATCACCCTGAGTTCTATCGGGACGGCATATCAGATAGCATAATAATTGATTGCCAATACCTTATGAGTTCCTACGGAACTCGGTGATAACGGATAACGCATAACGCATAACGCATAACGCATAACGCATATAGTGATATTAAGGAAGTTTTGTGAAGCCATTTTGTTATATCCATAACTATATACAGAGGTAGATTTTGATATATTGGCTGCAAAATTGCTTGTATTATCTATGTGAATGAGCTTTAAATGGCTCAGACAGGTGAGAGGAGTATTGATTGGATGAAACAGATCATACTATGCATGATATTTACGTTTTATGCAATCTCAGCTTTGGCCTATCCGGTGAAAATCCAGAGCTGGGATCTGACTGAAGACGTAAAACGAATAAATAGTCTGAACCTCAGTATAGACCGGGTAAATATCAAGACCGGCAGCATCATCGTCTATGTGCAGGGGGAGCAGCAGCATAATCTGCTCTTGGCCAATGGTTTTGACGCTATCAGGATTCCGGATCAAGCCCGTGATTATTACGAATATCTGGTTAAAAGCACCAAAGATAGCGATGATCCCATGAATGAATATTTCAGTCTGGATGAATACCATGCTTTCCTGCAAAGCAAGGTGGCACAATATCCCAATCTTTGTGAATTGCACCAATATGGCACATCCGTGCAATCACGTCCGCTTTACGTACTGAAAATCTCCGATAACGTGAACCAAAATGAAGCAGAGCCCGAAATAAAGCTGATTGCCAGTATTCATGGTGATGAAACTGTGGGCTATGACATGATGATCCGCTTGATTGATCTTCTTACCTCGGATTACGGCAGTGATCCCAGAATCACCAATATCGTGAATCATAGCGAGCTTTGGATCTCTCCTCTGATGAATCCGGATGGCTATGTAAATGGGCAACGCTTCAACGCCGCCGGAGTGGATCTCAATCGCAATTTCCCCATGCCCAACGGGGTAAACAATCCCGATGGCAATCCTCATGCCCCAGAAAACATCGGCATGATGGATTTTAGTAATGAGCACAACTTTGTCTTGGGGATCAATTTTCATGGTGGCTCACTGGTCATCAACTACCCTTGGGATTATAGTTACGAGCTCGCCCCTGATAATGATCTCATCATAGATATGGCACTTACATACTCTGTACACAACTTGCCCATGTATAATAGCGAGGAATTTGATCAAGGTATTACAAATGGTGCTCAATGGTATGTTATCACCGGCTCTATGCAGGATTGGAATTACGCTTTTACCAGCAATATCGAACTCACCGCCGAGATCAGCAACATCAAATGGCCTCCAGCCTCCACTCTGGATAGCTATTGGTCTGATAATCAAGAATCCATCGTGAGTTTCATCGAATATGCGCAAAGGGGAGTGACAGGCACCGTAAGAAATAGTTATGGCGAAGTAATACCAGCGAGAATCGAAGTCTTGGGAAATAGTAAGATCACCCGTAATGATCCGATAGTGGGAGATTACCGCAGATTATTGCTCCCCGGCACTTATGAGATCCGCTATAGCTCTCCCCACTACCTCGCGCAAACCGCTCAAATTACCGTCCCAGCAGCTGGTCAAGTGGTCTTTGAGGCAGAACTGGAAAATGCGGACATTATGAATCTGTATGGAACTGTGCGGAATAGGGATGGCTTTGCCCTGCCTGATGTGAATATACAGCTTCTCGGTGATGAAGAGTATAATGTAACTACGGCAGCAGATGGTAGCTTCTATATCGCAGGAATTTACGAATCAGACTACTTGGTAAAGCTTTCCCGAGAGGGCTATGGAACTATCCAACAGCATATCGAGTTACGCCAACACAGGCTCCAGAATCATTGTGTATTGGTAATTGACGATCCTCTGTTCTATGATGATTTTGAGAGTGGTCTTGCGGCTTGGGTAGTGAGCTCGCCTTGGGCCATAGAGCAAGATGGCGGCAATAGTATTCTAAGCGATTCTCCCAATGGGGATTATGGCAATAACATCAATCGCAGCATCAGCCTTGAAGAACCCGTCTCTCTGGTCGGCAGGGTGGATTGCGGACTTAATTTCAAAGCCAAGTGGGACCTGGAATCCGGATATGATTACGTATATCTGGAAGGATCCGCTAATGGGACTAACTGGACCCAATTAGCCAGCTTCACCGGAAATCAGCCGGAATGGACCGAGCAATTCATTGCTTTGGATGATTACGCCGGGGGAGATTTATTTCTGAGATTCCGAATTCGCTCGGATTGGTCTCAGACCGCTGATGGCATATACATTGATGATGTTACTATCTCCGGTAGAGATCTCAATACACCGCTATGGGGCGATGTAAGTCAGGATGGTTTGATCGATGGAGGAGATGTAACAGCCCTACTTCAATATACCGTGGGTGACGAACTGAGTGGAGAGCAGCTCGTTAATGCCGATGTGGATCTCATAGATGGAGTAAAGACCATCGATGCTCAGCAGATCCTGCACTTCATGCGTCATGCGGATTTCCGCTTCAGTGCGCAGAGCTCTGAGCCCTACACTTTGCCAGAGCTCGAGCTTACGACAGAGCTCATTGGTGATACTCTGCATATTGAGTTTGCACCGGAATTGCGCAGTCTGCACCTGGAAATTCCTTATGCCATAGACGCAATTTATCTTTACCTGCAAGATGAACAGGCCTATATTGGTATAGATAAGCCCAACGGATTGTTCAGCCTGGTTCACGATATCCCCATTGCCGGAAGTTCCTTAGCTTTCAAACTGGTTGATCCGGAGGACAGCTTTGAGATATCTGCCGAGATTAATGGCTATGAAGCTCAAATCCAGGTCGGAGAAGTATCCAACTCTCAAGCCGAAAGTCCGGCTTTGCCACTTACTTTGAGTCAAAACTATCCCAACCCCTTCAATCCCGAAACCTCTATAGCCTTCTTTCTGCCCGAAGCTCAAACGGTTTGCCTGCAGATTTTTAACATCAAAGGGCAATTGATCAAGACCCTTGTAGATAACGCTATGGCGGCTGGTGAACATAACTTTGTCTTCGATGGCACAGATCAAAATGGTCGAGTCCTAAGCAACGGAGTCTATCTATATCGACTCCAGACCCCGGATCACTCAATCACCAGGAAAATGGTATTGAACAAATGAAGCAAAGCATTTTATTCCTGATCCTCAGCTGCAGCTTTGTGCTCCTTACCGCTTGCAAACAAGAGCCCCCAAGCCCGCCAGAAGATAAACCTCAATATAGTTTTCGCCATGATGCAAATCTGCAGATCACGGGAGTATCTGGACAGCCAAAGGCAAGTTTTAAAGTAGAGATTGCCCAAACCGCTGAGCAGCAGATGCAGGGTCTGAAATATCGTGATAGCCTTGCCGCAGATCAAGGTATGCTCTTCATCTTTGCCCGCACAGATTACCACTCTTTTTGGATGCAGGATACCTATCTACCTCTGGACATGATCTTTATCGATAAGGATGGCAGAATCGTTCATATCGAAGAGAATACCATCCCCTTCGATGAAAATCCCATCTTTCCGGAGCGTCCCTGTCAGTATGTTTTGGAGCTACCCGCAGGAACTGCTGAAAAACAAAATCTAAAACTAATGGATACAGTAAAATGGCAAGAACTAAACGACTGATTCTCCCCCTTGTACTGATGCTCAGCTTCTTTGCTTGCAAGGGTAAGAAAGACACGCCCAGCCCGGAAGCTGAGATGGCATACCAGGCTGAAGCACCGGTGGAAGATAGCATTTCAGTTCAAGAGACAGATGCGTTGCAAAGCTATGCTTACAGCTGGAATGAAAGCGATGACATGCCGGAAGTGGTAATCATCATCGATGACTTTGGCAATAGTGCCGGACAATTGTTAGATGATTTTGCCGCGCTACCCCCAGAGATTGTCTTTTCTGTTTTGCCAGATCTCCCTCATACCAAAACCGCTGCCAATGCCGCGATCAAAGGCGGACATGAAGTGCTGATCCACATCCCCATGGCTGCAGAAAATAGCAGCATTAATCCCGGCCAGAGATACATCCAAGTAGATATGGATTATGCCCAGATCAAAGAGTATATCTCCGAGTTTATCAAGCAATTGCCGATGGCTGTTGGAGCAAATAATCACATGGGCAGCGCCACTACTGCCAATCTCTCTACCATGAACCAGGTATTGAGCATTCTCAAAGCAGAAAAGCTCCTCTTTATAGATAGTGCCACTACTTCTCAGAGCGCCGTCTATACCGCCGGACAACAGCAAGGTGTATTTACAGCAAAGCGCGATATCTTCCTCGATGTCCCGGATGTGAGTGATGAGACCTTGGCCCAAAAGATTCAGGATCTGGGCAAGTATCAAGGCAGAAAAGAACCTGTTATCATTATTTCACATTGTCACAATCGGGCAAAGCTGGAAGCTATGCACAAGTTTATTAATCAGATCACGGCTATGGGTATCCGGATAGTAGCACTCCGTGATGCTTTCCCCCAAGCGGTATCATAGTATGGAAAAGAAATCATATAGCTGGATGGTTTTGCTACAGCTTAGCTTCCTTATAGAAGCTTCAACTCAGCCGAGCAAGCAGTTTGTAAAAGGAACTGTCGCAAAACTTCCACAAAAACCAGATAAAAGCGTACGATTTTTCTTGACAGGATTTGCAATCCTATCATCTTAGGATTGAAGAGGTAAAGAAAATGGAAAAGAGAATAATTTTGCTCTCCCTGTTTACAAGCCTGATCATCATGGCTTGGAGCCTCACTGTATCCGAGATACAATACACTACCTTACCTGGTAGCGATAATACATATCCCTCTCCTTACGCTGGCAAAAAGGTCAGTACCGAAGGCATCGTGACTGCTATTAACTACAAATCCGGAGCTTTCTTTATATCGGAAACGGTTGCCGGTGCCTATAGCGGAATCTTAGTCGAGGAGAGTCAGGCTCAGGTCAAGGTAGGCGATCGTATCCGCATTAGCGCTACCGTGCGAGAAAGCTTTGGTATGACTACTTTACAGGATATCACTGCTTTGAGCATTTTAGAGCGCAATCACCCCCTTCCCCCTCCCGTAATCCTTACTACAGCTCAATTGACTCGCGGGATAGAAGCTGAAGCCTACGAAGGGGTCTATGCCAAAGTCCTCAACGTTAGCAGCACCGGGCGCAAGAGAAGCAGCAATCGCCTCATGGTTAGTGATGGAACAGGTCTTTGCTCTATTACTTTAGGTAGCTTCTCTTCGTCACCAAGCTTTCACTCTGCTGATCTTGGTTCCCAGTTTTCGGCCATTACCGGGATAGTAACCTTCAGCTTTGGCGAGTTTTCCTTGAATCCTGTAACAAAAGCAGATATTGAAGTAAACCAGCCGGTATCAGTGCACAACCGTAGCTGGGGAAAAATTAAATCAATCTACAAATAAAGAGGTTAATGATGAAAAAGTTTTTTAAGACTATCTCCCTTCTCGGTGGATCAGCAATAGCAGCGCACTTTGGTTTTAAAGTCTATCGCCGCATCCATGGTCTCGTGAAACTCTCCAATTCCCTTCCTGAATTTCTTTCCAACGTCTATGGCGAGACTCCCCAAATGGATATCCATAAGAATCTGAGAATGATTTCGATTGAAGTCGGCTTTAGCCAAGGGATCCTTGATAAACATGATGATATCGAAAATACTATCCGTGAATATATAGATGACTTCTACCCCGAACTTGCAAAATGCTCTATCGATATCGAACTTGGCGTCAAAGGCGAGGAAGCCTACGAAGCAGAGCCGCCGGAAGAATTTGTCGATAAAGTGGAAGGCAAAGAAGAAGATGTGAAAGATAAAGAAAAAAAACATCTGGACAAATAAGCTGATCATGTATAACTAATTGACATATAAGGTGAAGCTGCGGCTTCACCTTCTTGTTTTATACCCTTTTTCGTGGCTTTGTGAAGCAAAGCTATTTATACTTTCTATAAAGAAAAAAATCAGCCAGGAGGAAGCTAATGAAAGTAGTACACTACGATCAAGTTGAGCTTGAAGAAGTTAACGTCGAAGGAGCCAAGGATGCAAAAATTCGCTGGCTCATCAGCCAGAAAGATGGCGCTCCCAATTTCGCTATGCGCATGTTTGAAGTAAAGCCCCAAGGACACACTCCTTATCATCAACATGATTGGGAGCATGAAATATATTGCCTGTCCGGCAAGGGCAATCTGATCACAGAACGTGGAGAGACCCCCTTCGCCGAAAACGATATATTATACGTGGATCCCGGCATGATGCACTCATTTAAGAATGTGGGCCATGATACCCTGAAATTTCTGTGCCTGATCCCCAATGAGAAGCCGGTGGTAAAGAAGAATCTCAATCCCTTCAGTGATGAAACAGCAAACAACTGTTAGGAGTTCAGATGACAAAGGCAAACCAGGAATATCTATATAAACTACTTAAGGTAGCCAGTCCTTCAGGATTTGAAGGTAAGGCTCAGGAGATCACCCGGGAATACTTGCACGGTACTTGCGATGATATCTCTACAGATGTCAATGGCAATCTCATCGCCTTCAAGAGAGGGAGTTCCGAGATCAAGGTAATGATAGTGGGTCATGCCGATGAGATTGGCTTTATGGTAAATTACATCGACGAGAATGGTTATTTATATCTCAAGCCATTAGGTGGCTTTGATGTCAATCTCTTGCCTGGTCTCAGATTGGATATTCATCATCAAGACGGCATTGTACGAGGGATTATCGGCAAAAATGCTCCCCACATGTCTCATGGTGACAGTGACAATGCCAAGCTCAAGATGGAAGACATCTGGGTCGATATCGGAGCAAAAGACAAAAAAGATGCTCAAAGTAAAGTAGATCTTGGCGATATAGTTACATACAGTAGCCAGATCGAAGAGCTTTCCGAGGATGTGATTGTGAGCAAAGCCACCGATAACAAGGTGGGAGTATACGTAGCTGCCGCAGTAATGAAAGCCTTAGCCAAGACAGAGCTGAAGGCAAATTATTTCGCCGTTGCTTCAGTAGGGGAGGAGACCACCTTGAAGGGTGCTTCTACCAGCAGCTACCAGATCAAACCAGATATTGCCATCGCGGTGGATGTGACCTTTACTTCAGATACTCCCGGCGCAGATAAACGCAAATTCGGCGAGGTGAGTCTGGGCAAGGGACCTGTATTGGCTTTAGGCGCCGCTGTGCACCCCAAAGTTAATGACAGATTACAAGCGCTTGCCAAAAAGCACAAGATCGCTCTGCAGATCGAGATCACACCGGGCAGAACCGGAACCGATGCTGATGCCATCCATGCGAATCGAGGCGGTGTAGCTACCGCTGTTCTTAGTATCCCCAATCGTTATATGCACTCGCCCAATGAGATCATTAACCTGAAAGATCTGGACAACGCCGTAAAGCTCTTAACCGAATTTGTCAAAAGCATGGACGAGAGATTTGATCTCAGCCGCTAAAGCTGCGTCATAGCTCTTCACTATAGCTGGCTTGTGCAGCCATCCGAGTCCATCCTGAGCCCTACTCAGAGACCCTCAGGAGGAGCTCAGGTGCCGCCTAAGTCAGAGCTTACGAGTATAAGCAGGGACAGCGCCGATGCGTTATCCCTGCTTTACTTTCTAAACGATCAATCCTTCTGCGGCAGGAGATAGATCTTGATAATAGTCCCAAGGCATTGATAAGCCCGCAGAATCTGTAATGAAATTCGCTTCTATTTCCAGTTTATCTGGATTCTCTTGCAGGAGCCAACGGAACTCAGGTGGGGCTTGGGTAACGGGGTTCTATCTGATATGCCGTCCCGATGGGACTCAGGGGGATGATCTTGGGGATTAGGGTTCTATCTGATATGTCGTTAATACGGAACTCGGGGATAGCTGAACATATTGTGCATCAGCCAGGAGAGACTCCGACAAATCAAAGTTATAAATATAATATCCCGTACTACCGAGCAAATATATGTATTTAGCGTGCAGATATTCTTCATTGATTTTTAGGCTCCTTGCTTCGTATTTAGATAACGTGCTAAGATAGCTTCCCACATTTCCATCTTTGTTTGGGAAAGCTTCTAACAATAAGTAAAAAAATCTTCCACTGGATCCAGATCTAATTCAACCCCTGTGGGATAACAATTCTTATCATTATCGTTGCAAGCACGTTAACCTAAATAAAGATCACTAAAACACACAGATGTATGATCTTCTTCCTACTCTATCTCCTTCATATTTGATATAACCAGTAAAATCTCTCAGCGAGTAATTCATAAAAAACAAGAATATTAACCGGCTTGATCAGCGAGGCATTCCTTGCGTTTCCGGCCCCAGGCATCTGCCATCATTATAGCGTTATACACCAGTTCTGGGGTGATCTCTCCGGCCTCTTTGTGGATTGAAGAACCCGGCACCCAGGTAGCTATTGCCACCTTATTGATCTGCTCTTTATCCTGATAATTTATATCCAGCTCAGACAAAGTGGTCGGGAGCCCTATATACTCAGAAAATATGTTTTACTTGAGGGTATGAGAACACTCCAACAAAAATTCTTCAAGTCTGGTAAATTGTTAATAAGTTTTATCCGGATTTCAAGGTTCTTTTGCCGCTCTCCCTTATCAGCATTACGCCACCATTACGCCTCGCAGGCGTATTGCTCAAGCTATCCTACAGCGTTGCAAGGAAGTAAGCATAGTTTATCGATTAGCAGACGCGCAAAAGGGAATTTTACATCTTTAAGTAAGGAGCATAGGTCGCAGATGGCGAAACTGTTCAATCAGACCTGACCCATTTCCCATAAGGTCTCACACAGATTACACGGATTTCACAGATTATGGGTTATGCGTTGTACATACAGCGCAGGTCTCACACAGATCACACGGATTTCACAGATTTTTTTTTGGTTATCCGTTATGCGTTATATCACAGCGACTGTCTCACACAGATTACACGGATTTCACAGATTATGGGTTATGCGTTGTACACACAGCGCAGGTCTCACACAGATCACACGGATTTCACAGATTTTTTTTGGTTATCCGTTATGCGTTATATACACAGCGACTGTCTCACACAGATCACACGGATTTCACAGATTATGGGTTATGCGTTATCCCTGAGTTGCAGATGAACGGCATTTTAGATATTGTGATAATGCAGATCATTATACCGTGCCGATGGCACTCGGGAATGGTGGGGGCGTCTTGCATGATGCTATCTAAAATGCAACGTTAACGGATAACGGATAACGGATAACGGATAACGGCTAACGGATAGCGGCTAACGGCTAACGGATAACGGATAATTTCTTCTTAGTTTGAGGAAAAGATGGATATTAGCATTGACAAATTCTAAGTAATTATTATTTTAGTAAAAAACATAGAAAAGAGGTTCACAATGAAAATTAAAAGAATCTACATTGCTTCTCTCATGGGCGTTCTGGCTGGAGTTATTTGTTGTCTGTTATTAAATAGTGGAGAACCCTTACCCCTGAAAGTTCTGGCAAATATCTTTGCTGGAAGAGTCTTGATCGGATTTGTGATCGGAATTAGCGGGCTAAAAATGATCTGGGAACTACACGGCATTCTGATGGGACTTATCGTGAGTATCCCTACCGCTTTCGGTGCCATGATGGGGGCAAATGCCCTTTTTGGAAAGTGGGAACTCTTTGTCTTAATCTTGATCATGGGCGCCGTTTATGGCTTTATGATCGAATTAGTAACCAGCATCCTGTTTAAAGCTAAAGTGCAATAAATCCTGCGCCGGCTTTGACGGGCTTTACAACAGCTATGCTGCCCTATCGTCGATAGAGATACCAACGCGGTACTGGCCGAGATCCTCAAAGACCAGTTCAAGGATCTCGCAATCGATCAGCGTATTACTGGCAAGGACTCGCAATGCATACTACGCAGAGCATCCGGGAGTCCGGTAGACTGCAAGGCTTAAAAAACTGAGAAATATATGATTATGAAAATGTTAGGAGGAACGATGACAAGGAAAATTCTGATGATGATGCTACTTGGCGGGATCGCGATCCTTTTCGCGGCCAGTACCGGGCGCCTTAAAGTGAAAGTGTATGATAATTATGGCAAACCACTCGAATTCGTGAATGTGGTGGTGCTGCAGGATTCCCTGCGGATCACGGGTGGCCAGACCAACAAAGAGGGGATCGCGATGATAGTGAACCTGCCACCCGGAACCTATGATGTCAGGTTTTCCCTTGTCGGATATGAAACAAAGACGATCACAGATGTGAACATCAGGAAGGAGCAGACAAGCAACCTTTCCCAAGTTCTTGTCCAGGTTGGGGTAAAAACCGGTGCAGTGGTGGTTAGTGAAAGTCTGGGCGACAACCAGATGAGGCAAATGGGGATGGGTTCTTCTATGGGAAATAGCGTCCTAGGTGGAATGGCCATATTTGATAGTGGATCTTATCTCCCACCGGACTGGAACACGGAGGATTACAGTGCGATCACGCCGAACATCTTCCACAGCCCGCTCACGAGCCCACTTTCCACTTTCTCCATTGACGTGGACACTGCCACTTACAGCAATATCCGCAGAATGCTCAACCAGGGCTATCTACCCTCGCCGAACACGGTGCGTACAGAGGAAATCCTGAACTATTTTTCCTACGATTATCCCCAACCGCGGGGCGAGCACCCTTTCTCCGTCTATACAGAGATGGGCGTCTGCCCTTGGAATCCGAAGCGTAACCTCGTGCATATCGGCCTGCAGGGTAAAAAGCTGGACATGGGCAAGGCCCCAGCGAACAATCTGGTCTTTCTGCTGGACGTTTCCGGCTCCATGAATTCTCCGAACAAACTTCCGCTGGTGCAAAGATCGATGAAACTCCTGCTGGAAAAGATGCGCCCTGAGGACAAAATCGCCATCGTCGTCTACGCCGGAGCGGCAGGGTTAGTGCTGCCTTCAACCTACGGCGAGGAAAAGCCGAAGATCGCAGCCGCCATAGACAACCTCCAGGCCGGAGGCTCGACCGCAGGCGGGGCGGGTATCCAGCTTGCCTATAATACGGCGGTTGAGAACTTCATTGAGGGCGGCAACAACCGCATCATCCTCTGTACAGACGGGGATTTTAACATCGGCGTCTCCTCAGACGCGGACATGACCAAGCTGATCGAAGGTAACCGCGATAAGGGAGTTTTTCTCACCGTGTTGGGCTTTGGTATGGGCAATTACAAAGACAACCGCCTCGAGCTTTTAGCGGACAAAGGCAACGGCAATTACGCCTATATCGACGATATCTCTGAAGCTCGCAAGGTGCTGGTTAATGAGATGGGCGCGACCCTCTTCACGATCGCCAAGGACGTCAAGATCCAGGTGGAATTCAATCCCGCGCATGTCAAGGCTTACCGCTTGATCGGATATGAGAACAGATTGCTTCAGGACGAAGATTTCTCGGACGACACCAAGGACGCTGGGGAAATGGGGGCAGGCCATACCGTGACAGCGGTCTACGAGATCATCCCGGCAAATTCGAAAGAAGAAGTGCCCGGGCTGGAACCCCTCAAATACCAAGAGATCAAGATCAACGATGAAGCGCGCAATTCGCCGGAGATCATGAATGTGAAATTGCGCTACAAACTTCCCACAAAGGATGAGAGCATCCTCATGGAAACGCCCGTCTACAACAAAGCCCTTGGGTTGGAGGATGTTTCCGAGACCTTCCTCTTCTCCTCAGCGGTAGTGGGATATTCCATGCTGCTACAGGAATATGAGGACCGGGGTTCCCTGACCTGGGAACGCGTTCTCAGCCTGGCTTCTGAAAATATGGGTGAGGATGCCGAAGGCTACCGTCACGAATTCATCCAGCTTGTTACGAAGGCAGCGCAATTGATGCAGGGAAACAGTCCGGATTGACCATCGACCAGAAAAGATTATAGGAGCGGTATGAGATTTTACCGCTCCTTATTTTTTCAAGTAGCCGCAGAGGAGCTTTGCATTTGTGATCACGTTGACAAAACTTGTGGCCATCGCGATCTATCCGCAATCACGGGATGGAGGGCTCCAAAAACTGCCAGTGGGGGGGATCGTGACGAGTTTGTAAAAGCAGGTTCAAAAAAGGTTTTGTTCGATAGTGCTGAGGGTTTGCTGGAAAAGCTGCACCGCCTCGGGGATAAGCTCCAGGTTATCTCCCTTGGACCATGTGCAAAAAACCCCCGGACCGATCGGTCCGGGGGCAGTTTAGGGTTTTAACTTATTGTTTATTCCATTAACATCATTTTACGGGTAGCGTTGTATTTACCAGCGGTAAAGCGGTATAAATACACACCACTGCTAAGTGCCTTACCATTATCATCTCGGGCATCGAAGACGATACTATAGCGTCCGCTTCCTTTGTATTCATTAAGCAAAGAGCGCACCTTTTGTCCTTTGATGTTGTATACATCCAGACGCACCTTGCATGGTTCCAGAATGTCATAGCTGATAGTAGTTTCTGGGTTGAAGGGATTGGGATAGTTTGGGTTGAGAGCTGTAGCCGTCACCGGAATTAGCTCGTCGCCGTTTGAGGAGGGCTCCAAAATGAAATTCAGGGTAGTATTTTGACCAGGAGCCACAGTGATATTTTCATAGCTCAAACTATCATAACTTGCCGCTGAGGCGGTTACTGTATATACTCCGACGGGAACGGTGAGGCTATATGCTCCGACGCTGTTGGTATTTGTGGAAAAACCTCCAGAAGCAGTGACGGTAGCATTGGGAATGCCCTGTCCGTTTTGTTTTCTCACAAAACCAACGATATTACCTGTTACATCATCTTTTAGCAGAGGGTTGGAAAGAGCGGCGGGAGAGCTTACACCGGCAGTGTAAACAGCTTTTACACCCCAACGGTAAGTTCCATTAGGCAGGCCTCCCCAGCCTTCATCTGAGAAGTTAAGAGTGCTAACAAGCTCGTCATTCAGTTGAGTCCAGTTGGCTTCGTTGTTTTCCTGACCGGAGACGAAACGATAGATATCGTAACCTTCCAGAAGTCTGCTATCTCGGGTAGTAGATTTTTTTGCAGGTATGCTTGAATTGTTCCTGGTAGCTCTGCCATCACGTCTGAAGGTCTCAGCCGCGGCCTGATACGAAGCATTTGCTGTGCGTCGGGTCATCAAGGCGGGACCATCAAAATTAACCATCGTGATAGCATTTCCAATATAGATGTTGTCTATGAACCAGGTGAACCACAATCCATCGTTACTGGGTGGGTCTTCAGCGTGGAAAGCAAGGGTAATCTGCTGTCCACCCCAAGCAGCAAGGTCCACTACAAAGGGAGCGTCATAAGTAATCTGACCACCTGTTTCAGTGCTTGCATCCCAGAGGATTTGCCAAGTACTGCCGCCATTTGTAGAGACTTTCACATAGTAGTGATCGCCGTTATCAGAACCGAGGAAGACATAGCTATCGAATCTGATATAGGCATCAGGGGGGCAATTGAATGTAGGGGTGATCAGCCATTCATCCTGGTGCTCGTAGGACCACCACAAACCGGTTTGATAGTTACCGTGGGTAGGAGTGGCATTATTATTACCGGCAATCTCGATATTTCCCAATCTGGTGAAGGTGGGATATACTCCGGCAGTATTGGCAGGACCATTATTGGTGATAACCTGAGACCAATCTTGCGGAGGGAATGCTGTATCTTCAAAGCTTTCGAGAATCTCGATCGCATTGGGGTCCGGAGCTTCCCAGACTATATCTGCTGCAGTGTATGTAGTATTAAGCTCGGCCACCACACTATGAGGAGCGTAAGCGATTTCGTTTAGTATGATCTCGCCCATTTCATAATCGGTCGCACCGACATTGATGATCCCGGTAGTTGAAGTATAACCGGGACAGCTAATGATATATTCATAACTCTCATTGGCATATACAGCATCAAAGAGGAAATCACCATTGCCATCTGTACTCTCTGTGTAATCAGCATAACCGCTGAGTGCGATGACTGCACCAGCCAAACCATTGCCGGTATCGGAAGCGAGAATGGTTCCACTTACCGAGACTGTGGGCATGGGCTGCATATTCACGTTGATTACGGCTTCTTCATCTTCTTCCAATTCCAATTCCTGCGTCTGAGTGATATATCCATATCTACTGAAGATCACATCATAGGTTCCAGGCAAGATATACTGGATCTGGTAATCTCCATTTTCATCAGTGGTAGTTTGGTATCCCGCGCCATCGATTTCGACCAATACTCCTTCCAGAGGGGCATTGTCAATTCCGGTTACATTTCCGCTTAAGTGACCTACTCCACCGGGGAAGCCCAGGAAGGTGGTCATGGGGAAGGTGCCGGACAGAGTGCCGGAATCTGATGGATTCGTCGGGTCTATAGTAGTGCTGTCACTCTGATATTTGCGGGCTCGGTTGGTACCGATGGTTTGTGCTCTGAATTTATCGGAAGAGCTGTAATATTGAGTATCCATCGGGCGGTTTACGGTCACCAGCAGGTTTTCACCATTCAGCCACATGAATGGTTCTGTGAAAGGAATGGTGATGGTGTTTTCTCCGGTAGGATAATTTACATTGCCATTAAATACCAAGGTGGAACTATCGCTCATAGCTACCCAGCCGCTCTCAAGATCATCCAAAGTTGTAGTCTGCAACCAAATCTTGGTGGGCATATTGGGTAGATCTGTCACGAAGTTATTATAGAATTGGATACCGGTCAGGAACCCAAAGAAGTTGCCCAGATCGGCATTATAAATGATCATCTGGAAGAGGCTGTTTTTGTAATACATATCCATAGGGACACGTTCCAGAATATCGCCTTCGCCCACGGTGTAACCGAATTGGCCGGCAGGCATGACGTGTACGGTAATGGTTTCAGTAGCGTCATTGCTATCATCTGAATCTCCCGGAAGCACGACCACCCCACGGATAGCTATTTCGCCTTCTGCACTGGGAACCCAAGGAACCGTTACCCCGATTTCTTCATCCACAGCAATGGCGGGACCATCTACCGAGGCAAGCTGGGTGGTACCACTCATGATCTTTACGGTATAAGCTCCGGCTTCCTGAGCAGAAGTACCAGTGTTTTTAACGGTTACAATATAGTTTGAAGCAGCACCTACGGTAGGTGTGCTGTTCCCAGCGATAGTAAGAGCAGACATATCATTGGGCTGCTTGCGGATGGTATTTGAGAATCTGGGATTGGACAAGACGTTATTTGTGTAAACCGTCTTTACAGCCCATCTATAAAGACCGTCCGGGAAGCTTTCCCAACCGGGATCTGTAAAGGTGGTATCGGTTATAGTTTCTGGCGTGAGATTTACCCATGCGGTTTCGGTATTTTCCTGACCATTTATCAAGCGCCACACCCGATATCCCACGGGGATTCTGGAAGGATTGCGGACAGGCTGTCTGAGGTTATTTGCGATCCGTCGCGCTGGTCTTGCTGCAGCCCGGGTTTCGGCCAGTTCTGCTGCTTGAAGCTCAGTCAAGCCACGGAAATCGCCAGGAATGACAGATGGTGGTGAAGTTGTTACCTCTTGATCAGCAGGGCCGATATAGATATCATCCACATACCATCCGGCATAGTCTACCACGGAAGTAGCATACATTTCCAAAGTGATTTCAACATCGCTCATCCCATCATAAGCACTCAGATCGATGGTGCGTTCCAGCCAGGTGGTTCCGGTGTATTCCCAAGAAGGACCCCAAACTAAGGTCCCATTCACCAATATCTGACAGTAGTCAAAATTACCAAATACATTCTCCCAGCTCCAAAAACGCATTTCAGTGTTCTCAAATCCGGAGAGGTCAAAGGTCTGGGTAAGATAGTTTGAACCAGCGGAATTTGTGTAGTTGCTATTGATAACAGTACCCCACATTCCAGTACCGGAATAAGCATTGGGTGGAGGATTGATATTGCCTCCTTCATTAACAGGATCCCATTCAGCAACATCATAATCTGAGGTGTATTCCCAGTCACCAACGGCGTTCCAAGTAGCAGAGGGGATCCAATCTCCATCTCCGGATTCAAAATCGAAGAAGTAGAAGTTTCCGGGGGTACCGGGTGGGCTCCAAATCAGATCAACTGCAGTTTCCGTATCGTTTAGAGTAGCCGTCAAGCCGGAAGGAGGAAGGGTTAATTCTTCCAGAACTATATTACCCATGTCATAATCGGTGGATCCTACGGTGATGGTACCTGTGGCTGTTTGGTAACCAGTTCTCATAATAGCGTAGTCATAGGTATTGCCGGAGAGCACGTTTTCTACTGTGAAGTTACCGCTGGCATCACCGAAAGCAGTATAATCCAATACGCCGGAGAGACTTACTTCTACGTCGCTCAAAGGTACGGTCGGAGCATCACTGCCGGTAACATGTCCTGTCACGTTTACTGAAGCAGATGGTGTCATGACAATATTGACGATGGTCTCTTCATCTTCCACCACCGTGACTTCTACGCTGTAGTCTTCGTAGCCAACCTTGTGAGCCAGCAGGGTGTAGGTATCTTCCAAGACATAAGGGAAGCTGAATTCACCACTACCGGTAGTGTAGGTCTCCATGGCGGTGTCTTCCAGAGTAATCTGCACATCACCCAGAGGATCACCTCCGGAAGTCACGGTTCCGGAAATTGATCCCATACCGTCTACAGTCATCAGGAAAGTAGTCTTGGGGAAAGTGCCCGATAGAGTTCCAGTTGCTAAGGGGGCCATGGGGTCGTAAGTAGTGCTGTCACTCTGCAATTTGCGGGCACGGTTGTTGCCCACCGTCTGAGCCAGGAAATCGTCACCGGAGCTGTAATACTGGGTATCCATAGGACGATTGGCATAAAGCACCAGATTGCCACTGAAGTAATTGAAAGGTTGTATCAGTGGTACAGTGATGGTGTTTTCCCCAGAGGGGAAATCCAGATTGCCGTCAAAGACCAAAGTCAGCGAGGTGGGGTCTAACCAACCGGCACTTAAATCTGCCTCCGTGGTGGTTCCCAACCAGAGTTTGACCGGCATTTGCGTCAAGTTTGAATTAAAGGTATTATAGAAGGCGATGGCATTGATCTGACCAAACAGACCAAATTCGTCCGGATAGTAAAGACATTGGAACAAGCTGTTTTTGTAGTAGAATTCCCAAGGGATACCTTGAGTTTCATCACCGCTTCCTATCGTTACTGCTATAACGTCAGCGGGTTGTACACTGATGTTGAAATCCGGCGTGACGTCATTCATGGCATTCACATCACTGGCCAGGACTACCTTCCCTTTCAAGACCATCGGTCCCTCAGTAGTGGGAGTGTAGGTGAGAGCTATGCTCACAGTTTCATCCGGGGCGATAGTAGTTCCAGCTTGGGTGGCAAGTATATTGTCATCTCCATCTAAAAGCTGAACCTGATAGTCGCTCTGAGTGGCAGTACCGTTATTGAAGACATCCACTGTATAGTTTGTGGCAGCATCAATACTGGGGGTGGTGTTTCCGATTATGGACAGGGCGGCTAAATCATTAGGCGCGATCAATTCAAAGGAAACATCATCCAGGTAGGTTGTGTCATAGGTGCTGCCCAAGCCATGTTTGAAGGCAACATATTGTCCGGCAGCTGTATGATTTGTGAGATTCACTACGTATTCATTCCAGTTTGAGGGAATATCCAGCTGCTGAGCCATTGAGAAGGTTGTCGGATCTAAGGGATCGGACATTGTCCCCACTTGCAGTAAGTGTCCAGTAGCGCCTTTACCCATAAATCTGATGCGGAGATTGCTAAAATCTATGTCATCGTCAAATGGGGGAGAGACCAGGATGATCGTCGCCGCTGCATCGGAGGAATTTGCCATCTGGACGCAGTTGGGAGGGCTATTGGGAGAAGTGGTGGAAGTCCTCAGATA
>JARRCD010000110.1 GCA_029982875.1 Candidatus Cloacimonadota bacterium | reverse complement strand
TAATCGGTACCCCCACTACTGTAGGTAAAAGCGGGAATGGTAAAGCTGCCCGAGGTATCTCCAAGCAGGATCACATAATCCGGACGCGTGGCAGGGTTGTTATAACGATTACGGATGTAAGCCTGAATGCTGGTGCTGGAAGACCCGGCTTCTGAAGAGGCGGTACTGGCAAGATCCACATCCGCGCCCTTCTGACGTTTCCATAGCACGTATTGATCAAGTGCGTCATGAAAAGTGTTGTCGGTATTATTACCGTAAATGATCAGGTAACGGGGCGGGGTATTGGCCATGACAAGATCCCGATAATCATCGAAATTCAGGATCAAGGATTCGTAGATTTTAGCAAAGGACGGTGATAGGCTCTGAGGTTCTGCGGGCAATTCATTGATAGACTCTGCAGAAGTGAATCTTAGATCTATATCCACTTTTTGGCGAATCACCAACTCTTGCCTGCCGGCATCGTAGACAAAGGGATTGACCTGCAAGGTGATAATCCTCAGGTCTCGCAGAATCATAGGCTCGCTCAGCGCGGCTACTTTTGCGGGGTAGATTTCAGTACTATTGTAAAAAGCCGCATTTTTGCTAAAGCTCTCTCCGGATTCTGCCTGCATATCTTGCGCGGGGTAGGGATGGTAATTGGCCGCGACATCCTGAGCCCGAGTAGTAAGATTCAGCTCAACATTACCCGTGGCGGGGATGGCGATGGTAGTGCTGAAAAAGGGTAGCTCGGGCATGCCCGTTGGAGCGTTACTATTGGCTCCCTCAAGCTGGATTTTCTGGTAAGTCTGCCCCCGTTCTTCTATCTGGGAGATAGTATATTCGGGAAGCTCAAAGCTGATTCTCATCCCATTGGCAGAGCGGGATTGGATCTGAAAACTGTGTAATAAATCTGCTTGTGCAGTTGTTGCTAAAGCTGGTAATGTCATGATTACCAGTAAGATGACTAATACTCTCTTCATCAGTAGTCCTTGGTTTGGATTCCCGGTAAATCGAATTTTACAACGAGACTTACCAGTGTTTTTTTATTGCTTAACAAAGGCACAATACAGCCTATCCTTGTCAAGTTTTTTAGTAATAAATTGGTACACCTTGATTAAATATTGGGAAAATCACTATTTTGAAAGGTAAACAGCTAATGAACTGAACTTGAGCAAACCAGTCCTCCTCAAAACAAGTACAAAGCAGATTGTTAATCTTTCCCTGCAGCGCGATCTGTATCATAACAGGGTGGATATAGGAATGTTCATCTTGAGTCTCTTTGTATCCACTTCAAAGGGTATAATTTCCCCGTTTAACTATCCGCCTCCCTGATTCTGCCATCATACACCACAAGATTGCTATAAAGGCAGGTTACGCTTCACTCTATCCAGCCTTATTATCTGCTTCTGCTTACCTTTTGAGTTTTTAGAACTGGTTAATCACATTGATCATCTGTCTTACGGTATCGAAGCTCTCAGCGGTGATTCTGGGAGCGGGTATTTTCTTGCCAAATTCTTGTTCTATAAAGCTTTGCAAAGAAACCAGCGAAAAGGAATCAATCATCCCAGTGGAAATCAGCTTGGTATCTGCGGTAATCTCAGTATCTGGATCATCCAGGAATTCGTCAATGATGAAGTCAATCAGTTTTTCTTCCATTTTAAACCTCAATGTTTAGTAATTCTGCTTTATTTTTGCCTAAGATATCGTATTTTTTGCCGATCTTGATAAAGGCGGCCAAAGCTCGTTCCAGGTGCTCTTGCTCATGTGCGGCAGAGAGTTGAGTGCGAATCCTGGCCTGTCCCTTTGCTACAACGGGGAAGAAGAAGCCAACGGCAAAGACGCCTTCCGCATAGAGGTCTTGGGCAAATGCCTGAGCCAATTTGGCGTCATAGAGCATAATGGGGACAATTGGAGAATCGCCATCTACCAAGATGAATCCTGCTTCAGAAAGCGCAGTTCTCCACCATTTTGTATTGGATGCCAATTTATTACGGCGCTCAGGAGCAGCTTCCAGGAGATCCAGGACCTTCAGGGTAGTCATCGTGATAGTGGGGGCCAGGGTATTTGAAAAAAGATAGGGTCTGCCCCGCTGTCTGAGCAAAGCTACCAATTCTTTACGACCGGAAGCGCAGCCTCCGGAAGCGCCACCTAAGGCCTTGCCAAAGGTAGTGGTAATGATGTCGACTTTGCCCAAGACCTTGCATAGTTCATGCACGCCTTTCCCTTGCTTGCCCATGAATCCGGTGGCATGAGAATCGTCCACAAAGACCATCGCATCATATTCTTCTGCCAGGGCAACTATTTCGTCCAGTTTGGCAATATCTCCATCCATAGAGAACACGCCATCCGTGATGATGATCTTGCGCGGGCGATCCCGATACATCTCCAATTTCTTCTGAAGGTGCTTCATATCGCTATGTTTGAAGGTATCATGTTGCGCTTTGGCCAGGCGCATCCCATCGATAATAGAGGCATGTACCAAGCGGTCTGAGAGCATGATGTCATCTGCCTCCAAAAGCGTCTCAAATACAGCTGCATTGGCATCAAAACAGGAGCTGAAGAGGATAGTATCTTCCGTTTCCAAAAACCGGCTGAGTCGGGCCTCCAGCTCTTTGTGAATATCCTGAGTCCCACAGATAAAGCGCACTGAAGATAAGCCGTATCCTCTATGATCCAAAGCTTGATGAGCAGCCGCAATGACATCGGGATGGCTGGAAAGGCCAAGATAGTTATTTGAGCACATATTGATGAGCTTTTTCAGCTCGCTGCCTGCTGGGTATTGCACTTGTATTTCTGCGCCCTGACGATCGCAGATTATGCGTTCATTTTTGAAAAGTCCCTGCTCATCAATATCCTGCAACAGGTTTTGATAATACAATCTTGTCTGCTCTGCATAAGCCATAATTTACCTCTTTTTTCATAGCCTGATCGTGTCACTTGGAAAGAAAGCAACTCCTTATTTCTTGCATTTTGCCTAAGGGATAATATTGTCAAGAATTTTCGCAATTCCTAATGCCGAGGCACTTATGATTATAAAGAGATCTTGCTTCTGTCCAGCGGGGGGAAGCGCATTGAAATGTTGCCTGAATCGGGATTTTCTTGACAGTAAACCGCTGTATTACTTTATGCGATTTATGGAATCACAGAAAACATACCTTTTAGCTGATGCCGAGCATCCCATATTGTGCAAGGATCAAATCTCTGAGGAGATGATCCTCTACAATATCAAGGGCGATATTGCCTTGGAACTCTTTACCGAATACGAGCGGATCTGCGGGAAATCCATCTCCTTTGACACCCAGCTGAGCGTTTTATCAGGAGGGCAGAAAGTATTGCTAATGGCGCTGTTAGCCTTATATTCTCCCGCCGGGGCGATCCGCTTTTTGCATTTGCAGCACTCCCTGGACGAGAGCAAGGCAGAAGCACTTGATGAGTTGTTCACCAAGAGTAAGAAGAGCATAGTGCTCGATGAGGAATCATGATCAGGATCTCAGCCGGGAAAAGAGAGGTGTGGCCGGGATTCAGCCTTATTATACCCCAAGCGCTGGAGTTTCACCCGGGATCTCAGTATTTCTTAAAGGGAGACAATGGTAGCGGCAAAAGCAGTTTTATTCACCGTATCTTACTGCCCCTTTTGCAACAAAGAGATGATCTTTATATTATCTGCCTGCAGCAGCAGATGTATTTGCAGATTCACGCCCTTTCAGCGCTGGCAGCTGTCTTTAAACCTGATTTTTTTGTGCGCAATGAAGATGATGTCTGGCGCTATTTATGGGACGATCTTGCGGCTCAAAAGGATTCTCTGCCGGTATTTGTGATAGCCGATGAAGCTCACCGGCTGAACATTCCCGAAGCTATGGACAGACCCCTGTGTCTGATCTTCAGTTCGCACCGCTATCAACGGGAGGCAGCCCACAAGCTCGAATTTGTTGCTCAAAATCCCTATGAGAGCAGGATCGATGTATAAGGTATATCTTAGTTCGCTAATCTTCGGGGTCTACTGTGTGCTTTTCGGTATCTTCTGGCTGCATCAGGTCAAACTGCAATTTGTGGCTTTGGTGGTCTCGCTGTTGTTGGCGTTTCTGAAAATAGGCCGCCAAAAATTATGGCAACAGCTGCGGATCCTGTTGCCTTTTGTTACAATGCTCTTTGTGGTTTATGCGCTCTTCGTTATCTTGGGCATCAGTGGAGATCAAACTCCGGCCTTGCAATATTGGCTATCTTATGGCCTGCCCCGGATTCTATTGCTTTTGAGCACTATCCTGGTCTTTCGTATCTGTTTTTCCTTTGTATCCGTGGATGATCTGATTTTTTCCGGGCTAAGCATCCACAAGACCAAATATTTAATCTTGGGCAAGATTCTCTATGCAGCAGCCTTTCACTCCT
Organism: Candidatus Cloacimonadota bacterium; assembly: GCA_029982875.1. Classification (GTDB taxonomy): domain Bacteria; phylum Cloacimonadota; class Cloacimonadia; order Cloacimonadales; family Cloacimonadaceae; genus UBA5456. Next base: position 3,246 of record JARRCD010000110.1, on the reverse strand, counting down.
ATAGTGAGATCAGGATGTGGCAGCAGCTCTGTCCTGCCATGAAAGCAAAGCCAAAGAACTTGAAAGAGCGTTTCAAAAGGACCTTGGCGGCCACCTTGGGTTTGATCTTATACACTTTGGCTGAGGCAAAATCCAAGGGAGAAAGAATCGACAACTTAATCGAAACTTGTTATGAGGAGAAATCATGAAATGGTATTATACAGTAGGTTTCACTGTGCTGGTAATGGTAACTACGCTGCTGATCAGGATACCGATTCCGGGAGGAGGCTATTTCAATTTTGGCGATGTGGTAATCGTGTTTTGCGGTCTTTATGCGGGCAAAAAAAGTGCGCTCATCGCTGGTGGGTTAGGTTCAGCTTTAGCAGATCTGGTCGGCTTCCCCTTATTTGCCCCGATCACGCTGTTTGCCAAGGGAGCCTTAGGATTCTTTGCCGGTTTGGCAAAAGACTGCCAAAACGGAATGCGCCATATCTGGCCTTTACTGGGCGCAAGCTTGATGGTTGTGATCTATTTTGCCGGAACCTGGATAATCCCGAGTTTTGGCATGGCCGCGGCTGTAGCAGACCTGCCGGCAAATATCCTGCAGGCAGCTTTTGGGTTCATTGGTGGCAAATTGCTGTTTACGGCTTATAGCAGGATCGAAAAGGCAAGTTAATCTTATGAATCGCAAGGGTAATCAGAGTTAACGATGCAAATTAAAGCAGCAAGCAGAGTAATATTGTGAATCTTAAGCAATCCCGAGCTTGCCGATAGCATCCAAACGGCTTATATTATAAACAAATGCAAAATAAACGACTGAGGTGGCTAAGATGGCAATACCCTTCAACCTGAACCGTATGATAGATACGGAATTGCATTACCCACAACGCTTCGCAAATATGCAGCAAACGGACTTTGGTCTACTCTTTTGGAATGAAGGAAACAAGGCTTCGCAGGAGAGCAATCATGCGGTGATTAAAGATTACGTGGGCCTTGAAAGCAGCATCCGCGCAATCGAATCCTTTTACAAGGCCAAGGCGATCAAACCCTGCATCTTTTCGGCTTTGCAAGCCGGAGAGTTAGAAAAGATTAGTGATTTATTGCAGAAACATGACTTCAAGCTGGAACTGAAAGATCATCAATACTTTCTGCATGATCATGAAAGCAGCTTGCGTCCCTCCAGTGATCTCAGAATCGAGCGCATCAAAAAATTGGATCTCGATATCATGGAGACGATTGCCCTGGAATATGGCGGAGATTGGACGATCAAGGTGGTGGAACGCCATTTGCAGCATCCTTCCTATCATCTCTTGGGCGGCTTTTGTGAGAATGAATTGGCAGCTATGGCCTCAGTGAGCACCTTTGCCGGCTACAGCAGGGTCTCGGACATCTTTACCCGGGAAAAATTCAGAGGCAGAGGTTTTGCCGGAGCCATGATCCACTATTTGGTAAATTACCATCGTAATATCAGCCAGAATTATCTGTATCTCTTTTCCGATCACCCCGGCACCACCAAGCTGATCGAGCAAGGGGGCTTTTCCAGATTGCCTGTGGATTTCCAAAGCTGGGTCGCAATCAAGGAAACGTAAATAACTATTTTGCCGATTCTACCACGTGTCTGGGAATCTGGACCGGGAGGCGCGCCAGCAATTCATAATTCACCATATTACTGAGCTCGGAAAAAGAAGCTACGGTGATCTGCATGTCACCCTGCCTGCCGATTAGGACTACCTCATCACCGCTCTTAACTGCCGGGATATTGCTCACATTTACCATAAACATATTCATATTTACCATGCCCACTACTTCGGCCTTGCGGCCGTGAATCAAGACATAACCAAAATTGCTTAAACTGCGGTTATAGCCATGGTAATAACCAATCGGGATAGTAGCAAGGCTCATGTTTTTGGTCGCCAAAAAGGCATTGCCATAATTGATGAAATTCCCCCGTTGCACTTTTTTCACGCTCATCACTCGTGTTTTCCAGCTCAAAACGGTCTTTAGGGGATCTCGGGTGAATTTGGAATCCTCAGAAAGCAGATTCTTCATCTTGGTCTCCATGGATGGCCAAAGCCCATAATGAGCTATGCCAAAGCGAACTAAATCCATGATTGTATCAGGATAGATGAGTGCTGCTGCAGAACAAGCACTGTGATAGTATTGGGGTATGATACCTCGCCTTTTGAGGGCTTTGCACAATCTCTGAAAACAAGCATATTGCTCATGCACCCGGGAATAATTTGCAATACTCTCCGCACCGGCATAGTGGGTGCAAATCCCTTCAATGTAAAGATAGCGGCTGTTTTTCTTGATAAGATTGGCTACTTCCGCCAGGATTTCTTCTTCCAGGCCGGTGCGATACATTCCCGTTTCCAGTTCTAAATGGATGCGAGCCTTCTTTTTGACCTTGCGTGCTGTGGCGATGGCTGCCTCAAGACGCTCATAGGTGAATATATAAAAAGCTATCTCATTATCTATCACCCACTCCATCTGGTCGGCATCCAACATCCCCAAGATAATCAAGTGACTATCCCTGCGCTTCACCTGCAAAGCCCGATATGCTTCATAAGCATCGTATACCGCAAAATTGTGCACTCCATTTTCTTCGGCTAACGGCACAAATTCCTCGATCCCATGCCCATAGGCATTGCCCTTGATCACAGAGACAAAGGTCGTATCTCGCCCTATCCTTTTTTGGAGATAACGGATGTTCTTTTTGAGTGCACTTTTATCCAACTCTATCCAACTCGTTTGTAGCATTTCTACTCCATATCATTGTTTCGTCATCGTAAGATGCCTGATATCATTGGTAATAACGAGAGTCAAGGAAAAACTTACCTCACGCAGATTTGTGCCAGGAGAGATATTAGGTTATCCGTTATGCGTTATGCGTTATGCGTTATCCGTTATGCGTTGAGTGCCAGCGGCACAGTATATTTATCTGCATTATGCACAAGATCTAAAATGCCCTTCCTCCGGGACTCAGGGTGGTGATCCCGGGTATCGTGATGCTATCTAAAATGCCTTTGCTATGGAACTCACAAGGTATTGGCAATCAATTGTTATGCTATCTATAATGTCGTTCATACGGAACTCACAAGGTATTGGCTATCAATTGTTATGCTATCTATTATACCGTCCCTTTTTTATTGAATCCTATGGCTTGCATGTTGCAAAATAAGGGTTAAATTAGTGGAAAAGGGATAGCCGTGCCTAAGACCTTTCCACCTCTTACTTTTAACCCTATATCCATCAAAGTTAAATTAG
>JARRCD010000109.1 GCA_029982875.1 Candidatus Cloacimonadota bacterium | reverse complement strand
GGAAAATACTCGGGTAAAGATTCAGCGCAGCTTGCAGAATATGCTGGCAGAGCCTCGGTTGGAGAGCTTTTTGCAGGATAAATTTGTCACCCAGCGAGATGATCGTTTTGTGCTGCCAATCAAGGAAGCAGCTGTTAGCTTTGTTCCCGGCATCGTGCAAAGCCGTTCGGGGAGCAAGTCCACCGTCTTTGTAGAACCCGCTGAGATCGTGCCGATGAATAATGAAATGCAATTACTGCGGGAAGAGGAAAAGCGCGAGGTCTATCGGATATTGAGTGAATTTACCAACTTGATCAGGTCGCATAAGCGGGAATTACTCAGCAATCAAAAGCTTTTAAGCCATCTTGATTTTCTCTATGCGGCGGCGCGGCTGGCAAATAGCATCAAAGCCACAGTTCCGGTAATGAAAGCAGAGCCGGTAATGCGGCTTGTTGCGGCACGGCATCCGCTTTTGATCCTGAAAAAGCTTGCTTCAGAGGGCCCCTCCGGATTTCATCACGTGATCCCCTTTGATCTCAGTTTGGGAGAGGATTATCATCTGCTGGTGCTCAGCGGACCAAATACGGGTGGCAAGACCGTGTTGATGAAGGCAGTAGGGCTGATCACGCTGATGGCAATGAGTGGATTGCCAGTTCCGGTGGATGCGAGTAGCGAAATTGGGTGTTTCTCGCAAGTCTTTGCCGATATTGGTGATGATCAATCGATCGAGAATGCCTTATCTACTTTTTCCTCGCATCTGGCTAAGATTGGCAAGATGGTGGCCCAGGCGGATACCAAGAGTCTGGTTCTGATCGATGAGATAGGCGCTGCTACCGATCCGCAACAGGGTTCCGCTCTGGCTCAGGCGATTTTGGAGCGCTTCACCGAGCTGGGTGTAAAGGGAATTGTCACCACACATTACACTGCCTTGAAAGTGTTTGCCGAATCCCATGAGCAATGTGTGAATGCGGCAATGCAATTTGATATGACCTCCCTGGTCCCTACTTACCACTTTTCTATCGGGATTCCGGGCGATAGCTTTGCCATCGAAGTAGCCGCTTCTCTGGGCCTCGATGACGCCTTGATCGAACGGGCCAAAAGCCTCTCCGGCAGCCAAAATCTGGAATTTAGCTCCCTGATCAAGCGCCTGCAGGACCAGAAGAAAAAGCTGGGACAAAGCCTGTATCAATATCAACTCAAAACCCGCAATCTCGAAGCCAAACTGCGCGAATTGGAAGAGCGTGAAGCAGAGTGGCAAAAAGAACTGAAGGCACGCCGCCTTCACCACATGCAAGAAATGCAATCCGAATTGATCAGCTTTCAGAAACTCTATAGCAAGGAGATCAATGAGATCAAAGCTTTGGATAAGGCAGAGCGCAAGAAGATTTCGGAAAGAAAATTGCATGATATAGCAACTAAGACTGAAGAGCTATCTCACGAACTCAAGAGATCCAGTATTGAAGGCCTGAAGAAGCTGAAAAACCCCCAACCCGGACAGAAGGTCTGGCTGGCAAATTTTGAAGCGGAAGCTATCATTATGGAAGTTCACGGTGCTCAAGCCACGCTGGATATGAATGGCGTCAGTTTCAAAACTGAGCTGGACAATCTCTATTTGCTCGATGACCAAGAGAAGATGTCGGAAGCTGCAGTAAAGCTGCATAAGACCAAGGTTAGCGCCAAAGTGCAGACCGAGCTCAAGCTTTTGGGTCTAACCTTTGATGAGGCTATGCCCTTGATCGATGAGTTTTTGGATAACGCTCAGGTTAGTGGATTTAGCACCCTGCGCATAGTGCATGGTAAAGGAACAGGTGTATTACGCACCAAAGTGCGGGATTATCTTTCTCGCAAGAAGATGGTAAAGAGCATCGAAACTCCACCTCAGTATGCCGGAGGTGATGGAGTGACCGTAGTAAAGATTTAGACCGGATTAGAAAACTTGGTGGCGCTCTTAGGAGAGGTCATCAAGAGATGGCGCATTGCTGTCGGATTCTTTGGGAGTATAAATTTAAGGGCGCATTGGACAGCGCTATAAAGGAAAACATGGACAACAGTTTGATCGACCAAATTCGCCAGGCGAATGACATTGTAGATGTAGTGCAAAGCTATGTCCCTCTAAAACATGTGGGATCAAACTGGCGAGGCATCTGCCCCTTCCACAATGATACCAAACCCTCCTTGTATGTGAGTCAGCCGAAGCAGATTTTCAAGTGTTTTGCCTGCGGCAAAGCGGGCAACGTCTTTAGCTTTGTGCAGGAATACGAGAAGTTAAGCTTTATCGAAACAGTCAAGAAACTTGCAGCCCGGGTGGGTATCCAGATTCCGGAACATGAACGCACCAAAGTGATTTCAACCAAGCGACAACACCTCTTGCAGGTATATAAGAGTGCCGCAGAATTCTATTGTGAGAATCTCTTTACCCATTCCGAAAGTGCTCTGGAATACCTCGCCTCCCGCAAATTTAGCGCAAAGACCGCCAAAGCTCTGGGGCTGGGCTATGCCTTATCATCCAACAAAGGGTTGCTCAATCATCTGATGAAGGAAGGCTTTAGTGTGAGCCTGCTCAAAGAGAGCGGCTTGTTTGGCGAATATAGCGGAGACCTGCGTGATATCTTTCGAGACCGCTTGATCTTTCCTATTCATAACAACACCGGAGAAGTCATAGCCTTTGGCGGCAGGATCCTGGAACCCAAAGAAAACACCGGCAAATACATCAATTCCCCCGGAACTGAGCTTTATACAAAGGGTAAAGAGCTCTACGGCTTGTTTCAGACCAAATACAATATCAGTAAATTGGATTATTCCGTGGTCTGTGAAGGGTACTTCGATTTTTTGCGGCTATACGAGAGTGGGTTTATCAACGCCGTGGCTTCGCTGGGGACTTCCCTTACCGAAGATCAGGTATATCTGCTTAATCGCTTTTCCTCCAAGACGGTGATGCTGTATGATGGAGATGCGGCGGGCATCAAAGCTGCGGTAAGAGGAGGTCTGCTGTGTCTGGCTCGGGGGATGCAGGTGCGCCTGGTCATCCTGCCGGAAAATGAGGACCCGGATAGTTTTATCTTAAATCGCGGGGCCACAGCTCTTGCGCAATTGATCAAAGAAGCTCCGGATCTGATCAGCTTTATGGCGCAGAGCGAAAAGCTCAATATTGACATCAAAGAGAGGATCGAACAGATATTGGATGCACTGCGCCATCTATCCGATCCGATTCAGCGTGAACTTTTTTTGCAGCAGGTTTCGGAAAACTTTGGCATCTCTCAAAATGCTCTGTTGTCGAGCCTCAAACGGGGCAGCGCCAGAGGGCTTGCGCCATTATCACAAGCGGAACAGCCTGGGAGTTCAGCGGCTGATCTGCAGCAGCGGCTGATCCTTAAGGCAGCTTTAAAAGATCGTGAGAGTTACAATCTTCTTGCCAGCGAGCTGGCAATTGATTATTTTAGTAATAAGCTCTATCGGCGTCTGTATCTTTTTCTTCAAGAAAGATTGAGGGATCTCGATACATATGAGCCGTCAGCGCTTTTGGATAATGTTGAAAATAGTGAAGTTAAGGATATTCTGGGCGAACTTCTGTTTGAGGATTCACCACAGATTGATACCAAGGCTTTGATTAAGGATTTGAAGTTACGCAAGCTGAAGCGGGATTTGGAAGGTTTGGATCAAGCTATCCAAGAAGATTCCCAAAATATGGAACTCCTGAAAGAGAAGGAAAAACTATCCCGTGAATATCGAAGATTGACCAAGCGGGTCGTCAACAAAGTCCTCTATTAGAGAGCTTTTTGCCAAGGAGCATTGATGATTACTTACAATGAATGTTTGAAAAAACTGGTGGATCTGGGGAAAGAATCCGGATATATCACCTTCAAACAAATCAACGAGATTCTACCCAGTACCCCATTTTTCCTGGATAAGGTAGATGACATCATATTTGATCTCTCCCAAGATGGAATCGAGATCATAGATGAAACTGAAAAGCGGATTACAAAAGGCGGAGCAGCTATCCGCAAACCTACCGCTCCGAAGAAATTTAAAACCAAACGCTTCTACGACGATCCGGTGCGCATGTATCTGCGCGAGATGGGCAGGGTTCCCCTCTTGGACCGTGAAGGCGAAGTGAGAGTGGCCAAAAAGATCGAAACCTACCAAAAGATGATCAACCAAAACGTCTTTAAGGCCGGCTCCACCTTGAGAGAAATGTACAATTTCCTGCATCGCTATCGCGAACGCCGCGTCCGCCTGGATCAGATCTTTAAGGTGGATATCGGGACCTGGATAGATAAAAACCAGGATGTGAAGATCATCGATCACTTTAAAGAGATCCTCAAAGAAAATGAAAGCATTCTTGAGAAGATCGGCACGATTTTGGATAATTGCGATTTTGACGACACCGGCACTGCCAGCCGCCAAGAAGAAATCGACGAACTGAGAGAGCAATTGGTATCTTCCTTCATGAGCCTGTCTTACAATGATAAACTGATCAAACGCATGGTTTACCGCATCCGCAGCCTCGTGGAACGCATCGAAGAAAGCTATCGCTCTATCAATGAACTCACGCGGATCAAACGATATACTATCGACGAAATCTGTACCTACGGACGCCGAGCTAAAAAAAGCGATGAGGACTTCGCCGAAGTAAAAGCGGAAACCAATATGGACCCCAATGTTTTTGTGGAGACCCTGCGCAAGATCAAAAATGCCCGCCGCAAAATTCGCCGGGTGGAACTCGAAACCAAAATGACCGGTAATGAACTGGTCTTTTTACTAAGGGAGATTGAGCGCGCCGAACGTAATAAAGAAAAAGCGCAAAACGAGATGATCGAAGCCAACGTGCGCCTCGTGATCTCGATCGCTAAACGTTATAATAACAGAGGCTTAGAATTTCTTGATCTGATTCAGGAAGGTAATACCGGGCTCATGCGCGCCGTCGAGAAATATGACTACCGCAAAGGCTATAAATTCAGCACCTACGCCACCTGGTGGATTCGCCAAGCTATCACCCGCGCTATTGCTGATCAGGCCCGCACCATCCGCATCCCCGTCCACATGATCGAATCCATCAATAAGATCAATCGCACCAGCCGCCGCCTCATGCAAAAACTGGGACGAGATCCCTATCCCGAAGAAATCGCTGAAGTGCTGGATATGCCTGAAGAAAAAGTAAAAAATATCCTCTCCATCTCTAAAGAACCCGTCTCGCTGGATAAACCCATCGGCCACGATAGCGAAGATAGCATCCTGGGCGATTTTATCGAAGATAGAACCATCATTTCCCCGGAACGCCTGGCAGAACGCACCCTGCTCAAAAAACAGGTGGATGAAGTGCTCAAAACCCTCACCACCAGAGAAGAACGCGTCATCCGCCTCCGCTTTGGGATCGATGATGGCTATCACCGTACCTTGGAAGAAGTGGGCAATATCTTCCAGGTGACCCGTGAACGCATCCGCCAGATCGAAGATAAAGCCCTGAAGAAACTGCGCCACCCCAGCCGGGCTGCGATCCTACAGCAGTTTCTGGATAATTTCCACGTTAAATAATGTCCAGGCGGTCGTCGTACCGCCTTTTTTTTGACCCTTGTTATGGCTCTTTCCCGTCGGACGTCGGTGCATATCTTTTCGGTCCTCTTTCAAACTAAGTGGGTAAGTGGAGAGGGCTTGATCAAGTAGAATAATCTTTTAGAGAGATGGGTAAGTAGGGTAAGTGGAGAGGGGGTTTGATTAAGAATAATCTTTTAGAGAAGAGAGGATAGCTTCAATGAGGAAGCGGCGAGGTTTGAGTTCATTATATTTCATATTGCGGGCGAGGGCCCAGGCGAGGGAGTGATAGCGATCGGTGAGGTTTTGTTGTTTTTGAGAAAGTTTGGTTCTGGAGTTGAGATGAACGGAGCGTTTCACATTGGGGGTGGCATTAGAGAGGAGGCGTTTTTTACGAGCCCATTCTTCGATGGGAGCGATAGGAGGCATTTTCCCGGCTTTTCTACCTTCGTGGACATATTGAGCGTAGGGAGCGATTTTATCATCGGCGAAGACATCGGCATTAGAATAGGAACCGGCATCTGGTTCAAGGGAAAGAGGGCGTAAGATAGAGTCGATGATAGAAGGGATGGTAGAGACGGGATTGAGATATTGATCAGGCAGAGATATGATGCGATCGGCAGCGAGCTGGAGGATGAGACCCAGGAGATCGATGAGTTGCAGTTCCACGGTTTTGGCCGAGAGGGAGAGGTATTCGATAGAGAAGGCCGATTCGGGCAGAACACCAGTATAGATGAGGGTATTGGCGTCGTCATAAAGGAAAGCCTTAAAGGTATGGAACCCGGCCTTAATTTCGCGTAGATGTCCAACGAGGATGGACTGGAGAGAGTCATCGAGGAGTAGTTTAACTTTGGCGGAGCGAGCTTCCTGCGACCAGTAATCAATACCAGAAAGGCTGAGCGGATCGAGATCCAGTTCGAGGATGGAATCAGACTGATAGAGGATGGTGGTAATGCGTTTAATGATCAGTATATATAGGTATCCTTTATAAAGATCAAGCGTCAAGATGACGCATTTCCTTAGCTGCTTCGAGTTTCTGGCGGTGGCGGATTGTTTTGATATATTCATTGAAGACATTATAATCGAACCAATCGGCATAACGCTCGAGGACTATCTTATCGACGGCGAGGATGCGCTGTTTTAGGTCTTCAGGGATGGAATCCCATTCTTTTTCGAAGCGTAGGCGAGAGAACATTTCCTGTTCATCTGTAGTATCATCGTGTTCGAAGTAATCGATGATGTATTCATAGCATTTTACGCAGTGTTCACCTACTGCCATTGTAACTCCTTTGCTTATCTTTTGATCAGTAAGCATCATAACCTTGCCATGCACCTTGGGATCAAGGTTGTTCATAATGTATTTGATCTCTTTGGGATAAAAAGTTTTGAGGCATTTCTTGTCAAGGCTAAAAACAGCAAAATCATGCTTTTGCACGCCATCCAGAACCTTAACCCTGGGACCCCAGACATAGAGATTGAGCGTGCGATCACGGGCAGAGATGGCGAGCCCCATCTGTTTGAGTGGATTCTTTAGAAGAGTAGAGACTTTAGCCATGTATTCGACCTGAGTAGAGACCTTTAGATCACTTCTGTGCTTTGCCAGGTGTTTAAAGAGCTTATCCCGGGAAGCGAAATCAAAGTTCATAGCTTGGTTGACGATAGCTTCTATATGGTTATTTTGGAGGTTGATTAAGTTGTGATAGCGATCCAAGGCGGCGTCATAGGGATTAGCAGGTTGGCGATAAGGGACAATCCTGGTGCGGCAATTATAATGGTAAGGAGGTAACCAAGGTTTCATATTGGAAGTAGGAGTTTGGGAGAAATGGTGGTTGGCTTTCCAGAAGGACTCAGAATTTACGAGAGGGTCTTGGGACATAAGGCTTTGGGCAGCGGGGGCAAGCTCGAAGATTCTGCCATTCATCATTCTGCAGATATCGGTGGTAGCTTCGTCGATGTAAGCCACTACTTTCACGAGCTGGACGCCGCGGTTTTGGTATTCGGAGAGTCTTTCGGTGGTAGCGGCGCGAGCTGAGACGGTATTGGCATAGCTTTCGATCTGATCGTCACGCAGGTCACCCCGGCCTGGGGAATCCCCCCAAAATAATGAAAGGCGGCAAGATGGGCTGCGATAAACAACTCCGTGTTGTAGGCCCTTGTCGAATAATGGATATACATCATCCGGGAATAACACAACACAAAGCTGACCAAGTATACCTTCATGCGGCTCTGATCGGATAAAACTACGCTCTTCTCACCCATATCCA
>JARRCD010000108.1 GCA_029982875.1 Candidatus Cloacimonadota bacterium | reverse complement strand
GAGACTGATGGTAAAATTTGGCATGGGAGAACAGGTGTTGATGTCTTGGACATTAAAGGCCAAAGAGTTGATTGGCCCTTCTCCACCTCCGATATCTTCAAGTTCCGAAGCCAGCACGAGGTATTGCTGGTGGAAGTTTTTGAAGTAAGTCCCATAGGGAGTAGGGGACCCGGTTTCGGTATTTGTAGCGGTCCCTTCACCCAAGGTAACAGTAACCTGGGCACCAAGGCTTGAGAATGCTCCCAAAGCAAGTGCCAGGAGCAAAATGATCAGCACAGAGTGTTTCATCGCTGTGACTCCTATTAAGTATTAGATGTTATTGGTTTTGGTCCCTTATGCTGATCTCAGCACAGGGCTGATTCTTACACATTTAAGTTTAGTGTCATCCACACATCTTTAATACCAATATGCAAACTTACGCATATCTTGTAAAGGAAAATCTCTACAGAAAAATGTAAAGCAAAAATCAAGCCAAAAATGAAAGGCAGAGTTTTAACTCTGCCTTACATTAGGATGTCAAAAAAGCTCAGTTATTTTTTGACAGCGTCTTTCAGGTTTTTGCCCGCTTTGAAAACAGGAACATTACGTGCTGGGATCTTCAAAGGAGCTTTGGTCTTAGGATTGATACCTTTGCGAGCTTTGCGATGTGCAACGCTGAAAGAACCAAAACCAACCAGAGAAACTTTTCCGCCCTTTTTAAGAGTCATGGTGATTCCTTCAAGGACAGAAGCGAGGGCAAGACCGGCAACTTTTTGGGAAATGCCGGCGTCGGACGCGATCTTTTTGACTAATTCATCTCTGCTCATTTTACCTCCTATTGTAGTTTGAATAAGCGTTAGAGATATAACGACGCTATTAAATTGCAAACATAATAATTCTGTCAATGGAAAAAAGCACTTTTTCCGAACTTTTTTAAATTTTTGCTGTATCAGCAGCGGCGATTAAGGTGGCTAACGAGCTGCAATGCAGATATATGGCACCTGTATGAAAAGTTATACATTTTTTTATAAAAAAAAGGGCAGAACACGGCTAAAGTCTTTTTTAAGTTGACAGATTCGGGCATATTTCCATGTTGTATTAAGATTAAAAACTGGAGGATTTAATGCTTAAACACAGATTTTACACTATTGTCACACTGCTGGTGTTGATAGTCTTGAGTGCCTGCTCCTCAAATCAACAAATAGAAGTGGAGCCAGAGCCGGTTCGTGACCCCCTTGCCTTGGCACATGAAGCCGCTGCTAAAGGAGCAGAACTCTATGAGAATGGTATGCTCGAGCAAGCGGTGATTGCTTTTAATAATGCTATAGACCTGTTTGAAGAGGCTGCACCCTTAGCTTCCGCGCAGGATTCGGTAGCATACAACATCGAAAGTATGCAGTTGAATGTAGCCAAGAGTCATGTCGATATGGCTATGGAGAATATCGAAATGAGCTTATTTGACGACGCCATCATGCACTATGAGACTGCGCTGAATATCTACAAGAACCACAAGCCGGTTAGGATAAGCCAGGAGGAACTGGATGAATATGTGCGTGCTACGTATAATAACCTTGCCATTGCGGCAAGAGATGCCGGTCAATACGAGAAAGCACTGACCTATTATGATAAACTTCTGACTATTGAGCCGAACAACAAAGAGGTTCTCAATGCCAAGTTCTTTATCCTGAAGGACTATATCAAAGATAATGAGCGCGCTTTTCAGGTTTTGGAAGATTATGCTGAAGTAGCCCAAGAAGCCTCGGCTTATATCATGCTTGCTGAAGGTTATGCTGAAGCGGGTAATTTTGCCAAGGCCGAAGCTGCATATCTCTTGGCCGAGAAATTGCGTTCTGATGCTGATATGTACACCCGGATCGGAAATTTCTATCGGGCAAATAGCCAGTGGGAAAAAGCAAATATCTACTTGGAAAAACTTGTGGCTACGAATCCCGAACCCAGTACTCTGGCGATTGTCTATGCTCAAATGGGGCAAAACTACTCTCAATTAGGCAATACCGCAAAGATGATCGAATACTTGGAAAAATCCGTAGAACTGGTGCCAAATTCCAGGCTGGCACTTACTTTGGCGGGATACTACAACGGTGCCAAGAAATGGGGGAAAGTGATACAATACAGCACGATGGTCTTACAGGAAGAAGCCAATAATTCCACGGCCCGCATGTTACGCGGCGTAGCATATTATCAGCAAAAGAATATGACTGCTGCCAAAGCAGACCTCGAGCGTTTGGTAAATGACGCTACTTATGGAACTCAAGCACAAAACATCCTCAAAGCAATCAAATAGATTCAGATTCAGAAGGGGCGGGCGGAATCTGATCTGTCCGCCGCTTTTTTGGCCATGAAGAAGATATTCAAGACAGACGGCTCGATCAGTGATATCTACAAAGCCCATCTTGGCGACAAGGTATCGCGGCCCCTCTTTGAAATCAAGGTTCCGGCGGGATTCCCTTCTCCGGCCACGGATTACACTGAAAAGGAGCTGGATCTTAATGAGCATTTGATTGCTCATCCCAAGCATACATACTTTATGAAAGTGGATGGATATTCTATGATAGGAGCTGGCATCTATCCGGGAGATTTAGCGGTGATAGACCGCGCCATAGAACCTTGCTCAAACCGGATAGTCATTGCTTTGGTGGATGGGGAGTTTATGCTCAAACGTTTGATTATCGACAAGGGAGAATACTGGCTGGTTCCCGAAAACGATGAGTTCAAACCTACCAAAATCACTGAAGATGCGGATTTTATCATCTGGGGAGTGGTTACTTACGTAATCCATCAAGTTTGATGTGGCGCAGTGTCTTTCTGGTCTTCATCATCTTGAATGTAGGCGCGCCGCTGGTAGCTTCCAGATTTGTGATCGACGAAAGCATTGAGCTTATCCCCAATCAATTACGTTATGAATTATCCCATCAGCATATTGTAGTAAATTCTGAAGAAGTCTTTAGCGACAGTCTTCGGTTAATGCCTGGCTCTGATTATACTTTAGATTACCGGACTGGGATTCTTGAGCTTGCTATATTGCCCCCAGGCTCTCAACTCAAAATAAGCTATTTCATTATCCCTCCGGAGTTCACACAAAGCATCCAGCTGTATCAGCGCAGCTTGCTTACAGATAGCCTCAAAGTAGTATCCCCGCGAGTTCGTAACAACTGGTTTGACCAAAGCACAAATCTTAATATCAGCGGGAGCAAGACCTTTGCTCTCAGCTTTTCGGAGAGTGGTGAGGCTGATCTTTTACAATCCCTGTATGTGAATCTCAGCGGGGAATTGGCCAAGGATGTCCAGATCTCAGCTCAGCTATCTGATTCTCAGAGCAAGCTGAGTCCCGAGGGAGATTCCAAAGAGCTTTCCAGTTTAGATCAAGTCTTTATCCGTATTTATGGCAAGAAGTGGGAATTGGGCATGGGCGATCTGGAGCTGAGTTATGAAAACAGCCGCTTTTTGAACTACCAAACTAAGATAGAAGGGCTTCAGGGCAGCTACAATGGGAATCACAACTTTCAAGCCGCGTTCAGTGCCGGGACGGGTAAACGGGCTTTTATGCAAATTCCTATCGTTGATGGTAAACAGGGGCCTTATTTCTTGATTGCAAACGACGCTCAGCGCAGCTTCATTATTGTGGCGGGGAGCGAAGAGATCTATCTGGATGGGACTCTGCAAGAACGTGGTCAGGATTATTATATAGATTACGCCGAAGGTTCGGTGATGTTTCGCCGCCTGGTTAGTTCCAGCAACATTGTAAATGCCTGGTTTCAATACTCCGATGAAAACTACCAACAATCCACATATTTTAATAGTTCGACCATCCGTATAAGCGATCAACTGAGCATCTCTCATCATCTGATTCATCAAACTGATAACAAGAATCATCCTCTGTTATATTCATTCACCGAGGCGGATCTGGATAGCCTGGCGACTGCTGGAGATGGACAAGCTTTGAGTGATGGTGTGATTGAGACTGAAGCTGGGAATTATATCCAGGTGATTGATCCTGAGGGCTTGATTTATTACGAATATGCGCCTGGAGATTCAAGTGCGATATACAATGTAATCTTCAGTTACATGGGCCCAGGCAAGGGTGATTATGAAGAGTTTTCCAGCGGGATCTTTCGTTGGGTAGGGCCGGGGAATGGCTCTTGGCTTCCGGTCAAGAAGATCATCGCTCCGGCAGCTCGCAGCAATATCGAATTTGGCCTACACTGGGAAAACGGCATCTGGCAGAGCGGGGCTGACATGATGTATGCTTATAATGATCAAAACACTCTGTCCAGTTTGGATGATAATGACAATTCTGCCGGAATTGCAGCCATCTGGCTGGCGCACCAAAATCAAGAAAGCCCTTTGCACGGGAAGCTGGAAGCCCAATACCGCTTTGCCGATACCTATCGTTTTGGAACTGATGGTGCTCCGGAGCATGACTTTTCTGCTTTACCTGCTGCTGATTCTCTGGCTATGGGTAATATTGATCTCAACCTGAGCTATGAAACTGCGTGGTGGAAACCGGAATTACTACTTAGATATCGCGAGCTAAAGCAAAGATACATTCAGAAAGCCTTGCGTTTCTCATCTGAAAGTAAGGCTTACTCCATCTTGCCGCAAATAAGATTGAAATCCACGATATCGGATCAATCCGGCAAGCAGAATAGCCTTTTGATGTATCATGATGCCGAGCTTGGCTGGGCTTACAGCATATTTGGCTTGAAGCTGGCAGGAATCTATTCTCTGCTGGATGATGAAGCCCCTCAGACTCCCAGTACCCGCTATCTCAAATGGCAACCCAGCTTCAGCATACAATCGCCAGGGCAACAAACCCTGCTGATCTTTACCCGTGATCAAAATAGCATCAAGCAAGAATCTTGGCAGGAAGTAAACTCTTCTGATACTTATGCGCTAAAGCACCACAGCAATTTTGAAAACCACAGCTTTGATCTGGATTTTAGTCATCGCGAACTCAAAAATCCTAACTCAGATACTGCTCCTGTCAGCTCTTACGAACTTCTGAATTTACGTAGCTCTCATAATATAATGGAAGGAGCTATAAACTTTTATAACAATTATGAACTCAATCAGAGCGAATTTTTCCCACGGATCCGGGATCTGATCTATGTGGGACCGGGTTTGGGTATCTATGATAGTACCGGTGTTGCGATTGAGGATGGAGAATACATCTATGAATACGTGAGTTCGCCCGATGGCAGGCTCTCTACGGAGATAACCGCAGCGCTTAGCATGTATCTCAAACCGGGACTGCATTTCCAAGCCCCACTCTGGAAAAAAATCCAAAGTGATATCTTCGTCACTGCCACAGAACAGGCAGAGCAGATGAACGATTGGCGAAGCTACCTGTTTTTACCCGATTATACTTATTCCGAGCAGAGTATCTATGGCAGGCAAGCCTATTTACAAAACTTTTGGCTTGATCTGTATCAAAGCCGGATTATCAGCAATGTATCTGTAGATATAAGTCGGAGTATAGATAATCGCTATCAGGCGCAGACCCGCAGTTTTGATAACAAACAAGCTGCTCAGATCGATTTTCGGGATTTCTTTTCCCTCAATACCCGGCTAAGTTTTGAGAATTCTTTCAGCCGTGAAAGCCGATATGCCTCCGAAATATATGGGCAAAGTCTGAGCAGCAATTTTGAAAAGATTATCAGCCCCCAACATACTGTCTTGCTTGAGTTAAAGGCTTTTCGGGAAGAAGGGAAATCCCAAATAGCTGAGGAAAGCTATAGCTTGCAGGGCCTTGCCCTATCTCCTCAGGTACGTAGTGTGCTGATGCAAAAATACCGGGTTTCAGCCCGCTTTAATCTCGGGTACAATTTTCGGGAAGGAAGCAGCTATTTGCTCTTTCTTCCGCAAAAAAGAGAGGGCTTTGTCTCCGATGGCACGCTTTCCGCAATCTATCGCATGAACTCATTTAGCACTTTTAGTCTGGAATATCGCTATAGTAAATTCCCCGAAGCTAAAAGCACGCACAATCTCAAACTCGAATTTAAGGCAGAATTGTAAATGCCAACCATGCTTAGTCCTCTGGATTACCTGATCATCTTGCCCTTCATCTTTTTGGCGGGATTAATCGATGCTATAGCTGGAGGTGGCGGTTTGATCTCCCTACCTGCTTATTGGAGTGCTGGAATTCCTGCTCACATGGCATTGGGTACCAACAAGTTTTCTTCTTGCAGCGGGACGATCTTTTCCACAGGGCGCTATTTTCATGCCAATATGATCGATGTGCCCGTGGCTATTTGCAGTGCTGTGATGGCTCTGGTAGGTTCTTGGCTGGGCGCCACCACAGCCCTTTTGGTTTCTGCTGCTTTTTTGAATTACCTTCTGATCGTGCTCATTCCTCTCATTACCGTGATAACCCTTTTCAGACCAAGTCTTGGCTTCACGGATACTGCACACCTGCTCAAACTCGGTTACCGCTTGACCCTGGCGGCGCTGGCAGGATTGATTGTGGGCTTTTATGATGGATTTTTTGGCCCAGGCACTGGAACCTTCCTGATTCTGATTTATTCAGCTTTGCTGCACTATGACTTTGTAAGAGCAAACGGCAATTCCAAAGTAGTGAATCTGGCTTCAAATTTCGCTGCTCTGGCCACCTTTGCCTATCATGGACAAATCCTGTATCAGATCGCCATCCCCGCTGCGGTATGTGGTATCGCAGGAAATCTTTTGGGCTCCCGCATGGTTATCAGAAGAGGAAACAAACTCATTCGTCAAGTCTTTATCCTGGCTCTGCTTTTGCTATTGATCAGAGTACTATACAATGTATTTTGGTAGACCCCAAATATCTTGTACAGATTCAGGATTTATATCCGTGCCCGCTTCTGACCTATGTGACAGTTATGCTCCTCCCGAACCGGGTGTAGGTACGCTTGGGAAGGCTTGTGTGTGGGGGGGGCAGTCTTGAACCCAAATAAGGCAGTAGGCTTTTCTCAGCCCCTATTTTGGGGCTTTTTTGAGCCGATCTCGCGGGTGTTTTAAGCTACACATAGCACATTTGATTCAGTTCATACCACCTCCTTTTCGTCAACTGCATTGCAGTAGAACGTTAGCTTCATATCTTTCATTCTATCAAGGGCTTCGGTAAACTTTGTTTGTCTTTTGGGGTTAGACAGCACCAACCTCAGGACATCCTCATTTTATATGGGATTTTTGGTTATCCGTTATGCGTTATACACACAGCGAAGGTCTCACACAGATTTCACAGATTTCACAGATTTTTTTATAAGGAGAGGTTATCCGTTATGCGCTATCCGTTATCCGTTATGCGTTATACACACAGCGAAGGTCTCACACAGATTTCACAGATTTCACAGATTTTTTTTATAAGGAGAGGTTATCCGTTATGCGCTATCCGTTATCCTTTATCTGTTATCTGTTATGCATTATCCATTATCCATTATCTTTAAGCGCTGATGGCACTAAACCCTCTCAACCTTCTAAACCTTCTCAACCTTCTAAACCTTCTAAACCTTCTAAACCTTCTCAACCCAATTCTCAAGTCTCAATTCCCCCCGGGTACGGAAATCATTGTGGTAGCGATCGCTGGGGTCTATTGCCTTGATCTGTTGGGAGATATCCCGATATTCCAGATTTTGCGGCTGGATCGGCTGCTTCGGCGCGCGCCGCATCAGAGTGCGTTTCAGCCGGGGATGATAGTAGTATATGGCGCCGTCCAGCTTACCGGAGAAGCCCTTAATTCCTGCTTTTACATAAGCTTTAATGCTTTTCCTCCTTGATTTTTTGTTACCATTTTTCCTGCCCTTTCCTGGCTGTCAATTAATTCTTAATCCACTCTTAATCAAGTCTTAATAATTAAGACTTGATTAAGAGTGGATCGTCAAGTGATTAATGCTCTGCAAGGGGGTGAAAAGCAGCG
>JARRCD010000009.1 GCA_029982875.1 Candidatus Cloacimonadota bacterium | reverse complement strand
GTAAGATGATAGGCGGTGGTTTTAACCACCGTGCTCCGGATTCTGGATTGCAGACCAAGATGAATTCCGGTTGGTTTTAACCACCGGCAATCGAAGTAGTTAACCAAACCTTACCACCCCTCGGCTCCTAATTTTATTGGAGCTTTTTGGAGGGATGAATAAGGACCAGGCTTTCCAGGAATCAGGTCAAAAAAATGCTGCTTTTGCCGGTGACTAAAGTCGACCGGAATTCATCTTATTTCCAGGATCAGATCGCATAGAATACGGTGGCTAAAGCCGACCGCCTATCATCTTATTTCCATGTAAATATCGCTTGGTATACGGTGGCTAAAGCCGACCGCCTTTAATCTTATTATCAGATTCTTTTCGCTTGGTATACTGTGACTAAAGCCGATGTTGAGTCTCAAATACTGGTGTAAATTCCAACTCATTGTTTCTCTGGTTGTTTGAAGGCATCTGATATCCCTCGTTACTCACAATCTATGTAAGGCCGAACGACCAATTGCATGGTTTTCTTCTTGTTTATCCAAGTCAGGTTCTTTTTCATAAATAATCTACCTTGCTGCGACGGGCTGGAGCCCTGCGGATGAGGCGTAGAGCTTCGGAATGCTGACGCTTATGGTACCCAATCTGGTGCTGAGAGGATCTTTGCGCTTACGGTAGCCATTGCGGTAGGTAGTTCGTTGCTCTGAACTCTGATAGGGCTCTGCTCCCAATATGGCACTAAGCTTCACTTAAATGAGTCTTTGTATGCAGTTTTTAAGCACTTCTGCAAAATCTCCCGGCATAATATTGCGTAAAAACTTGACTAATTCCGCTCTTTCATCTTGCTTTCGTTTAAGTTGAGTCATGATCTTCTCTTTGTTCTTTAGTTTTTGGTAAAATTATCTAAACAAAGAGTGGGATTCGGCTCAACCTTTTTCTTCATCTGGCTGACTCCAATTTACACCGACCTTTGAGACACTACCCCAAAAAGCCCCGATTTGGGGCTGGGGCAGTTGCGTTTATATGTATACAGGCTAAGTAATTTTACTGAACTCAAGCAAGGTAAATCTGGGCTTCCCTTTGCCTACCGTTTTCTTGTGAACCTTGATCCTTAACTGCGTTTCCAGATTGTGGTTTATAATCATAGGGTCTGCAATAGAGGGAGCTATCTTGCCTTTGATGACAGTGTTGGAAGGTGAGATTTTAAACTCGAAAGTTCTTGATTCAGGCAACGCTCCAATAAACTCGCCATTGTATTGGGTTTCTTCTTCGACTATATTGCTTTTTTCAAACCTGCGGGCGCTTCTTTCCACCTGCTTATAATCTTCAAAAGAGAAATACTCATCATCAACTTCTAGAGCGCAATAAGCTTCGTATTTTGACATAGTATCCAGAAAGTCATGAATTTCTGATAACGCGCGGTCATCCAAATCATCAATCTCATCCATCAGATCGTCATCAGACTGTATCGAAGCTCTAATAATTCTGAGAGCTCTCTTCATCGAATTCTCAATCAGGGCTGGTTTCTCTTCAGTAATGCAATCCAGTTGTTCGAGGTTCTCTTCAAGCTCAAATCCAAAGGAGCCCAAAGCAGTACCTGTGATAAGTAATTGGTTGACCTTATAATTTGGGATAGAACCCCTGTCACCCAAAGAGCTACCAGACATCTGAGCTGCTAAGGCCATTACCAGATCGTTAAACTGATCAACTGCTTTAACCCCAAATTGCGCCACAATTCCAGTCGTGCCGACAACTGGTTTACCTCGAAAATAAAGGATGGTCTTGGCTGGCTCTCTGAATCCATGTTGAAGGGATTTCAATTCTTCTTCAACTTGATCTAATCGACTTTCAAAACTCAAGCGATTAATTATTTCCTCATCAGGTATTCTGGAAATAATACCCTTTAACTGATTGCGCTCCGCTTGGAGCTGATGGATTCTATGTTGTCTCATTTTCAACTCCTTTTAAGATATTATTCAACTCTTCTAATGCACGGCAGTCCTCTTCCGGAGATAAATTGATCTGAAAATATCCTTTCCAATTCAATGTTTCTCTTTCGTGCGACCATAAGTTGTTCCAATAATTCAACCTTTCTATTAAATCGATTACGTTATCCTTGGTTGGATGCAACAGTAAGTAATACGCATCAACATATAGCTCACTGCGGATTTTACTGTGATCAAAAAGGGCAGAGTTCTTATGTAAGAAGGACTCCTCTGATTCGCCATCCGGCAGCATGATTATTGTCAGCACGTCTATATCTTTTGGTGGAGTTTTGTATATTAACTCCTTGTAAGTCACAAAGCTCCCATTAATCCATTGAATTCCTGAGTAAATATTTGCATCATGAAGCATCTTTCTGTATGATAGATATCCTTTTAAGATGAATATCCTTTTTCTTAATCAAATCTTGAACATCCAACCGAAAAATCACATACAAATTGAGTCAGCGAGATATTGTATGGCGAATGATTACCTTTCGCAGGCGTGTCAAGAAATGGCGGGATCAAACCCCTGTTGTCAAAAAAAATAAAATCCTGCTCTTGCATCTCATCTCCTAATATATATAGTAATCAGTGTGAACGTACGCTATTTTAGATAAAGAATCAAGCGAAGGGTTCCCATTCCCCTTATTAAACCAGTTGGATATAGTGGGCTGAGAGACACCAATTGACTCAGCAAATTGATATCGCTTTAAATCACGCGCCTTTATAACATGGCTAACTCGTTCTTTAACATTCATTTGTGTCGTCTCCACTAAAATAAATATGGAATATCCGATAATACTTTTAGATAGAATAAATGATATTCTATATCTTGTCCCTATAACTTAAGACTACAAAATGAGGTGATTAAATGAATGTCAAGAACAAAGTTCAAGAGCTTGGTGGCGAGAGTCTGCCGGATCTATATCAGATCAGGGGTTGTGGCACATTGTCGACGGAATATAAGAGACTGTTCCCAAAGACCTGAATGCCATCCCGATGGGACTCGGGGATAACGGATAACCCTATTGCTATCTGCAATGCCGACCTGCTTTTCTCAAAGAGAACAAGGGAAGCGGCTGAAGATGGTTTTACTTATTGAACAGTCTTCCAATTTTTTGGAGGGATGCCTGCCAAGTTTTACTTGACACTTGTGAGCAGATTTTTTTGCTTGTGATATCGATATATAGCTTGTGAGGTATCATATGGAATTAAAGTTTCTGCCTTTGAGCTTCCCTGAAGATTGTAATATCATCCTTGGTCAGAGCCATTTCATCAAGACGGTGGAAGATCTTTATGAAGCGATGGTCAATAGCGTCCCCGGCATTAAATTTGGCCTGGCATTTTGCGAAGCATCCGGTCCTTGCCTGATTCGCAAAGATGGCACGGACACAGAATTGATCGAAATTGCGGTGAAGAATATGCGCACAGTTGGCGCTGGACACAGCTTTCTTATCGTGATGAGAGAGGCGTATCCGATCAATGTATTGCCTGCCATAAAAGATTGTCGTGAAGTGGTGCAAATCTTTTGTGCTTCTGCCAATCCTGTGCAGGTGATAGTAGCAGAGAGTGAGCAGGGACGAGGGATAGTGGGGGTGATCGATGGCTCTTCTCCCAAAGGTGTGGAGCTGGATACCGATATCACACACCGCAAGAAACTCTTACAGGATATCGGATACAAGCGCTAATGCGGGTTTTTGTAGCTTTGGAACCACCGGATACCTTGCATAAGGAATTGCAGGGAGCACTCAAGTATTTCCAAAGTCTCAGACACAAAGGGATTACCTGGGTGCATCCGGAAAACTTGCATCTTACGGTGAATTTTATCGGCGAGGTGAAAGAGCACCGGCTGGAGAACCTGAAACATGTAATTGGTGCCCAAGCAGCCAGGCATAGAGCTGTCGGGTTGAGAGCTGAAGGTTTTGAGCTCTTTCCGCACCAGCAGCCCAGATTGCTATGGCTTAAACTCAGCGGCGCGCAGGAAGAACTCAGCCTGCTAAACCGGCAGTTACTCAGCAGCATGCGCGAGTTGAAGATAGATGCGGATCCCAAAAAACTCAAGCTTCATGTTACCCTGGGTAGGATCAAAACCCCGCAAAGCCCGGAATTTGAACGTGAAGTATTGGCTTATCAGATTCATAAACAAGTATTAAGCTGGGAGACCCTGACCCTATACCGCAGTATATTGCGGCCGGAGGGCCCCAGATATGAGATAATAGAACAGTATAATCTAAGCCAGACGGAGGAATAATGCTGGATAAGAACAAAGATGCAGCTCTCAAAACTGCGATGTCCCAACTTGAGAAGAGATTCGGGGTAGGGACCCTGATGCGTTTGGGCGATAAACCCTATCAACAAGTAGATGTGATTCCCACCGGGGCTTTAAATTTGGATATAGCTCTGGGGATCGGGGGTATTCCCAAAGGCAGAATCATCGAGATTTATGGAGCGGAGGCTTGTGGCAAGACTACCCTGGCTTTGCATATTGCCGCTGAATGTCAGAAATTGGGTGGCATCGTAGCCTTTGTAGATGCCGAACATGCCCTTGACGTTGCATATGCCAGACGTCTCGGAGTGCAGACTGATAATATGCTGCTTTCTCAGCCGGATGGTGGAGAGCAAGCGCTGGAAGTAACCGAGACCTTGGTGCGCAGCTCGGCGGTGGATTTGATCGTGATCGATTCTGTTGCAGCGCTGGTGCCTAAGCAAGAGATCGAAGGGAATATGGGTGATAGCCACGTTGGCCTGCAAGCCCGCTTGATGAGTCAAGCCTTGCGTAAGTTAACCGCGATCGTAGCCAAGAGCAATACCGCAGTGATCTTTATCAATCAAACCAGAATCAAGATCGGTGCGCCGGCCTTTGTGAATCCGGAAACCACTACCGGAGGAGTAGCGCTGAAGTTTTATTCGTCGCTGCGCCTGGAAGTACGCTATGGTGGTGCCATCAAAGACACCTCCGCCGATAATCAGGTGGTGGGCGCCCGCACAAAGGTAAAAATCGTGAAGAACAAATTTGCGCCACCCTTCAAAAACGTGGAATTCCCCATCATCTTTGGCAAGGGAATCTCGCACATGGATATCATATTGGATATGGCTACGCAACACGATATTGTGAAAAAGAGCGGCTCCTGGTATGCTTATAACGATGAGAAACTGGGTCAGGGCACCGAAAAAACCAAACAGTATCTCCTTGATAATCCCGAGCTGATGAAGGAGATCGAAGAAAAACTCCGGAATAAGGTAGCTCCCGAAGAATTTATCGAACCTCCGGTTAGTGATGAAACTGAAGTATTGGAAAAAGAATAACGGCACGGCTTTCCTCAGTCTGAATGACGAGATTTGGGGGGTTCTAAGCATTAGAGCCCTCCAAAGACTTTCCCCACCGGATCAGGAAGTGGAGATAGAGCAAAAACTGGGAGAGGATTTGATCCACCAGCTTCAAAATCGTGCTTGGTGGCAGATCACGGACTATCTGGCCAAAGCCGAACACAGTGAGCAGCAATGCCGCAACTTCCTGGCTCGCAAAAGCTATCATCCCAGCATTATCGAGCAATGTATCAAACTCTGTATCGAAAAGGGCTATCTGGATGATGCCCGCTATGCCGAGATTCTGATCCGGAGTCTGTTGGAACGGGGGAAAAGTAAGAGCTACATCAGCCAAAAAATGTATCAGCAAAATATTCCACCAGCACTGTATGAGTCCATCTTGGCCGAACTCTATGATCCTTCCGAGAGCCAAGCACAACTCATTGGGCAGATCAACAAGCTGCTTATTCGCTATCGGGATGAAGAAGCCCATAAAGCCAAGGAAAGAATCTTTGCCTCTCTTTTTCGCAAGGGATTTTGCCTGGATGAGATCAGCGCGGCCTGGATTGCAGCCACAAAGCCGAGGGGGTGAGGAATAGATGACAAAAGACAGCTGCTTATTTAGCGGTTGGCCCGCTCTGTTTATGCTCTTACTCAGCTCCTGCGCCTGGCAGGGTGTAAATTCTTATCCCCTTACTTCCGCGTATCCCCGATATCGGGATTTGGCACCGCGCATGAGTTACCTGGCAGACCGCTATCCGGACTTGGTGTTGCACCGCATCATCGGGTTCACCGAAACGGAAAATTTGCCGATTTACGCGGTGGAATTAGGGAAGGGTGAGCGTAATATCCTGATCATCGGTCAACATCATGGCGATGAAATGTTGGGCGTAGCTCTGGCTTTTCACCTGATTGAGAACTGGAGCAGACAATATCAAAAAAACAGCCAAATCCGGGAGTTGCTTGATGAATACAAATTTTGGATCATACCCAGCCTCAATCCTGAAGCCTGGCGCTTGGTAGGCAACGGCACAGCCCGCATCAAGCGCAAGAATAATCTCGATACAGATGGTAATGGCAAACTCGATATCCGCACGGACGGAGTGGATCTCAATCGTAATTATCCCGTATTTTGGGACCTGGATTCAGAAACAGATCAGCGCAGCTCTTTTTACAAAGGCTCTGCTCCCGCCTCCGAACCAGAAATCCAGGCCATCATCGCCTTAGCCCGCAAAGTAAGCTTTGAGCTCGCCATCTTTTATCACTCTTCGCTTACCGGAGCCATCAATGAAACAATCTTTTTGCCGGCTGTCCAGCAGGAAGATGAGGACTATCTCCGCCTGCAAGAGCTGGCCAGTTTTTATGCTCAAAACGTGAAACGGGACTACCTTGGCGGCAAATATAAGCTGCATACAGGAAACACCTCAAAAGTAGGGAATGCAAGGAATTTCTTCTTTCACAGCCTGGGCGTACCGGCCATGCTAATCGAGATTGGGGGAGTCAACAAAGCAGGTAAAAGCATAATCCATCCGCCGGACAGAATGGTAAAAAGTCTCAATCGCCGCCATGAGCAGGCATTGCTTAAGACGATCAGGAAGTTTTTGGCAGATTGAGTATTTGGGCTTAAGGCTCAGGATTTGGCAAATTTTAGGCTGGAGAAGGTTGGGTAAGTTTAGGCTTGGAAGCCTTTTGATGCGGGGATATGATGCTTCCCGAGCTCTTGCTTGGCGTGAGATTATCGGAGATAGGGGAATAAGAATTGTACAATCTTTTATAAACGTAAGCTTAGGACGTATCATGACCGGTTCACGGCTCTTACTATTTGTTTTGGCTTTACTGGCGTTTTGTTCCACTCTCGGAGCGCTTGATCCCGTGACCCGGGATGGCACTCTGCTCTTCCAGTTTCTATCCTCTTTTTAGCGTCCCCTCTGCACATAGCGTTGCTTGAGTTTTTTTAGATCCATATATTGAGATAATACCAGGCCCAGCAGGGTTAGCACCAGGCCGATGATGGTTCTGGTGCTGATGGGATCACCGAGGATCATAAAGGCCAGAATCACGGTAAAGACGGGGATGAGATTGGTAAAGATATTGGATTTTGCAACTCCCAGTTTGCGGATCACATCGGTAAAAAGTACAAATGCGCCGATAGTAGCACAGAGGGACATAGCTATAACGGTATATATTCCACTCAGGGTATGTGTAACCTGCAAGAAATGTTTGCCATCGATGAAGATAAACATGGGCAAAAAATACAGAGTTCCAAACAGAGATTGATATGCTACGATGGTCAATGTGCTATATTTAAGGGTCAAAGGCCGTACCATCAGGCCGTACCCCACGGAACCCAAGATAGCCAGAGCCAGAAACATGATTCCGATCAGAGTTGCTCGTAGCTCTCCACTGCCTATGCTCATGATTGCTACGCCCAGGCAGGATACGATAACCCCCAGGATGACATAAATGCTAAGCCGTTCCTTGAGGAAAAGCCAGGCTCCCAAAGCGGCAAAGATGGGGATGGTGGCGATAACGATGCTGCCCAAAGAGCTGGATACATATTGCATGGCGTTGCCTTCACCGTTAAAATACAGAAAGGGCTCAAAAAAGGCCACCAGCATTAGGCGTCTAAGGTCTTTTACTTCAATTTTTTGCCTGTGTTTGCTGAGCAGGATGATGCTAAAGAGAATGACGGTCGCCAAAAGCAAGCGAAAAAAAACTACTTCATAAGGGCGATATGTCTTATAGGCGATCTTGTACCACACAAAGGTGATCGCCCAAAAGAACATAGCAGCGATAGCGCGCAGATATGTAATCCAGAGCTTCATGCTTCGCTAAATTCTGTTACTTCGCCACCGGCTATCCGTTTAAGCTTGCCATTGTCGTTGATATCTCTGCATAGTCCGGCTTCGATCTCTCCGCTATCCGGGTAGCCTCGCATTTCCCAAAAGCCGGGCACATAATAATCCATGAGTTCGATTTTGACGATACTTTTGGCTGATTTATAGCCCCAGAGGTAGGGGATAAAGGCGCGCACCGGTCCGCCATAATCTTCATTCAGAAATTCATCATCAAAGGCCCAGGCGAGCAAAGAGCGCTCTTTTTGGGCTATATCAAGGGGGATCGAAGTATCGTAGATCATGCCCACCGACCAAAATCTCACAAACTTGCAAGTGCTTTGCACTTTAACCAGATTCAGGATATGGGCCAGAGTTACTCCGGTCCAGGAGCCATATACGGACCATCGGGTTACACTGGTAAGCCGCGCTTGCACGGTGCTCTGCGGGAGAGACTGCAAATCCTGCCAGCTAAGGGTAAGGGGGTTGTCACAGCTGCCGATGATTTCGAGTTTCCAGCTCTCCCGGTGCAGTTTTCCCGGATGTCCTTCAGCCCAAAAAATGGGCGTATTCAATTGAGCTAATTTATTCATAGATATCACCTAAGTGGGCGATTATATCAGCAGGGGTCAGGCTATAAGCATGTTGCTGTGCTGCCAGGCGCTCTGCTGTGCGCCCCATCAAGTAAGAAGCCGAGCAAGCAGCCAAGGGCAAATCCAGGCCTTGAGCGGCAAAGGAGGAGATAATCCCGGCGAGCATATCTCCGCTACCTCCCGTAGCCAGAGCATCATTGCCGGCAGTAAGGATGTAGCTACGGGTGGAATCCAGATAGATGCTGCTGTGTCCTTTGAGCAAGATGGCACATTGCACCTTGGCCTGGTAGTCTCTGAGGGCGGCAATGGGATCTTGATTGAGCTGATCCATCGTGATTTTAGCAAGGCGGCAAAACTCCGCTTTGTGTGGTGTCAAGAGGAAGCTTCCCTTGCTCAAAAGCGGCACCAGATCATCATTTTTGGCGATTAAGCTCAAGGCATCTGCATCGCAGATTGTGGGTACTTTTGAATGGGTCAATACCAGTCGCAAAAGTTCCAGCGCAAAGCTATCCATACCCAGGCCACAACCAATCGCGATGGCGTCAGCTTGAGCGATGGCCTGCTGCATTTTTTCTGGATCTGGCAGGTTACCCTCATCCTGCTGTGCGATGGGAGTAAGCATGATCTCATCCGGGATATTGCCATAGAAGGGTAGATTGTCGGCGCGGGTATACAGGTAGATGAGTCCGGCTCCACTTCTCAAAGCCGCTTTGCTGGCGAGTTTAACGCTGCCCAGAAAACCGATGCTGCCTCCGATGATAAATACACGGCCATAAGTTCCTTTGTGAGCATCAGGATAGCGGAGCGGCAGGATGAGATCCTGATAGTGGTAAGTGCTGATCTCTTCTTTGTAGCTGGCGGGTATGCCGATGGGCACGATTACTTTTTCTCCGGTCGCAAGTCTGCCCGCATTGAGCAGGTGTCCGTATTTCAAATCTTCGATGACGAGAGTGAGATCCATTTTAAGGGCATATCCATTTCCGGTATCTGCATCGATCCCCGAAGGGATATCCACCGCAATCTTGATGGCTGCGATATTTTCAAAGCTCTGCAGGATCTCTTTTACCAAAGGCGGCAAATCACCATGGAAGCCAATGCCATAGATCGCGTCGATCACAAGCGCTGGTTGCATATTCTGAAAGGCCAATAGGGTGCTAAGCTGTTCGGCTGCTTGGAGATCTAAGATCGGAATGCCGAGTTTTTCGCAGAGAGAGCGGTTGTGTTCGGTTTCTGGGCTGAGCTGAGAATCGCCAATGCTGAAGATTTGGATGGGATTGTAGTCTGCATACAGGTGTCTGGCGATCACATATCCATCACCCCCGTTGTTTCCGCGACCACATAAAAGGACTACTCCCTGTGGCAATTCCTGGGCATATCTGGTGCGGATGATATCAGCTGCTCTGGCCCCCGCGGTTTCCATCAATACTTGTGATGAGATGCCAAATTCTTGGATGGTGCGCAGGTCCATCTCTCGCATTTGGGCTCGTGACAGTACTATTCTCATGCTATCTCCCTTTTGCTTTCGGTAGTATGCAGTTTGATCTCAAAGGTGGTGCCTTCATTCAAGGAGCTTGCTACCACCCGGATTCGGCCTTGATGATATTCTTCGATGATGCGTTTGGCAAGGCTGAGACCCAGCCCCCAGCCTCTGGTCTTGGTAGTCACTCCGGGATCAAAGACCTTTTTCCATCGATTTCTGGGGATACCCTTGCCTTCATCACGAATGTGCACATAGACAAAGGGACTCTTATGCGTGGCCGTGATGATGATATTTCCACCCTTACCGGACATCGCATCGATGCAGTTTTTGATCAGGTTTTCCAGAGTCCATTTGATCAGTTCGGGATCCATCATGACTTGGAGACCTTCAATTTTACTGATCAGGTGTATATCGATCCGCGCGCCCAAATGCGGTAAGCGTAAGCTGAAGTAATCCACTACATCAGAGAGGATCTTATGCAGATCATGAGGTTCGAGCTTGGTGAGGCTGCCCACCTTGCCAAAACGTGAGGCGACATTTTTCAGGTGCTCCAGATCCGCTTTCATAAAGCCCAAGATCTGGTCCCTATTGGGGTGCTCAGCACCTTCATCGGGGCACTGTTCCAAATAGTCTATCCATCCCATCAGGGAGGTGATTGGGGTGCCAAATTGATGTGCGGTTTCTTTGGCCAAACTCACCCAGAGCGTATCTTTTTCCGTGCGTTTAAGCAGCAAGAGCCCATAGCTGCCAAAAAATACCACCATCAAAGTCAAAATGACTTCCAAAATAATGATATAGCGGATGTATGAGAGAGATTGAGGACTGGTAAAATATATGTAACCCAAAGAATCAGCTTCGTTTGAAAGCGGAACCTCGGTCATGGAACTTTGGCGGGAGAGCAATTCAAATTGCTGCTCTATCTTCAAGGCATTGAAGGGCGTGTTCTCGCTGATATTGACATTGCGCCAGAAAAGCGGTTCACGATTACGGTCGGTAACGATGATCTCGTATTCTATGTTTTTGATAAATTGCTCAAAAGAAATGGGCTTGCTATAGAAGGCGTAGCCCGTAAGCTGCCCGTCATCCAGCAGGGGAGTCTGGATCATCATGGACATCAGCTCGCCCATCCGAAACTGAGTGGAAGGGCTCAAATCCTCATAGAGTGAGTCTGAAGCTACGTCGATGTTTTTCCAGACCAAAGGCTGCATATTCTCATCGGTGATGATGATCGGGATAGGATTTTGCTGCATAAAATCGGTGGAGATGTAGTCCCAAAGCTGCTGCTGAAAATCGCGTTGCGCCGTGAATTGCAGATATTTGGAGCTTACCTCAGTGAGCAATTGCGCATATTGTTCGGCTGCTCTGAGATAACCCTCCGTATAGGCAATGTATTGGGCAAATAGGCGCGGCACATACTCCTGTTCTTGCTTTGCTTTCTGAATCAGCACCTGAGTGTAGACGGCAAAGCAGATGAAAATGATCAGGGAACCAAAGACTATATAGAGCCTGAGGCTATGAAAACGATTACTTCTTTTTGGCTGTTTCCCAGTGTTTATCGAGTTCTTCAAGGCTGGCCTCGTGGATATCGGTTTTTGAGTATTGTTCTTCTACAAAGCGGAAGCGGCGGTAAAACTTGCGGGTAGTTTCCTTTAGCGCAGCTTCTGCATCAATGCCCAGCTTGCGGGAGAGATTGACAATGCTAAAGAGTAAATCTCCCAATTCTTCCTTGATGGCTTCGGGATCGTTAACTTCCAAAACCTCATACAGCTCTTCCCGTTCTTCATCGATCTTGGCTAATATCGGCGGCAAATCCGGCCAGTCAAAACCTACGGAAGCTGCTTTTTCCTGCATCCTTTGGGCTTGAATCAAAGCAGGCAGTGCTTTGGGAATGCCATCCAACACACTCTCCCGCGCTGTCTTCTCCTGCAGCTTGAGGCGCTCCCAATTCAGCTTAACACTATAGGCATCACTTAAGGAGATATCGCCAAAGACATGGGGATGCCTGCGGATCAGCTTTGTGTTGATGGTAGATAAGACCTCGTTTATGTCAAAGTGCCCCTCTTCGCTGGCTATTTGGGCTTGAAATACAATGTGCAAAAGCAAATCTCCCAGCTCTTCACACAGTGCTTCATCGTCTTGCTCTTCTATGGCTTCCACCACTTCATAAAGCTCTTCAATGAAGTTTGGTACCAATGATGTGGCGGTTTGTGTGAGATCCCAGGGGCAACCGTTATCTGGGTCGCGGAGGGTGGCAATAATATCGACTAATTCTTGAAACTTTTTCATAGGTTATCTTTGTAAATCCTTTTTTGATTGTGGCAATAGGCATTAATGCCGGCAAAATATATCCAGATCAGATGATTCCAGCGGATCGAACTGGGTAAGGAGCTGGTGGCTATAAAAAGCAAGAGTGAGGACAAATACATCAGGCCTAAGTATTTTTCTCGTCCCCTGCTGATGTGTACCTTTTTATAAAGCAGATACAGCCATTTGATATAGATGTAAAGAAATCCCCCCAAGATTATGATGCCAAAATTACCCAAAATCTCCAATACCCAATTATGAGGATTTATGATCCCTGCCGTGCGAAACTCGCGATCGGTATCCATATAATGCTCATAATTGCCACCACCTACTCCCATTAAGTTGGAGAGGAAGGCCAGATCAAAAGTCTCCCAAAAGAGCTGCTTGCGGATATTAATTGAGCTCAACCGAACGGACCTGCTTTCATTCTCCAAACTGCTTATTTCACGGCTCAGCATGTTCAAGCCAAAATGTAGCAAACTGGGAGCGTAATAATTTACAACTCCTACAATCAGCGCTATCAGTAAAAAGACAAACAACCAGGTGTGCACGCGGTTATGGAAGGTCAGAAACCAGAGCAGGAATGCTGCCATGGCCAGCATGGCAATGCGCGCTTCCTGGATGATGATGATGAGGGTGGAGAGCAGGATGCCGATGATGGTGCCTATTTTTACCCATAACTTGGGATAGAGCTTTGGTAAAAAGAGCAAGAAAGGGGTAAGCAACAACATAAAAGCCGCCATGTTATTCTCCCCATAAAAGGGACCGGTGGGGCGATAGAACTTGCTGCCGTAGAATCTTGAAGGGGGCAGATGATCCAAG
The DNA here is from genome assembly GCA_029982875.1 of Candidatus Cloacimonadota bacterium. Lineage (GTDB taxonomy): Bacteria > Cloacimonadota > Cloacimonadia > Cloacimonadales > Cloacimonadaceae > UBA5456. The sequence goes on along the minus strand of JARRCD010000009.1, from coordinate 16,509 downwards.
GTTAAGATCTCCCATATTCCCGTAACTATATACAAAAAGGCGATGAATGCCAAAAATAGATGCAGCTTGCTTAATAGACGGTGATCCCGAAAAACAGCCGAGAAGAACATGAAGAGAAACAGGTAACGAAAGATAAGCAGAGAATAATCTGCCGCCAGCAACCTGTCTTGGGCCCAGATATAACTACATAGCGAGTATCCCAGCCAGAAAAGCAGAAAGAGTACCGGCTCAAATTCCTCCTTTCGGATCAGCGGAGTTCGAGGATACAGGAAGATAAAGGCGATCGCAATAGGCACCAGTGCAAAGGTGATTAGCGTACTCAGGCTATAATTGAACCGAAAAAACTCCAGAAAGGCCAGCAGTATCGCCAGTCCCCAGATCATAATGCGGGGACTGAACTTCTGCGTATGCTCTTTCAAAAACAGGGTAGCTACCATTTATCAGAATCCTGGGGCGGGGTTTATTGTTTGCCTTTGATAGTTGCTACTATCTTTTGCACCAACTCATTATTTTGATGCAGACTTTCACAGATCAAAGCGAGCACGCAGGAGATAATGAAGAATGCCAGCGTGGTAATAATCACCAAAATGGCTCGCTTGGGTTTGGAGCGCATGCCGGCTTCGCGGGGGGCATCGATGACCTCAAAGGTAGGCATGTCCTTGAGTTCCTCCAATTTAGCCAGCTCATACTGGGGATACATATATTCGATCACGGTTTTTTTGATCTCAAGATTCATCTTTAGCAAGGCCAGCTGCATACTGAGATCGGGCACCTTGTCAATCTGGAGCAGATAAGACGGCGCTAAGACTTGGCTGCTATCTTCCAAATCTTTCACCTTCTGGGCTAAGAGCTCTTTTTGGGCTATCAGGTCCAAGACTACCGGCGAGGTTTGGGAATATTGGTTTTTGGCCAAATCCAGCTCCAGCTCAGCCTGCATATATTGGGCAACGGTTTCTGCGTAGAGGCTTACTATGGCTTCAGTTTGTTGATCCAAAGCTACTGTCTTGTTTTTAGCTTGAAAATCCCGCATGGCTTTAGCCAAGGAGTCCATTTCCGCCATGTTTTTTTCTACCTGTGTTTCCAAGAAAACACGTTTCATTCGGCCTTTGGACAAGCGATTGTTTTGATTGTACTTTTCCAGCTCGTTTAAATAAAAATTCACTATGTCCATAGACATTGCCTTGTCTTTGGTTTCCGCACTGATGACTATGAGATTGCTTTCCGGATCAAAGATTATGCGGATCATTGAGGTTTGGATTTTTTCTAAAGCCAATTCAAGTGCATAGTCATAAGGCTTTGTGATCTCAAAATAGGATATCAGATCAAATTCTTCTATCACCTTTTCTCTGAAGCTGCGGCTTTTCATCACGGTAATAAAATCCGTAGCCATTTCCACCTTTTGCGTCTTGAGTAAGCCTCCGCCCGCTATATCAAGTAGGTTCGTGTTAAATCCACCGATATTATCAGATTCCGAAACGGGGATGATGACCGCCTTACTTATCCAATAATGCGGGGCCAGCAGAGCATAAATAATGCTGCCTATCACAGCCAAAACTGTTATGATGATGATCAACTTACGGTGTTTGGCCAAGATCAGGATCAAGTCCAGGATTCCCATGTCTTTAGTCATGCGATACCTCTATTTTTTCTTCCTTACCTAAAAGATATAAGACACTTCTGGCCAAAGTATATGCCTGCAGCTTTTCGCTGAGGGAATGGCTATTTTGCATCTCATTCATATCTGTCTGCAGCTCTTTATCCAAAAACGGAGCAGCTTGCTGCAGGCAATTAAATTCTTGGTTCAGATGCCTGCGCAATTCCTCATTACTTTGCCACCAATAATCAAAAGGATTCATAATCAGGCGATTTGGTTGTCTGGTAATTTTGAGTTTGATCTTGTTTGATCCCCGCCAGACGTTGTATTTGAGTCTTACCAGCCAGAAGGGGTCTGAAGCGCGGGCTCCGGTTTTTTCCCAAGTGTGTCGCGCAGCAACTGGGAAGGAATATTTCATCCAGGCCAAATAAGCCCGGCTCTCATAACGAGCGGCAGGGTCTATATTCAAAGCATACTGCATAAATTCCGGCTCTAAAAAGGGAGATATGCTGTGTGAGAAGTAATACGAAGCCAGATCGCCATTGGTCATCCCATTTAAAGCCCGGTTATAGAAGACAAAAGCTTCTTGATTAGGATACTTTTGCCGCACATAATCCAGCTCATTGGCAAAGCTTTGCAAGCCTCGGGTGGAGTATGCTGCAGACACCAGATTTACTGGAGTGTGCTTCCGGGCGGCCAGATAGCTACCCTTCATGATGTCTCCCACCTGTCCTGAATGCAAGATGCCATAACGTTCAAGGGGTATATTTTGCAGAGCGTGAAACAAATGTGCTGCGCCATGCAATACGATCTGCCCTTCATGATACAGCAAGCCCTGCTCGATATCATATAGATATTTCCCCCCTTCCAGAGATATGAAATGCAGCTTCAGCTTTAACTCTTTTGCAATATCCTCCGCAATAGTGGCATCCAGATATCCCGGCTCACTAAAGTTCAATACCGAAAAGCCTTTGTATCCCAATTTGTGAGCCGCATAGACGACCAAACGTGAATCCAGCCCTCCGCTGAGGAAGGCCAAATGCTCATAATCCTCATCTCGGGCAAAAGCATCTGCCACTGCAGTAGTAAAGAGATGCGAAAGCTCCCTAAAGCTCTTGTGGGTAGCCTGATGCCGGACATCAAAATTCCAGCTAAAATAGCGCGACTCATCCAGAACACCATCTACGTAGCTCAGACAGCTTGCCGAGGGCAATTGCTTGATTTCCTTGATAGTAGTAAAACCTTCCAGCATATAGCCATAACTGAGCATCATGCGAGCGCCTAAGTCACTTACTGTGCAAGGAATGCCAGTTGCAGCCAAGATATCTACAATGAGCTTGATTTTATCTGCCACGATGATCGTGTCATCCTTATGATAATAGTACAATCTCACCGTATTGCTAAGGTTTGTGAAGACCTTGAAATCCCCCGAAATTACATTATAGCAGGCCACAAAGAATTGTCCATGTAGCTTGCCCAGAATGCTGTGCTCCTGTAGGGCTTGCCAAATTAGTTCTTTGAGGTCTTGCACGGCATAAGCATCCTGCAGGCGTTTGCCATTGGCTACGATTCCTTCCAGGATCAGGATCTCATCTCCACGCTGCTCTGTAAAAGAATCGGATAGATTCTTAGCGGGTGTTTGGTGATATAGCTTGCCGGGGACAAGTTCAGCAGATATTTGGCTTGTGGTTTTGCTATATTCAGGAGGCATTTTCAGCAGACAAAACATCAGATTCTCAGCTCCAGCATAGGCTTTAATGCTTCCGGCAGCTTCAGCCTGCCATCGGCCTGTTGATATGTCTCCAAGAGTGCTATCATCAAGCGTGGCGTAGCCAGGCCTGAGCCATTCAGCGTATGCAGATGGCGCATTTTTCCTTCAGCATCCTTGTAGCGGATATTGGCACGGCGGGCCTGAAATTCACCAAAATTGCTTACCGAGGATACCTCGAGATATTTCTTGCTGCCTGCAGCCCATACTTCCAGATCAAAGGTCTTTTGACTGGCAAAGCTCAAATCCCCCGTACAAAGCGAGACTACCCGGTAATGCAAACCGAGAGCCTGCAGGATGTCTTCGGCATCGTGCAAGATCTCTTTCAAGGCTGCGGCAGAGTTTTCGGGCTCTACAAAACGTACCATTTCCACTTTGTTAAACTGATGCAATCGCTGCAAACCTCTGGTATCCTTGCCATAGGAGCCGGCTTCCCGCCTGAAACAGGGAGTGTAAGCCACATACTTTTGTGGCAAATCCTTGTAGGACAGGACTTCATCGGCATAGATATTGGTCACCGGAACCTCGGCAGTGGGAATTAAAAAGAGATCATCCTCAGCGATATGATACATATCGGCTTCCAGCTTGGGCAGCTGGCCTGTACCGGTCATGGTTTTACGCGTAACTGCCAAAGGCACCATGAGTTCGGTATAACCGTGTTTTTGGATATGATATTCCAGCATAAAATTGATCAGGGCGCGCTCCAGACGAGCTCCTGCGCCTTTGTATATGGGGAAACCGCTGCCCGAGATTTTAGCGCCCCGAGTTAAATCCAAAAGCCCATTTTGTTCGGCAATCGCCAGATGATCCTTGGGCTCAAAATCAAAAGTCGCAGGTTCTCCTTCGTGGCGGATTACTTCGTTGTGAGTTTCATCAGGTCCGATCCTCACATCTGCTTCAGGAATATTCGGAATGCTCAAAAGCCGCGTTTCAATCTCGGCATTTGCCGCATTCAAATCTGCTTGAATGCCTTTTAGTTGGGCCGCTACCTTGGCCATGCTCGCAATCTCCTCGCTGGCGTCCTCTTGGGCTCGTTTCTTTTGGGCGATTTGCTGGGACACGGTGTTTTGTTGTGCCCGCAATTGATCGTAGCTATACTGCAGACTCCGGCGCTGATTATCCACCCTTAACAAGGCATCCAGATCGGCTTTTTCGTTTTTGTTTTTGATCGCAGCGCGCACCACTTCCGGGTTTGCCCTGAGGTATTTGATATCTATCATTTACTATGCTCCAAAGCGATATCTATCATCTTCAGATATTTATTGGCATCCAAAGATGCGCCCCCGATCAATCCGCCATCGATATCCGGCATGCTGAGGAGACCCGCTAAATTACTCGGTTTTACGCTTCCCCCATAGAGGATGCAGAGTTCATCGGCAAGCTGATCCTTGTAGGTATCGGCAAGCCATTTGCGGATCAAGCGATGCACTTCCTGAGCCTGTTCGCCCGAGGCGGTACGACCAGTGCCAATCGCCCATATGGGCTCATAGGCTATCATCAGGTCCGAGGCGGTATACAGCGTAACATCGCGCAGACAACCTTCCAGCTGTTCCATGATCACCTGCCCGGTTTCTCCCTTGTCCCGCTGTGCCAAGCTTTCACCGATGCAGAGTATGGGCTTGATCCCATTGTCCATTAGTTTCAAGAGCTTTTCACGCACTACTTCATTGCTATCATTATGATGATTCCGACATTCAGAATGCCCCACAATGGAGTAATTCAAACCCAAAGAGGCCAGCATGTTCGCCGAGACTTCTCCGGTAAAAGCACCATCGTTATGGCAGCTAACATCTTGAGCAGCCACCTGGAGGGCTGTATCTTGCAGCTCATCCTTCAAGATTGATAAAAAGGCAAAGCTGGGTGCCAGGATGGGCAAGACGCGGTCAAATTTCTTGTTCATCAGCGGCTCTTTTATCGCTTTGCAAAATGAGTATACTTCATCTAAGTTTTTGTGCATCTTCCAATTACCAGCTATTACTATCTTGCGCAATTTTCACCTCGATTACATTTATTCTAATTAATACCAGTTTGTAGTCCAGCAATTTGCGTCAAGAATTTTCGAGGACAACGCACGCTCCGCAGGTTTTTGCCGAAAAGCAAAGCCCCACTTGTCATCAACTTAGCCAAGTCGGCAGGTGCGATGCTGGCGGCTCCAGGATCTTGGTTTTATCTTGTTGCGCGTCCAGAGAAAGTTTTTATTTTGCTATTGATGTATTGTGCTTTACTTTTTATAATAAGAAATCTGTTACTCAAGGATGCACTTATGGATACTAACAGTCAATACCAAGTACTTATTGAGTTTGGTTCAAATTCCTGCAAGATCATGCAATGGGCAAAAGATGAGTCCACTTCCCTCCAAGATTACCGCATCCCGCTCAGGCTATCGGCGGAAATTGACACCAATGGCAAACTATCAAGCCAAGCCATCAAAAGGATTTTACAAACCATCAAAACTGTGCAAGGGGAAAACCCCCAGGATGTCCGGATTATAATCTTTGGTACTGAGGCTTTGCGGCGGATTAAGAATCAAAAAGAACTCAGCCAGCGGATTCAAGAAACAAGCGGGCTAAAGCTGCGAGTATTAAGTAGCCGAGAAGAGGGAGAAGCTGCTTATCGCGCCATACAGAGCGGCCTGCAGCTAAAAGGGAAGCTTGTTTGTTTTGATTTGGGTGGGGCCAGCACGGAGATTATCACCGGCAGGGCTGAGCAGATTCAGAAAATCTATAGCTTTCCCTGGGGTGCCGTGAATCTGACCCGTGAATTTCGCAGCCATGATCCTATCAGTGCCTGTGAATACTTTGCCATCAAAAGCACCATTGAAAAAACTATCAAACCCTATCCTCTGAAAAACGCGACTCTGGCGGGTACGGGAGGCTCTATTATCAGCTATGCTATGGTGGCTCTGAAGCTGAAAGAATATGCCGCAGACAAGGTCAATGGATATCGGCTAAGCCACAGCGAGGTCTTTCGCCAAGTCCAACGCTATCGCGCCCTCACCTGGCGGGAAATCAAGCAAATCCGCGGCATGGACCCCGCACGGGCCGATATCATCTTACCCGCCGGAATGATCATGCTACAGCTGATGGATCTGTTTCAGCAACATACCATTGTGGTGAGCAGCAGAGGTGTGCGCCATGGTATAGCAGATTTGTGGCTAAGATAAGGAAAAAACCTACAGACCCCACTTTCCCTCATCTCTATCTTTCAGCCTTCGAATCTGGGGATAACTACATTTCAGTAGCCTTGCTTGCCGATATATAGTGCAGGAAGCATGCCAATGTTGATACGAAGGCTTATCTTTATGAAGTGCAAGTAATTAGCCGGGAAACCCCTAATCCGTCTGTGGTGATAAATACCACAGAGGCTGCTGCAGAAAATCTCTAATACGCGGGCTCAGTCGTTGGTTTTAGGGGGGATATTCAGGCCCAAAGCCTGCATTTTTTTGGAGAGGTTGGATTTATCCATTTTCAGGTAATGAGCTGTGCGGGTTAGACTTGAGTCGTGAGCTAAAAAGGCAGTACGGATATAATTACGCTCAAATTGATGCACGGCATCCCGATAGGAAGGGGCGGCATCGGGCAATTCCTCAGCGGTTGTGGTAAAATCAACCACACTTAAGGAGTCACTTTGCGAAAAAACCAAAGCGCGCTCTACCAGATTCTTGAGTTGCCGCACATTTCCGGGAAAATCTTGTTGCATCAGCCAGGCAGAGGCTGCGGGGGCAAGCGTCTTGTATGCTATATTATGTTCGGAACAAAAGCGATTGATGTAGAATTCGGCGATGGGGATGATATCTTGCCGTCTTTGGCGGAGGGGAGGGATTTCGATACTTACTGCGCTGATTCTATAGTAAAGGTCTTGGCGAAACCTTCCGGCTGCAACCATTGAGTCCAGGTCTTTGTTGCTGGCGCAGATCAGACGTGTATTTATTTTGAGGGGGTTGCTGCCCAATTTTTGAATTTCTCCTTCAGAGAGGACACGCAGCAATTTGGCTTGTACTCTCAGGGGCAATTCACTGATTTCGTCCAAAAAGAGGCTGGAGTTTTGAGCGCTCTCAAAGTAACCTTTATGGGTGCGATCGGCTCCGGTAAAAGCCCCCTTTTCATAGCCGAATAGCTGAGCCTCAAACAGCTCGGCGGGGATGGAAGCGCAATTGATCTTGATCATAATATTATGGTGATTGGCACTGAGTCTGTGGATGGCTTCAGCAGCTAATTCTTTACCTACGCCGGTTTCTCCTGTGATCAGGACTGGAGTTTCATATTTGGCCACTTTGATGATGGTATCATATACTTTTTGCATGGGTTCAGAATCTCCCACCATGCCGATAGTGGAGACTTGTAAATCCCGCAGATCCTTTTGCATCCTGATGCTTTCACTGAAGCTGGCAAGACGGATCAAAAGGTGTTCTTTGGCGATGGGTTTTTCGATGAAATCTGTGGCTCCATATTTGATGGCATTCACCGCATCGGGAATATGCCCTGAACCCGATATCATCAGGATGGGCATGGCCGGATATTTTTCATGCGCTTTTTCCAACATATCAAAACCATCCTGCAGGGCTGGGAAACGCATATCCAGCATTAGCAAATCAAATTGTTCTTGTTCAAGCAGAGCTTGAGTTTCGGTACAGGTGCTGGCGGTAGCCACTTTGTAACCAGCGCTGCGAATAAAATCTGCGATCAACCTACAGAATACATAATCGTCATCTGCAACCAGAATGTTAATTTGAGCCATCATACTCTCCTTTTAGCCATACAGAGACTGTGGTTCCCAGTCCTTCTTCGCTTTGGATATCTATGAGTCCACCCATAGAATCGATAATCTTTTTATTTTCCGGAATCCCGATTCCGGTACCGGATTGATTAGTAGTAAAAAATGGTTTCCAGATATCTTCCATATATTTGGCGGGGATGCCTTTACCGGTATCTTCAATTTCGACCAGAATGCTGAGCTTCCCCTTGGGACTTCTGTGTCTGGGAAATTCCTTTACCGTAATATGCAAAGTTCCACCATCCGGCATTGCTTCGATGGAGTTATTTAAGGTATTGATCAAGACTTCTTCAAACCGGATCGGTTCGATATAGGCGGGGATGGATTTGAGGCTGTAGTCCTTGATCAAGTTCAGATTATTCGGCAGCTGTACCTGGGTAAGGGCATGCTCTACAGAAGGAATTACGTCATGCAACTTCAGCTCATAATTCTGCATTTCCGTAAAGCGCTGAAAGGCATGGGTAAAGACACGGATCTTTTCGATCTCGCCTTTAACGATATCCAGATACTCTTGATTTGCCGAAGACTCAAGGTCTGAAATGGCTTCCAGTGCCAAAAGGATATTGGTAATGTGCCGCCGCACATGATGTGACAGGCGTCGGGCTGTTTCTGCCCATTCGAGATGCTGAATTTGTTCATCCGGCAAGATTTTGACAAGACAGATCAGATACCGGGTTCTGAGTCCTTTAATCTTCTCTATATGTAAACGGATCGGTTTGGAAGCTATCACGGTATTACTATTCTCGTAATCCGCCGTGCTGCGTCGCATGCTGATTAGGGTTACCGAGACCAGAGGCAAAGATTCACGCAAACTGCGTAAGCTGGAATTGGGATACTCTTCAAGGATCAAACTGGTAGCGGCTTTGTTGATGAATATGATCTTATCTTTTCCGCTCACAATGATGAGTCCCTCCTCCAGCTGATTAACGGTGGAGATAATCCCAGTGAGTTGCCTTCTGTTTTGAAATGCCAAGCGCAGCAAGATGAGCACCAAGAGCAAAACCAACAGGGGGTTATAAGCCTTGAAGCTTTGATATATCAGGTTGCTTAAAGCAATTCTCTCCAGAGCATAGAGATCCACGTTGTTTTTGGTGAGTAAGGCGATGCGAGCTTCTTTACGGATAGGATCCGTGAGTACTTGCAGATAGATAGACTGGAAGTCCGGAAACGGGTTTTTAAGATGTGCTAATTCCTTGAAATCAGGATTGAGAATCTTGATCTCATCGCTGTTTGTCAGCACAATGATCTCTTTCCCTTTAGCAGAGCTGAGGTCGGCTACATGCACCACTTTTTTTACATCTTTAACCTCGCGGGGAGTGATATCATTGAGCAAGTCGTCAAATAGCCGGAGACCTTTATTACTGTCATTAACCACGAGGTAGTACTTCAAGCTGTTATCCAATCTATGCAAAAAATCATTACCCTGAACGCGCTCTAAGGTCTTGGGCAGCATGAGTTCTTTGGTTCGGATGAGCTTTTTTCCATTGAAACTTAAGCGCAGGATCAGATCCGACTTCGTATCCATTCCCCGGGTCAAGGCCAAAAGATAGATATCCAGAGTGCCATCCTGATCAACGTCTTTGACCATCATCCGACTTTCGCCAATACCCTCAAAGATCTTATGCTGATCGAGCACTTTGCCAAAAGGATCAAGCACGGTGAGGTAAACGCTGTGATCATTCAAATTGTTAAAGGTAGCATCGGTATTATTAAAAGCTTCGTTATTCAGCAGGAATTCCCGCTGTCCATCTCCATCGAGGTCTTTAAAGACTAAAGTATAAAAATTGCAGGGAGTTCTGAAAAACCACTTCCTTTTGCCGCTTTCAAAATCAAATACCATCAAGCCCCGAGGATTTGCGCTATAGCCCGAAACGGCCAGACATACCAGTTCCAGCTTGCCGTCACCATCAATATCATCCAAAAGCTGAGGAACGATATTGGCTCTCCATTGATATGCTGGTACTCGCTTCAGATAATCATTTCTTGTGTAAGGCTCAAAGATCTTGGTTGTGCGCAGTAAGGGCACCTGCCATTCGTACTGGACGGCGTTGAGAGATACTTGGCGGTTGTCATTGTAACAAAAGAAAAGCCAGGGACTTTGATTGGTGGGGTCTTTTAGGGTAACCATACTTTGGACAAAACCCTCGGAGGTGTTGATCTGTGAGATTGCTTTCCCTTCCATGCTTTGGATTACGATGGAGCTGTGTGCGTCTATATCGTGGGAAGTAATCAAGAGGTTGGAGCCATCCCCCCGCAAATCCATTATCCTGAAGATATGCGCTTCATGATCATAGCGGTAAGAAGATTGCTCTTCAAACTCATAGCGCTGGATGCTATTATCTACATCGCAAGAAGCAAAAAGCAATAGCAGCAAGCAAAGCAGAAAATTCTTTCCAATCCCTTTGACGTTCATATACCTTCAGCTCTTCTCTTCAAAGTTTTCTCTCCCCCGGAGGGATGGGGTGGCACTTATAAGTACCACCCGTGATATATCTTTTTATTTATTAATCTTAGTGCTTCTCCTTGCAGAGTTCGATCAAGACTCCGCCAGTAGACTTGGGGTGCAAAAAGGCGATCTCCGCATTATGCGCTCCAGGCCGGGGTGCTTTATCGATCAAGTGGATCCCCGCATCCTCAGTCTTTTGGAGAGCAGCAGGGAGATCATCTACAGCAAAAGCCAAGTGTTGGATTCCTTCACCTTTCTTGGCGATAAATTTGGCGATGGGGCTATCTTCAGAAGTGGGCTCCAGCAGCTCGATTCTGGTATCACCACAGGGCAGAAAAGCTACGCGCACCTTTTGTGAGGGCACTTCCTCGATTCCTTCCAAAATGAGTCCCAACTTCTCATAAAAGGCGATTCCGGCTGCCAGGTCTTTGACTGCGATGCCGATATGACTAATGTGTTTTACCATAATCCGCGCCTTTAATTCCTGTAGCTTTCGGCCAGTTTAAATCCCAGCCTCATCGCTTTCAGATTCAAATCTATAAAAGCCGGCTTTACGGATCGAGCTATCGATGCTTCCAAAGATTTATCACTAACGATGTCCGTAACTTTGACCAAAAAAGCCAAAGACAGCACGTTGGTTGTGATGGCGCTGCCCAAATCGTTCTGGGCAATTTCGGTAAAGGGCAATTCGTAAGTATTATCGGCAGCCAAGGCCAGGTTTTTCACATAAGTCGTATCGATAATCAGAGTACCAGTATCTCTGAGATCAAAGAGATATTTATCGCAGGCCTCTTGCGTAAGAGCGAGCAGGCAGTTGAAATTGGTGGCTTCCGGGAAGTAAATTTCCCGATCACTGATAATCACATCGGCGCGGGAGTATCCCCCGCGGGATTCAGGACCATAGCTCTGAGTCTGAGTAACCTTATGATCATCGAGCACAGCCGCCCGGGCCAGGATGATTCCCGCCAGAATCAAGCCTTGTCCGCCGCTACCGGAGAGGCGGATTTCATATCTTTGCGTCATTTTTGCCTCCAGTAACCTGGACTCGGGAGACCAGATCTGCATAAGCAGCACAATATTCTGGCCTGATTTCCTTGCGCAGGATGCCACGGATGATCTTGCCCTCCACCTGGTCTGGGGGCAGTTTATCCACTGCAGTCACCGGCAGGGAATTATCTCTGAATTCTTTCATCATCTGCGGTGCGCCACCCTTCTTATTGAGTCGGCCATAGATCACCGGACAGGCAGAAAGCACTTCTATCATTGAGAATCCGGGATGTTCAATCGCAGCCTGGATATAATTTTGCATCTCAACCACATGGAAAGCAGTAGTACGGGCGACAAAGCTGGCGCCAGCGCCCAAGACGAGATTGCAGATATCAAAATCCGGTTCGATATTGCCATAAGGCGCCGTGGTGGCAAAGGCACCATAAGGAGTAGTGGGAGAGCACTGTCCTCCGGTCATACCATAAATGTTGTTATTTACCAGGATCACGTTGAGATCGATATTTCTGCGCGCCGCATGGATCAGGTGATTTCCGCCGATTGCGGTACAATCTCCATCTCCGGTTACTACGATTACCTTCATCTTGGGTTTGTGCATCTTGATCCCCGTGGCAAAGGCAATTGCCCGGCCATGCAAGGTATGCAGAGTATTGAGATCGATATATACCGGCATCCGTGAGGAGCAACCAATGCCGGAAACCATCACGAGGTTATCGCGATCCAGCTCCATCGAAGCTATCGCTCTGATAATGGCTCCCAGGATGATCCCGTTGCTGCATCCGGCACACCAGACATGAGGGAACTTCTTATCGTGCCGCAGATACTGGTGTACTACTTTTTGCGGAATATTTGCCATCTCAGATTACCTCCTTGATCTTATGCAGAATGTCATTTGGTGTGATGAGCTGGCCATTTACTCGCTGGATTGTCAGCACATCGCTATCGCTCTTATCTTTGGTCAGTCGGCGGATTTCGTGGATCAATTGCCCTTGATTCAGCTCGGGTACGATCACGGTATCCACTGCGCGCAGCATCTTACGCACGGCATCATCCGGGAAAGGCCAGATAGTAAGGGGTCTCAAAAGCCCTACCTTGATGCCTTCATATCGCGCCATAACAATAGCCTCTTTGGCAGCCCGGGCTGTGATCCCGGCAGCAAAAATAGCTATTTTGGCATCATCCATCTCATAGCTCTCAATCTGCACCAAATCACGGATGTTGTAAGAGATTTTTTTACGCAGACGTTCCATCATCTCCGCGGCTTCGCCGGATTTACTTGTAGGAAATCCATGAACATCATGCGTAAGTCCCGAAACGTGAAAGCGATAGCCATCACCAAAGCTGGCTAAGGGAGAGAGGTATTTTTGATTTTCGTCGTAGTGTTTGTACCAATGTGGAGGTACGGTAGGTTTGATTCTATTGATCACTCGCACCGTTGCCATATCGGGCAGACGCACGGATTCCCGCATGTGTCCCAAGACTTCATCCAAAAGCAAGATCACGCAGGTGCGATATTTCTCCGCCAGATTGACGGCGCGGATGGTGAGTTCATAGCTTTCTTTAACGCTATCCGGATAGAGCACAATTGCCGGTGAATCGCCATGAGAACCCCATTTAGCCTGCATTATATCACCCTGAGCCGGGCTGGTGGGCATGCCGGTAGAGGGTCCCATGCGCTGGACATCAACTACTACACAGGGAGTTTCGGTGATTTTGGCAAAGCCAATACCTTCCTGCATCAGCGAAAAGCCGGGACCACTGGTGGCGGTCAGAGATTTCGCGCCCGTCAAGGAAGCTCCGATAATGGCGCAGATAGAGGCGATTTCATCTTCCATTTGGATAAAGGTTCCACCCCGTTTAGGGAGCTCGGCAGATAAGATCTCAGCTACCTCAGTAGAGGGTGTGATGGGATATCCGGCAAAGAAATTGACCCCGGCATCCAAAGCGCCATAAGCCACTGCTTCATTGCCTTGCATTATGATGGTCTTGCGTTCCAGGTCACGCTGCAGTTCGTTGAGCTTGCTTTTCGTGCGTTGGGCGCTCGGCTTGGGTCCTGCTGGAGTGGGGGTTTTGGGGGTCTTGGCCTTGGTGGATTTGCTTGCTGTCGTTTTTAGCATTATTTCTCCTTGGCTCCGGTGATCGCAAAATCGGGACAAAGGCGATCACAAGTCTCACAGTGAATACATTTTTCCGGTGCTTGTACGTAAGGCGAGCCATCGCTCTTGCGGCCCAAGCAGCCGGTGGGACAAAAAGCTACACAAATACCGCACTTTTTGCACCAATTGTAATAGATCAATACGGGGGAATCTTTTTCTGCCGGAGCTTTGACTTCGGTAGCTTCTACTTCCATCTTCTCCGGAGCATCTTCCTCCGTGATGATCATGCCCATACGGTCTTTGATGACTTTATTGGACATTATTCCTCCAGTTTATCTGTGTATCGTCACTTTTTAAGCTGCTTTTTGAAGAAATTCCCCAAACGCTTGGCTCCTTCTTCGTTCTTTTCCAAGGTCTCATAGGAGAAGTTTAAGCGCATGGTGTTTTTGCCGCCACCGTCACAGAAGAACGAAGTCCCCGCCACATAAGCCACGTTTTCTTCTTTGATGCATTGCAACAGTAATTCGTCCGTATCCATATATTCCGGAGCACTGGCCATCATAAACAATCCGCCTTTGGGCCTGGTCCAGGTGATCTCTTCGGGCATATACTTATCCAGAGCAGCGAGGAAGCCCTTTTGTTTGACAGAGTACATCTGGCGGATCTCTTCAATCTTGGGATCCAGCAGTCCCTTTTCCAGATAGCGGGCTGCGATTCTCTGCGTAAAAGGAGGGGTGCAAAGATCGGTAGCTTGCTTGGCTACCACGAATTTATCCAATATATCGGGATGACCTGCTACCCAACCTATTCTAAAGCCGGGACAAAAGATCTTGGAGAAAGTACCCAGCATCACCACATGACCAGTGCCATCGAGCTCATACATGGTCTTTTGGGTGCTGCCCTCATAACGCAATTCCCGATAGGGGCTATCTTCTATGATCAGTACATCATATTTGTGTGCCAAGGCGATAATCTCTTGCCGGCGCTTCTCGGTCATAGTTACTCCTGCAGGATTCTGGAAGTCCGGGATCAGGTAGATAAATTTCACCTTCTTACCCATGGCCTCTACGCGTTTCAATTCTTTTTCGATCACGGCAGGATCTTCACCTTCATCATCCATAGGAATGCCGATCATCTGTGCTCCGTAAGAATTGAAGGCAGAAAGCCCACCCAGATATGAAGGTAAGCCGACCAGTACGTAATCTCCACGATTGATGAAAATCTTGGCTGTCAAATCCAAGGCTTGTTGAGAAGCAGTGGTGATAATCAAATTATCCACACTCATCTCGATGCCTTGAGCTTTGTAACGCTCTACCAGCATCGTGCGTAGCAGGATATCTCCTTCGGTTGCACCATATTGCAAAGCAAATGCTGCTTCAGTGTCCATAACTTCATTCATTATCTGCTTTAATTCTACAGTGGGGAAGGTTTCCGGGCTGGGAAAGCCACCACTGAACGAAATCAAACCGGGAGTGCCCAAATACTTGAGCAATTCACGTATAGCTGAGCGTTTCATCCCCTTAATATTGGTGGATAGTGCATCTTGCAAGTTGTTGATCATGATGATCCTCCATTTATTTTTTTATTTTTCTTCGTAAACCAGGACTTTCTTATTCTTCTTGCGCCAAACCTGGTAGGCTTCTTTGATCTCAAGCTCCCAGACTATACGCTTATCTGTATCTTCAAAGGTGATGATATCTATGTAAAAAGTTCGCTTATTCTTTCCTACAAAGCTCTTTTTGGGAAATTCTACTACCGTTTCCCCTTCGATATTAAGGATCGTAACCTCATTGAGAAATACCCCTTCGGCTATTTCTAGTACTGCTCTGGCTTCTACGCTACCAGTTTGCACATCACGAAAATGTATATTCATACAATCTCCAATTTCTACTTCAAAACCCCTATAAAACTATAGCCATAAAGGTCAAGTGTTTTTTTGGCTACTCCCTCAAGCTGAGCAAAATAGATAGTAAAGCAGTATTAAGGGACTGGGGGGGGGGGAGGAGAATTCGATTCCCTTCGTTTTATGGGTTTCTGTAGTTTCAGTGGGTAGATCAGTTGCATCGGTTGCAAGCTTTCTGAGCCCAACTTGTGCAAAATTTCTTCTAATGTATTGATATATATGTCCAGTCTTTTATTTTGAGCACTACATCGCATTATCCAACCTCGCCGATGGATATGTATCAATAACTTACGATTCTTTAAGGAGTGGAATTTGGCTTTTTTTGCTCAACTTCGGATAGGGGGAACTGACCCCTTGACGTGTCGCAAGAGCTTTCAGGTTCATAAAGAGCTGGGCAGCGTAGCTCACTCTTGTACGTATGTACCGTAGCACAGGCTATGCTGACTCATTGCTAAAACTTTATTTACCACATTAGTAAGCTCTTATAGCTTTGCTGCCGCTCCGAGTTCCATAAGAACGGCATTTTAGATCTTGTGCATAATGCAGATAAATATGCCGTCCCGATGGGACTCAGGGGGATGATCTTGGGGATTATGGTTCTATCTGAATGCCGTTCCTACAGTACTCGGTGATAGCGCATAACCCATAACGCATAACGCATAACGGATAACGCATAACGCATAACGGATAACGGATAACCCTATTGCTATCTTCAATGTCGACCTGCTTTTCTCAAAGATAAGAAGGGAAGCGGCTGAAGATGGTTGTGCTTTTTGAACAGTCACATACTTAAGCCATCATTTTGCAGCAGAAAAGTCTTGACAGAACTAAGTGATAATGGACACTATCTTGTATTTGCTTTTCGCTGCGTAGGAAACAAACGACCATCGCCGTTTTCCTTACCCGAACTTTACCATATTGAAT
>JARRCD010000107.1 GCA_029982875.1 Candidatus Cloacimonadota bacterium | reverse complement strand
AGTTACCTTCAGCTACAGGGCTTGACGATACCCTGAATCGGACTTTCACCGATCTGATATGTGTCGCTCACAGGCGCACAATACCGTCCCGCTGGGACTTATCTCATGATATAAGGGTTGCGTATCATAATGAATCCCATATTTTGAGAGCTTGGGATTATCTTCATATCGTAATCTAAGCAAAATCCACGGACTTTGTCAACAGCCTGAGCTCGCACCCGCAGGGGGCTAAAAGATGAAAGACTCCGCTGCGGTTCGCGTCCCACATTCGTCTTTCCGGAATTTTCCGCAAGCTGCAGTGAAACGGAAGATTGTGGAAAATATCCGGAGTCTATTTTTATACAATCACGGCTCAATAAACGACACATCGCAAACGATCGCCGGTAGCTAAAGCACACCGGAGATCATCTTATCCTTCCTATCAACCCCTTGAATACGGTGGCTGAAGCCACCGCCTATCATCTTGTCCTTCATTATGTTAACTGGGTTCGATGGCTAAAGCACACTGGAGATCACCATTCCCCCAAAGCTGCGCATCGGGGTCCCCACAGAATCGTGCAGCGATTTTGTGGGGTGATATCTTCGGGGTCCCCACAGAATCGTGCAGCGATTTTGTGGGGTGATATCTTCGGGGTTCCCACAGAATCGTGCAGCGATTTTGTGGGGTGAAATCTTCGGGGTCCCCGCAGAATCGTGCAGCGATTTTGTGGGGTGATAGCTTCGGGGTTTAGGTCCCTTGAACAATTACAGTAAAAGCATATAACAAACCCCACCATCGTCATTCCGGAAGCCGGAGCAAACCGAAGCAATAGCGAAGGTTTGTGGAGGCTATCCGGAATCTAATGCTCAATGTTTTTGCCGGTGGCTAAAGCACACCGGAAATCATCTTGTCCCACGCCATACTTTCCTTGAATACGGCGGTTAAAGCCGCCGCCTATCATCTTGTCCTTCATTATGTTAACTGGGTTCGATGGCTAAAGCACACTGGAGATCACCATTCCCCCAAAGCTGCGCATCGGGGTCCCCGCAGAATCGTGCAGCGATTTTGTGGGGTGATATCTTCGGGGTCCCCGCAGAATCGTGCAGCGATTTTGTGGGGTGATATCTTCGGGGTCCCCAAGCCGGAGCAAAGCAAGGGCTTGGGGTAAAATCATCGTAGCCGTCCCCATTCACATCACCCAATGGGCATGCCCATGAATTGATAATGCTATTTGAATCTTCGCAGATCACCAGACTGTCGGTTTCTGGGAAATTGGGGTTACCATAGTATAGCACCAGCCTGTTGTGATCTAACCCCATGGGGTTGATCGGAATATGAAGCACACAATCATCGAGCCCATCATTATTCACGTCTCCGCTGCCGCATAGGACGGTTAATTTTGGGGGTTCGGTGTGCTTCTAAATGGCATTGGTTGTGCTGTGTAATCATCCCAAATGTGCATAGTGTACATTGAAGATGAAGAGTCGTAGGATAAAATAGCAACGTCATCTTTATTGTCACCATTAATATCTCCCAAGGGAAGGACAGTTACACCGAAAACATCCGGATACTGAGATGATAATAGAATGTCGGCATTAGCTTGAGGCTCAGGTCGGCCAAAATACACTGCAACTTGTTTATTATCATCGGTAGTCCACTGCTTCATAATGAGGTCTTCGATTCCGTCCCCGTTAATATCCCCGGCATTGTATATATTGGTGCCCCGGCCCATATGCCTATTATGTGAGCCCGGGATATCAAAATCTGCTACGTTATCGAATCCAGGCCCTCCCCAATAAAAATAAAGTTTGCCCCAGCAATTTTGATCCTGGTAGATCAAGTCTGGATTCCAAGCTCTAGATAGTACCACCAGGTCCATGTACCCGTCGCCGTTGAAATCCAGGCTGGCTATTGATGCACTAAACTCGCTCCCTCCGAACTCGCCGCTCATGTAGGTCATTACGTCAAGGTAGTTGCTTTGCGCAGCTAGTGGATTCACCAGTGCGATCATCCCGATCACTGTGATATACATCACCATGAGCTTAATCATAATACCTTCAGTGTTATCAAACACCATTAGCTGTTAGTTGAAGCACAAAAAACCTTGTGCAATGATTTTTGTCTTTGCAGTAGAGATCAAGCTATATCTTAAAAGATAGAACGTATATCGCAAAACTATTCAAAAACACACCCACAATAAGGCTACCTTTTTGGATATGCGTAATGAGATGATCAGGTGTATCAATGGGATAGCAAAGATGTCCAGTGAGTATCCAGGCCTAAGATAATGAAGGGATGATATTCCCTATTGTTCCTTGAAGTGTATAGAGTGTTTTTTGTGTGCAGGGTCCAGAATCCATTGTCCAGGATCCGATGTCCAGTGTCCTATACGAGGTGAACCGATGCTGAGGTGGGAGGTGGTAAAATGGGGAGTTTAGGCACTTTTACCAGAGCTTTAACAAAATAGTTGGCTAACTCCCTTTTTATCATAGTGTGGACACTACTGGAAAAATGTGATTGGAAGTGCCATGCTAAAAGACAAGATTTTTGTCCAACTCAAGCCCAGCGTACTGGATCCGCAGGGCAAAGCAGTGACCAATTCCCTGCATCATCTGGGATTTGATAAGGCAGTGCAAACCAGAATCAGTAAATATATTGAGATTATATTTGACAGTGCTGATAACTGTCCCAATATCCTGAATCAAAAGAGCAAGATGGGAGAGCCATAAAGAATACCTTTTATCAACGGGCTGAGTGCAGTGAGTTTACAGGCTTTGAATAAATCAGTTGACTAAATCGCATTTTCTCTGAAGGTGGATTCTTATCAAATAATGTGATTGGAAGTACCATGCTAAAAGCCAAAATCTTTGTCCAACTCAAGCCCAGCGTCCTGGATCCACAGGGTAAGGCGGTGACTAATTCCCTGCATCATCTGGGATTCGATAAGGCAGTGCAAACCAGAATCAGTAAATATATAGAGATTACATTTGATAGTACAGACAAGGCTGAGATAAGTGCTCAGACAACCCAGATTTGTGAAAAGCTCCTGGCCAACCCCAATACCGAGAGCTACCATTTTGAAGTGGAGGAAAGCGAATCTTGAGAGTAAGCGTAATTACTTTCCCCGGCTCAAATTGTGATCACGACGCCTACGAAGTATGTAGCTTTCGCAAACATCAGACTGCCATGGTATGGCATCAGGAGCATGATCTGCAAACTCCTGATCTGGTGATTCTCCCTGGAGGTTTTTCCTATGGAGATTATTTACGCTGCGGGGCTTTGGCTCGTTTTTCTCCGATAGTAAATGAAGTTATCAGATTTGCCAAAAAGGGCGGACTGGTATTGGGCATTTGCAATGGCTTTCAGATCCTTACCGAAGCGGGGCTCTTGCCTGGAACTCTCTTGATGAATAGCGGTTTGCGCTTTGTTTGCAAACACCAGCACATCAGGGTGGAAAGCTCAGATAGTCCTTTTACTACAAATCTAAAACCCGGCAGTATTCTGGATATTCCCATAGCTCACAAGGAAGGGAATTATTTTGCCCCAAGCGATACTCTAAAAGCTTTGCAGGATAAAGATCAGATCCTCTTTCGCTATTGCGACAGCCAGGGTCAGCTTTCTTCAGCTGCAAATCCGAATGGCGCACTTGACAATATTGCAGGGATTATAAATAGTGACAGAAATGTCTTGGGAATGATGCCTCATCCTGAGCGCAGTGCCACAGAAAGCGTATGTAGCCAGGATGGCAGCCATATATTTGCTGCGCTGGAGAAGTATCTTGATGGCGCTTATTGACATCATCTTCCCTCCAGCTTGCCTCGCTTGCCACAGAGGCCTGGGCAGGGGGCAAAAGATATTGTGTATAGAGTGTGAAAGCCAGATCAGAAAGATTAGTGAAAACTATTGCCAGCTCTGCGGATCGGAGCTTGTTGATGGCTCTTGTGAGACCTGCAAGGATACCGAATTTTACTTCGATTTTGCCCGCAGTAGCATGCGCTATGCTGCTCCGCTTACCCACCTGATCCACAAACTCAAGTATCAGGGATATCGGGTCGTAGCCAGGTATTTAGCGCAAAAGATGGCTGAGAGTATGCAGGAGTATCCCGAATATCAGGATTACCCCTATCTGGTAGCCGTGCCTTTGCATCGGGTAAGACTGCGGGAGCGTGGCTACAATCAGAGTGATTTGATCGCCAGGCACCTGGCCAGGCTGACCAACAAGAAATGGATCAGACCGCTGCAACGGGTACACTATACTCTGAGTCAGACTAACTTGCATAGAACTCAGCGCTTGAGTAACTTAAATGGTGCCTTTCGGGTGTACAAAGCCGCAGAGATCAGAGGTCAAAACCTGATTCTGATCGATGACGTCTTTACCACGGGAAGCACGATAAACGAAATCAGCAAAACGCTGAAAGCGGCGGGAGCCGCTAAAGTGGCAGCTTTAACCGCCACCAGAGCTTAGATATGAATAAAAACTACCCGGGAATCATCAGCACGATCTCCGATGAAGAAGCTTATGAGATGATCGACAAAGTGGCTCGCTTCATTGTGAGCAGGCATTTAGGTTCTGCCGGAATTCTGCTTATAGAATCCCTGCATCCCTTGCACAGTATAGGTTCGCAAGCCATGTACTTTGTGATGCCCTTTGCCGAGATCATCTTTGACAGTGAAAAGTACCAACGTTTTGCGCTGATGATCCAAAAAGAAGAGAATATCAAGGCGTTGGTCGCGCGCATCGACGAGCTGGATGAAGAGCTCAACCGCGAACGGCGGGCTCAGGCACGTCTGCGCAGCAAGCGCCGCAAAAAAATCTTCAAAAATGCGATAAATAAGATCTTTAACAAAGCAAAACATAAAAGCTGAATAAGCGGAGGATATATGCAATACGACGAAAAAAGCCTTACCCGCATTGTTGCTACCGATTGTGGCAGCACCACAACCAAGGCGATCTTGATCGAATATGTGGACGGTGAATACCGTCAAACTATCCGGGGCGAAGCACCCACCACTGTAGAAGCTCCCCTAAACGACGTTACCAAAGGCGTCATCAATGCCACATCCGAGATGGAAGAGCTGGCTCGTCTGAAGTACAATAATCCCAATATCAAGTTCATGGAAAACGGTGAATTCATCATCCCGCGCCAGGGAGACGTGGGTATTGATGCCTATGTGTCCACTTCTTCTGCCGGAGGCGGATTGCAGATGATGGTGACCGGAGTGGTTGCTTCTATGACCGGTGAGAGTGCCGAACGTGCTGCTTTGGGTGCTGGAGCCATCGTGATGGATTTGATCGCCAGCAATGACAAGCGCATGAACCATGAGAAGATCGAGCGCATCAGGCATCTGCGTCCGGATATGATTCTGATGGCTGGCGGCGAAGATGGCGGCACCATCAAACACGTGATCGAGATGGCGGAGCTGGTCTCCGGTGCAGACCCCAAACCACGCCTGGGCTCTTCATACAAACTCCCCGTGATCTTTGCTGGCAACAAAGAGGCCATTCCTGAGATCGAAAAAACTCTAAAGGATAAAGTGAATCTCATCATCACAGAAAATATCCGTCCCAAACTCGAAACTGAGAATCTGGGTCCGGCGCGTGACAAAATCCACAACATTTTCATGGAACACGTGATGCAGCAAGCCCCAGGTTACAACATCCTGTTGGAAATGACTCAGGGTCCGGATCATAAGCAGGTGCCCATCATGCCTACCCCGGCAGCAGTGGGAAACATCATGCAGACTATCGCCAAAAACGATCAGATCGAAGTGGTCGGCGTGGATATCGGTGGGGCTACTACCGACGTTTTTTCTGTGTTTACCGAAGAATATGTTTTCAATCGTACCGTGAGTGCAAATCTCGGGATGAGTTATAGCATATCCAATGTCCTGGCTTCCAGCGGATTGAAAAACATCATGCGCTGGGTTCCTTTTGACATCGACGAAAGCGAACTCAGAAATATGATCAAAAACAAAATGATCCGCCCCACCACGATTCCTTCTCTTTTAGAGGAATTAGTATTGGAGCAGGCAATCGCCAAAGAAGCGCTGCGTTTGGCCTTTGAACAGCACAAAGAATTTGCCAGCAGCCTGAAGGGGATGCAGCGTCAGCGCGATATTTCCGAGGCTTTCAGTCAATCTACCTCCGGAGCTTCCATCGTGAATCTCATGAGCCTGGATCTGCTTGTGGGCAGCGGCGGGGTGTTATCGCACGCTCCACGTAGACATCAAACCGTAATGATGCTCATCGATGCCTTCCTGCCTGAGGGCGTTACCCGACTGGCTGTAGATAGCATCTTCATGATGCCCCATCTGGGTGTTCTTTCTGAGATCAGCACCAGAGCCGCTACCGAAGTTTTCCGCAAAGACTGCATGATCTATCTGGGTAGCTGCGTAGCTCCGGTGGGTAAATGCAAATATGGCAAACCCGCCTTGTATGCAAAACTGGAATTACCCGATGGCAGCACTTTTGAAGAAGACATTCCCTTTGGTGAAGTGAGATTGATCCCTTGCGAAATCGGTAAGGTCGCCAAAGCCACGCTGAAGACGCACAGTGGTTTGATCCTCAATGCCGAAAAAGCCAAAGATCTCACGATCGACCTGCATGGCGGTGTCGTGGGCATTGTATTGGATACCAGAGGCCGTCAGCCCTTCGCATTGCCTACTGATAATACTGAACGCATCAAGTACCTCAAAAAGTGGATGCGCGAACTTAAAGCCTACCCCGAAGACATCTTGGTATAGGAGGATTAAATGGGACAAGCATATTCAGCCGGATTAACCGTAACCGATAGCATCATCCTACGTAAGGAACGGATCTTACCCCTGAAGGGTAAAGTAACAGTTACCAAAGGCACCAAAGTAAAAGGTGAAGACGTGGTAGCTGAGACCCTCTTGCCAGGGAAAGTATTGCCCTTCAACCTGGCCAACAAACTGGGCGTAACCCCATCTCAATTGGACAAATATATAAAGATAAAAGCCGGTGATCAGATCACCAAAAAGACCGTGCTGGCGGAAAACACAGGACTCTTTGGCTTGGGCATTTTCAAAAGTGAAGTCCGCTCACCCATCGTAGGCGAAGTAGAAAATATCTCTTCGGTTACCGGACAGGTACTTTTGCGTGAACCTCGCATCCCGGTGCAAGTTAAAGCCTTTATCGATGGCATCGTGACCGACGTCATGCCGGAAGTAGGCGTGGTAATCGAAAATAAAAGTGCCTATATTCAAGGCATCTTTGGCATTGGTGACGAAACTACCGGCGAGCTTAAAATGCTGGCAGATTCGCCGGCGGATGAACTCGATGCCGGTAAGATTGATGAATCCTGCAAAGATAAAATCATCGTGGCCGGTAGCTTTATCCCTTACCATGTGATCGATATCGCCATCAAACACGGCGTGCGCGCGATCATCACCGGAGGGATCGATGATCAAGATATCAAGAAACTCTTAGGCTATGACATCGGGGTGGCCATTACCGGTCACGAAAATATCGGTATTACCATCATCTGTACTGAAGGTTTTGGAAAGATCACCATGGCCCAAAAGACCTATGATCTGCTCAAGAAATTTGACGGGAAAAGAGCCTCTGTGCATGGTCATACCCAAATCCGCGCAGGCGTAATCCGCCCTGAGATCATCATCCCCTTGGAATTTGAGGAAAATGAACTGGTCAGCAAGCCGGCTACCTTGCCGATATTGGAAATCGGCACTTTGGTGCGTATCATCCGTCAACCGCATTTTGGCTCTATTGCCAGAGTTACCGCCTTGCCGGAAGAGCTTACCAAAGTGGAATCTGAAACCTTGGTAAGGATCCTGGAAGCGGAATTTGATGATGGCACCAAAATCCTTATCCCCAGAGCCAATGTAGAAGTAATCGAATCCTAAACACACTTTTTTCAAAGTGTTGCATATGAGCCGCTGCCTTGGGAGCGGCTCTCTTTTTACTTGCAAATTTGGCAGGTAAACCCAAATAATGCAGTAGTCGCACAACCATCTTCAGCCGCTTTCCTTGTTTTCTTTGAGAAAAGCAGCTCGGCATTGAAGATAGCGAA
>JARRCD010000106.1 GCA_029982875.1 Candidatus Cloacimonadota bacterium | reverse complement strand
GCGCCAAACTCCGAATTGGCAGAAGTGAAGAGTCGCGTGTCTTGGTAGCTGTTAGGTGCTAAATCTTGGCGTATATTCCAACTCATTGTTTATCAGGTTAGTTGAGGACATCTGATCTCCCTCGCTACGCACAATCTATGTAGGTCAGAACGACTAATGGCATGGTTTTCATCTTGTTAATCAGAGTCAAGTTCTTTTTCATCAATCACTACCTTGCTGCGACAAAGACTGTTCAAAAATGGGGGGGGGGGTGCTTTTGGATTTTTCACTTGACAAAATCTGGGTAGCTAAATTTTTTGATAAGACATAGTAAAAACATGGTCCAGTAACTCAGCGGTAGAGTATCTGCCTTTTAAGCAGAGAGTCGATGGTTCGATCCCATCCTGGATCACCAGATATTTGCGACCCCTTCGTCTATCGGTGAGGACTCAAGATTTTCATTCTTGCAAGAGGGGTTCAACTCCCCTAGGGGTCGCCAATATGATAGATGATGGGGGCGGTTATACCGCCTCTTGGTTTGCGTCCCGTTCGTCTAGTGGCCTAGGACTCGTGATTCTCAGTCATGCAACAGGGGTTCGATTCCCCTACGGGATGCCACCCTCTTATTTGATCTGCACATTTACCGGACTATCCCCCAGAATAATCCCCATATAATCCGTATTATCAGCGTTTATACCCTCATTTTGGTCAAGATCTGTGATCGCATTACTCTGCGGGATACTCTCACTGAGTAAGAGCATTCTCTGGCGCAGGGTATCCGGGTTTTCGCTTTGCTCAGAAACTGTGGGTTCACTGATCTGGGGAGCTTTATCCCGCTTGAAGAATTCGGGAGTTCTAAGCCAGCCTTGGCTATAGGAATGCAGCAGGATTGACCCCAAGATTACGACAAATACCACGATACCCAGGGTCCACAAAAAATTGGTAGAGAGCATGATCTTATGTTCTTTGAGGTTTCTGTGGGGCGTAAATTCTTTTTTGCTATGTTCCGGCATCAATACCTTGAATTCAGCCATCACCAATTCAAGATCTGCTTCCAGATAGCGGGCGTAATTGTAGACCAGAGCTTTGACAAAGCCATACGGGCCCAGCTCGATAAAGTGTTCTTCTTCCAATGCTCTAATCTGATCTTCGGAGATTTTGATATCGTTCCAGATCGTCTGATAATCAATCTGCCGGCTTTGCCTGAGTTGCTTCAGATATTTACCTAAGCTTTCCATTTGTATATACCGGTAAAACTTTCACTTACCGGGCCCGTGAGGAGCATGCTGCCATCGCGGCTATCTTGGGCAATATGAAGCTGACCTCCGGGGAGCAGAATATCCACCGAATCTGACAACAGATTTTTGTGGATTCCGGCAAAGACGGTTGCAGCAGCTCCGGTGCCGCATGCCAGAGTAGCGCCGCAGGCATGTTCCCAGATTTTGAGCTGCAATTTTGTGGGACTCAACACTTTGGCAAAATGCACATTCACCGGAGTGGCAAAGGCAGGGTGGTGTTCCAAAATAGCCCCGTATTGCAGATGTGGATCCGAGTTGAGATCATCCACAAAGACTACAAAGTGGGGATTTCCGATGTCAATGAGATCTCCTTGCCAGCCTGCCACAGTATAGTCTGATCTGAGCATCTGCGCTGCACCCAGGTTAACGGTGATATTCTCGTCTTGCAAAACGGCCGATTTTAATCCGGCATCGGTAAAGATGGTGAGTTTTTGCTTATCTAAACGCTTGCCAAGCATAGCAGAAACGCAGCGCAAAGCAGAACCGCACATTTCCGCCCGCGAACCATCGGAATTGTAGATAATCATCCTGGCATCCGCTTCGAGACTGGGTTTGATCAGCACCAGCCCATCGGCACCCACGCCAAAATTCCGTTTACAAATAGCGGCAGCCAGAGCGGCAAAATCTAACTCAGGAATTGCTTGATCCAAATAATTCAGGATCACAAAGTCATTACCCTGAGCCTGCATTTTGGTAAATGAGATCAGCATAGAATATCCTGGATCATGTCCTGGAAGCTGTAAACTCCCTTTTTATCCGAAATCCACTTGGCCGCTTGCAATGCACCGAAGGCGAAGGTATCGCGGGAACGAACTACATGGCTGAGCTCGATGGTATCCGCCTCGCTATCAAAAGCCAAGCTATGGCTACCCGGGATCTTTCCTCCCCGCAGGCTGGCAAAATGAAATTCATCAGCATGAGGTCTGCGTTCCAAGCGGTCCCAAACGACCTTGTTCTTGCGGCTACTTTTCTCCAGAATCAGATTGGCCAGCTCAATCGCTGTTCCGGAAGGGCTATCAGCCTTTTGAGCATGATGTTTTTCCCAAGCCAAAAGATCATACTCTTCAAAACGGTCGAAGATTTCTACGGCGCTGGCGACGAGTCTGGAAAAGAGATTCATCCCCACGGAGAAATTTGCCCCATAGAGAAAGCCCATATCTGCAGCTTGCGCGGCTTGGCTGATGCGCTTCAGGTCCTTATCCCAACCGGTGGTACCCACCACGGTAGTTTGTTTGAGTTTAATCAAGTTTTCCAGATTGTTCAAGACTGCGGAGGGCTGGCTGAAATCTATGGCGACATCTGCTCCATTGAGGGTTTTAAGGGATATTTCAGAGGCATAACCAGCTTTGCCGGGATCGATAATGCTTACTACCTCGCAAGACTTTTCCGCGCTGAGCTGATGAATCTTTTGTCCCATTTTGCCATAGCCTATTAAACAAAGCTTGATCATAACTCTGTACTGCTATGGAGTTTGATCATTTCTTCTATAAAATCCGTACCCTGGAAAAGCTGATCAATCTCGATGTTTTCGTGCACGGTGTGCACATTATTCATTCCGGTTCCGGTGATAATCATCGGGACACCGCTGGCAGAGATCACATTGGCATCGCTGCCCCCTCCGCCTCTGCCTGTTGTGAAGGGGATATCCAAGTTTCTTAAAGCGGTTTGAGCCAGTTTTACCACGGGATGATCTTGAGGTATATTGATGGAATCGTATTCCAATTCGCACTTAAATTCCAGCTTGGCACCCTGGGCTTCATAGCGCGATACCGTGCTGGTAAAAGCGTGCTCGATATCGCTGCAGAGCTGCTGCAATTTAACAGTACTGTGGCTTCTGGCTTCAGCATAGATTGTTACCTCGCTCGGCACAATATTGGTAGATTCGCCACCCCGGATTTTGCCAACATTACATGTGGTCTCAAAATCGATGCGTCCCATCGGCATAGCCGAGATAGCTTCCGCAGCGATCTTAATGGCATTTAGCCCCTTCTCCGGCTCTACGCCCGCATGAGCTTCCACGCCGCGGATTACAATCTCAAAGGATTTTTGCGAAGGCGCTCCGGTCAGGAGTTCACCCACCCGATGACAATCTAAGGCATAGCCGAAAGCTGATTTTATGCGGCTCTTGTCGAAGCATTTGGCTCCCAAAAGACCGATTTCTTCACTCACCGTAAAAAGCACTTCGATAGGGGCATGAGCAATCCCGCTTTCCTTGATCCGATTGAGGGCAATCATGATCTCGGCAATTCCGGATTTATCGTCACTACCCAAAATGGTGGTGCCATTGGTGACGATCTTATTACCCTCAATTCTTGCTTTGATACCCTTACCAGGGGTAACGGTGTCTACATGGGCACATAATAGAATGGGATCCTTATCCAGAGTTCCGGGGAGGTAGGCATACAGATTCCCCGCATTCCCCCCTGTCTTTTTGTAGCATTCATCTTCGTCTACCTGCGCTCCCAAATCCAGCAGATCAAGCTTGAGCGCATCTATCATGGCACGCTCATTCAAAGATTCACTGTCAATGGCAATTAAGCGCATAAAGTAGCTTATCACATCACTTTGCATCAGGATATCCTTCTTGCTTTTGATTTTGATGCATTTTGTGAAAAAGCCTTGTTTTTGTCAAATCATAATCCGGTTTACTCTTCATGATGGGCAAATTAATCCACTATGCAAAGCCACGGGAGCCAGTCACAAAAGGCGCGGTGGTGAGTGGGGAGGCAATTACCGGCAGGCCACAGCGAAGGTCTCACACAGATTACACGGATTGCACAGATTTTATAAGGGGAGGTTATCCGTTATGCGTTATGCGTTATACACACAGCGTCGGTCTCACACAGATTACACGGATTGCACAGATTTTATAAGGGGAGGTTATCCGTTATCCGTTATGCGTTATGCGTTATACACACAGCGAAGGTCTCACACAGATTACACGGATTGCACAGATTTTATAAGGAGAGGTTATCCGTTATGCGTTATGCGTTATGCGTTATACATACAGCGAAGGTCTCACACAGATTACACGGATTGCACAGATTTCATATGGGGAGGTTATCCGTTATCCGTTATCCGTTATCTTTGAGCGCTGTTGGCACTAAACCTTCTAAATCTTCTCAACCTTCTCAACCTTCTCAACCCTTTCAACGCAATTCTCAATTCTCAATTCCCCCCCCCCTCCCCCCTGAGTTCCGTGGGAACGAATGGCATTTTAGATCTTGTGCATAATGCAGATAAATATACCGTGCCGCTGGCAATCGGAAATGGTGAGAGCGTCTTACGGCATGCTATCTCAAATGCCGTCCCGATGGGACTCGGGGATAACGCATAACGCATAACGGATAACGGATAACGGCATAACGGATAACGGATAACACTATCTAAAATGCCGACCTGCTTTGCTCAAAGGGAACAAGGAAAGCGGCTGCAGCTGGTTGTGCTTGTTGAACCGTCTCGGCACAAAAAAATACCGTTTCCGTAAAAAACATCTTGACACTTTCTGGCTCAACTGAAATATTAAATGAATAAGACTCACTACTTTGGGAGGTGAGAAATGAAAACTTGCTTTTTGCTATGTGGCACTTTGCTGCTCATGATACTTCCCCTTTGGGGGAACATGGCTTTTGATGCCCAAGTCCCCTTGTACGACTTTGCCAATCCCGAGCTTGCTATTCAAAGCACGATATGCCCCAATGGCAACTACGCAGTACTATATTTGATGAGTAAAATGGGGCTGAGAAGCACCTATTTGCAAGTCTTTAATCCCCAAAATCAAGCCTTGTGGGATGAGCCGGTCTGTGTATACGGTAAATATTTAAACAGTATCAAGCTGGTTGCTAATCAGGACAATAGTATTAGTATTTGTTCTCTGAAGAGAAATGAGAATTACGACCTCAGCTACGAGATTGACACTTATGACCCTCAGGGAAATCCCGTAGCAGAATTGTCTGGCAAAACAGTTTACCAAAGATATGGACTTTCCGGAGGCAATATATGTTTTCTCAGTGATTCTGAGGGCGGTTTACACTTCAGCATTCAAGATGGCAATTATAACTATCGTTACCAATATATAGATTCTGCGGGCAATCTAAGCTATCCTGAAAGTGGATTGAATCTGGGAAATGGTGAGGGCAATTACGGGCTTTCGATGATAACCACGTCAGATAATGGAGCTGTCATAACTTACCCTAATCGTAATGATAGCAATAACGCTGTCATACTTTTAAGCAAGATAGACGCCAATCATCAGCTTGCCTGGCAAAGTGAATATCAATCTTCAGAGCCCGATTGTTATCATCTATTAACTTTGGATGGGCCTGACAATTCCTTTTACACCATTGCAAGCTATCAAACCAACAGAATTGAAGCAAACAGAATTGATTACCTCGGAAATACCATGTGGCAGGAAGCATGGACTCCTCAAAGCAGCCCAAACCGAATCTTTGATTCGGCAGTGGTCACCAGCTTGGGAAATCTGGTAGTTCATTCTTGGTACAGGCAAAGTTATGATGTTCCGTATTCCTATTATTATGATGTGGTTGAATCTTCCGGTATCACTCTAATTAGCAGTGAGACAGATCACTCTGCGAATCTGCTGGTGGCAGATCATTATGGCGGGTGGTATGCGCTTGATATTGGCTATAACTATACGAATACATCAAATCTGGTGCAGCATTACGATTCTACCTTTGTTCCCGAGTCTGTACCGCTTGATTTTGCCCCGGATGTATATCTGCCGCACTATACCGCGTTTATCTCACCGGATGGTGAAAATCTGCAGATTCTCTATGATTGGACGCATGAAAATCAAGCCGAGATATGCACTCAGCTGGTGGACAATCAGCTTAATCTGGCCTTTCCACCAAGCGGATTTTGTCTTGTATCAGGAGAGAGTGAGGTTGCCTTTAATGTGATGGCCGTTACTTTGGCCAATGGGTCTTTATTTTCTATGTGGGGCCAGGGCAGTAGCAGCTATTATGCACCTCACAAGATCATGTACAATATTGTGACGCCCCGGGGCCAGACTGTATTCGCTAACGCGCAATGTTTTATGGAGAATGCTCAAAACATCCTCAGATTCTGGCTATTTCCAGTATCAGATGGCAATGTTCTAATCTGCTGGACTTTGGCATCCGAAGATAACTACACGACCTATGCTCAATTGCTTATACCTGGTACCGGGGTACTCTGGGGACATGAAGGCAGGCTGCTGTTTAGCGGAGCCGGAGAGCCCCAAATCTCCTACTCTAACGGGTCATTGTATTTGGCACGGAGAGTTGCTTCCGAGATCAGAATCCACCGCTTTGTAGAAGGCTTGCCGGTGTGGGATAGCAATGGAGTATTAGCTGCAGTGCCAAATCCTGATTATCTGGGCAATACTTTGAGTTGGTATCAGATTTCCGGAAACCGCTTGTTCTGGAGCCAGCAGGACAATACTGTCTATCCCGAGATGAGCTTTATGAATGCCTTTACTGAAGATGGGACCCTCCTCTTTCCCACGGAAGGTTTGCCGCTGGCGACACTCAGTGAAGACTATCTGGGCATAAGTATTGCCAAGATTTTTCCGCAAGAGACAGATCTGATAGTGATGCTGAAATACCATTATCGGGTTTGGGAATTTGACCAAGGGCCAAATAGCACTCCATCTTGGCATTACTATTGGACTCCTGGCTTTAGCATTGTGCAGCCCGATGGCAGCATCATTCAGCAAGCTATATTCTCCTCGTATGACTACAAGGATATTATGTGCATGATGGATGGAGCATATTACTGCACATCTGCTGGTAATGCACCAATCATAAAGAAGTATGACCTATCCGGAAACTGCCTGTGGAGCGTGCAATATGCTATTTACTCAGGTATAAGAAGTTTGTTGCCGCTGCCGGATGGTAGCATCATGATCATCTCTCGTCTCTATGATTTATATTATCAGCACAAAGTGTATTATGCCCTGCTAAGCGCAGATGGCAACATCGAGTATCCGCCAGATGCGCTTTTTGCAGAAGGAAATTGTCAAGCCGCTTATACTAGCGATTTTGGCGCTTACCTGCTCATGGTTCAATATCCGAATGAAGAGATGAGTCATGGTGCAGGCGTGCAGTATTTTGAGCTGAGTACCTGGGATAATGACGATCCGCACCTCAGCCCCCAACTGCTTGCAGTATCCCAAAACCACCCTAATCCTTTCCGGGAACAAACAGCTTTGAGTCTGAAGATGCCTGATGAAGCCCAGCTAAAACTACGGGTTTATAATATCCGCGGACAATGCGTAAGGACGATTTACGATCAGGCTCTTGGCAAAGGAGATCATCTGCTAACGTGGGATGGCAAAGATAAAGCTGGACAATCCTGCGCCAGCGGAGTGTATATCTTCAGAGCAGAGACGCCCTTTGGCAGTAAGACGGTTAAAGCTTTGAAGCTGAAGTAATATTCGCCTACATTCATATTCCTTGTGAGTTCCGTAGGAACGGTATTATAGATAGCATCACGATACCCGGGTTAACCACCCTGAGTATACAGTGCAGGCAAGTGATAGGATAAGATGAATTCCGGTGTGCTTTAGCCACCGGCAAAGGCACGGAGAACTAAGATGGCCAGCAGCTCACCCGAAATGGAACAATTGGAATGCGAGCTCCGTAATTATTACGATCCGGATAAATGGGAAAGAATAGCCCAAGAAATCTGGATTTGGGTTTTGGGTGTTACAAGAGGAATTGTGGCTTGGGATCGCGTTTTGCCGGTGACTAAAG
>JARRCD010000105.1 GCA_029982875.1 Candidatus Cloacimonadota bacterium | reverse complement strand
TGGGCTGTTGCCGGAAATCCCGGGCTATCAGTATCTGGATAAGGAGATCTAGAGGGGAGGGGAGCGATAGAGCCCAAGCCCCGGGCGGCCAATCTCCGGCATTGAGAAAGATCCAGCTTCCCTTTTAAAAGTCTTGATATGCAGGATTTTTTACATGGAGTCTGAGGGTCAGCCTATCGCGCCGTGGTGTAAACCATTGAGCCCCTGTATTGGTATTAGTACCCCTCCCAACTTTTGTCGCGAATTCCTGCAATAGATAAGCATAAAATCATTGAATTATTGAAATTCATTGGGCCAAGCATGCGCTTTATTCCAATTTGAGTTTTTCGATTTTATTGCCTATTTCTGAAAGACGCATCTCTTTTTCAATATCCTGAAAAGCTTCTTTAGTCACATTTTTATCAATTCTACC
Source organism: Candidatus Cloacimonadota bacterium (assembly GCA_029982875.1). Lineage (GTDB taxonomy): Bacteria > Cloacimonadota > Cloacimonadia > Cloacimonadales > Cloacimonadaceae > UBA5456. The sequence continues at coordinate 7,627 of JARRCD010000105.1, read as the reverse complement.
ATCTTTCAATACCACATAATAATCACATAGTTCGGTGAGAGTCGATAAGATATGAGATGATATAAGCATCGTCTTGTGCATGGCTTTGAGCCGCAGTAAAATTTCTGTAACCAGCATATTGCTTTGGACATCTATTCCAGTATACGGTTCATCCAAAATAAAAATTTGGTTTTTTTGCAGCAAAATTCCTGTTAAAGCTAATTTCTTTTTCATACCAGTTGAATAAGTTGAAGCAAAGCGATTCAGGGGCAATTCGAAGATGTTGGCATCGTCAAAATCGATGGACTTTAACTTCCTCGCATTGCATATTAATTGCAGATATTCACGACCAGTGATTAAAGAAGGGAAATAGGGCTCGGTATGCAAAAAGCCCATTTGGTTCTTAATATTTTTTATCTTAAACTCAATACTTCCTGAATAATTTATAAGTCCTGCAATACATTCAAACAAAGTAGTTTTGCCCGCCCCGTTACTACCTATAACACCATATACAAAGCCATCTTTAAGGTGTAGATTCAGATCTCGCAACGCGTGGACATAACCGTAAGTCTTATTTAAGTTTTTGATATCAATCATCCTAATATTCCTTCTAAACTTCTTACGGAACGTTTTAACAAATATGGTATTGTAAAAAACAATAATATGGGACAAATAATAGAAAAAAAGACAAGCAGACCCTCACGTTTACCGATTTCATTAGGAAAAGACGAGTATTTACATAATACACTTGCACAAATTAGACTTAGTCCTGCAGTTTGACAAGCAAGTATGATGGGAATTTGGGCTGGGTGACTAATAGATAACGTTATCACTATGGGTAGACATAAGAGAAGTAAGCAGACAATAGCAACTTTCATTTTATCAATAAGAAATCTCTTCGCATTGTAGGAAAATATCCACAAATAAAAAATATCTTCAACTTTGACATAGAACATGGTGCAAACGATTGGAATCATCAATAAAGCAAAAATACCTATCCCGAAATTGGCAAACCGTAATGATATATATGTCAGATAATATGCCAGAGCAAAAACAATAAAGGTGACTCTGAATCCCACTATAAACTCATATGGATATTTGGAGAAAGGTGTAGGAATAACAATCTGCCATTTCACTCTAAATTTGATAAACACGAGAAGCACTGACAATATCAGTAAAGCAAGTCCCAATTGGAAATCTCCTACAGCACACAGAAACAATAAGAAAGGAAGAGCAGATATTAGATTTTCTGCTAATCGTATTTTATAATAGTCCGCGTTCGAGAATGTAAGTTTCAGAAAATCGTTATAAATTGCATTGCTCCGCCTGCTAATAACGAGCAATGCAATGAGCATATAGTTGAACCCGAATCCCTTAAAACCGGAGTATAAAATTAATGATACTACCAGAAAGCCAGCTACAATAGCCAGATAATTCAAGATAGGATATCCTCCCATCTCAACTACCATTCTGTGTAATCTGCGAGCCTGCAATTTAAAGTAGTACCTAAACATTATCCAATTCCCCTCTTTATACGATGAACTAACAACAGCTCCTTTGATAATATCATCAAGTTAAAGTCCAATTTCTTTGATATCTGCAAAGTTCAATCCACTCAGGTCGATAAAAGCCGAAGTTTCATCAGCAAGCTCTATGATATCAAATTCTTGTGGTCTCTCGCTGATAATTGGATAAGTTGGGGATTGAGCTTACCTTATCTTTAGTCGAGGGTTCGTGAATTTTCTTTCCGATGGGTCTCGTCTTCAGGCATCCATTTTCAAGAGCTTTAACTCTTTCTGCTGCTATGGCACAGTATTCAGCTTTTTTCTCGATCCCAATACCATTACGCTTATTCTTTAATGCTGCCAAAACCGTTGACCCCACTCCTGCAAAGGGATCGAGAACCCAGTCATCTTCATTGGTTAAGGCAAGCACACATCTTTCCACCAGTTCGACAGGGAATTGGCAGGGATGGATAGTTTTTTCCGGATGATTGGATTTAACATTGGGAATATCCCATATTTCGCTATCCCAGTCTGCCTGGATAGTAGTCCAGATATCACTGGGGTTCTTCCCCAAAGGGTTCCCAGATAGTTTGCCTTTATTTGGTCCCTTGAAATGCCTTTTCCCTGGATACTTGGATGGCACCCTTACAGCATCGAGATTAAAGGTATAGTTCTTTGTCTTCGTGAACCAGAGGATAGTTTCATAACGTCCGGAAAACCTATTAGAGGCATGTAAGCCATGTCCGAATCTCCATACAATTCGATTGCGTAGCTGCAATTCATGCTTCTTGAAAATCTGGTAATAGAAAATATCCAGTGGGAAGATCTCGCCCTTATCCACAAAGTTACCAACTTCCCAACAGATACTGCCATGCGGAGATAGAACCCTAATCAACTCACCAATAATGTTCTCCTGAGCCTGCAAGTAAGATTCTATGGAAGTTTTCGTTTCGTAGGACTTACCAATATTATAGGGAGGCGAAGTAACAATAAGGCTTATAGATTCGCTCTCCATGCCGGAAAGTACTTCTAAAGCATCTCCATTTTCGATCGCATATTTCAGCTTTACTGATTCGAAATCACATGTATTTTCATAGGTCTTATATTGCATTTATGTCTCCTCTATATCCATTTACAAAATCACTTGGAGAAGTAAGATATTCTGACCACTCACCAAATCCACTTCATAATGAGCGGGCTTTTTTTGTCAACCTCAATTTCTGTCAGGCCTTTCCCATTTTTTAAACCAGCCAGGCGATCATTTGCCAAGGCTCTATCTTATTGGCTCTATAGGGAGAAATATCGTAATGATTGATTCGGTAAAGACAAATTCTGATCACCTGGCTCAGCCAATAGTACATTGCTTGGACTGCTATGCCGGGAAATAGTGCTATTGAGGGGGTGTTATTTTGCCGCACAATAGCGGTATGACCCCGCTCGTGCTTTGCCTCAAATCGCTGTACTCACTTCACCAAATACAGCGTTCCTTTTCATAAAGCCCTATATCACTAAAAAATCACAACCCGAAAAACCTCTTACTCAACCCGCCATGTCGCTGCGTTTTCGCTCTGTGTGATGCAGAATCTTTTTGCGCATACGGATGCTATCCGGCGTGATTTCCAGCAGTTCGTCATCGCCGATATATTCCATTGCCTGCTCCAGGGTGAAGCTGCGCGGGGGGATAAGTTTGATGGCGTCGTCTTTGCCGGCAGCGCGGTTATTGGTGAGTTTCTTGCCTTTACAGACATTGATCACCAGATCCATATCTTTGCTGTGCTGCCCTACCACCATGCCTCCATAGACTTCGGTATTGGCGCTGATGAAAAGGGTGCCGCGGGGTTGAAAGGCATTAAGCGAATAGCCCAGAGCCACTCCATTTTCCATTGCCACCAGGGAGCCGTGTCCGGAGTTTTGGATCTCGCCCTTGTATTCTTCAAAGCCGTAAAAGCATTGGCTCATTACTCCGGTGCCGCGGGTTTCGGTGAGAAATTCGTTGCGAAATCCGATCAATCCACGTGCCGGGACCTTGAATTCCAAGCGGGCATAGCCGTCGACAGCAGGAGTCATGTGCAGCACTTCACCCTTTCTTTTGCCCAAGATCTCGATCACAGTACCCACGTGTTCCTGGCTCACATCCACGATAGCCAGTTCGATGGGTTCCATAAGCTTGCCGTTTTCACGTTTGTAAAGCACTCGGGGTTTGGACACCTGAAATTCATAGCCTTCGCGGCGCATATTTTCCATGAGGATGGAAAGTTGCAATTCACCTCGGCCTTTCACAGTGAAGGATTCGCCGGAGGGATTGCGCTCTATCACCAGGGAGACATTGGTCTGCAGCTCGCGTTGAAGCCGTTCCCAGATTTTACTGGAGGTCAGCCATTTGCCGCTGCGACCCATGAAGGGGGAATTATTGATATAAAATTCAATGGCGATGGTGGGCTCGTCTATGCTGATGCCGGGTAAGGCTACGGAGTTCTCTTTATCGGCCACAGTCTCGCCGATGTCGATATTTTTCAGGCCGGCGATGGCGACGATGTCACCCGCATGAGCCACTTTGATCTCTTTTTTGCGCAGTCCCTCATAGCTGTATAGCGCAGAGACACGATAAATCTCTTTTTCGCCGCTAAGTTTGAGCAGAGCTACTTCGCTACCGCTGCTCACGCTGCCATTGTGGATCTTGCCGGTACCCATCTTGCCCATATAGTTGTCATATTCAATCGCTGAGATCAGCATCTGCAGGGGTTGAGCGGGGTTGCCGGTGGCATCTGGCACAGCTCTGATAATCAGGTCCAAAAGCGGAAAGATATCCCGCGGCTCATCTTCCAGCTCATTGACAGCATAGCCTTCTTTGCCAGAAGCATAGATCACCGGGAAATCCAGCTGTTCACTGCTGGCACCCAGTTCCAGAAAGAGCTCAAATACCAGGTCCAAAACAGCGTGAGGGCGGGCTTTGGGACGATCTATCTTGTTTATTACTACTATGGGATTTAGCCCCAAAGCAAGAGCGTTTTTGAGCACATATTTGGTCTGCGGCATAGGGCCTTCAAAGGCATCCACCAGCAGCAGGACACTATCCACCATGTCCATGATGCGTTGGACTTCTCCGCCAAAATCCGCATGACCGGGAGTATCCACCAAATTGATCTTGTAAGAGCGATAATGCAGGGATGCGCTCTTGGAAAAGATGGTGATCCCGCGTTCTTTTTCGATATCATTGGAATCCATCACCCGCTCTGAAACCTGCTCATTTGCCCTGAATACTCCGGTTTGACGGAGAATGGCATCAATGAGGGTGGTTTTGCCGTGGTCCACGTGTGCGATGATGGCTATGTTCTTTATTTTTTGCATGTTAGTCCTTTTTTCTGGGATATGGATGCCACTTTTCTTCAATGGGTGAATCCGTCAATGGACAATATTTAGAGAATGGCAAAGTGACGATGAATTGCGCAAGGCTTTATCTATTTTATTTTCAGATTGCATTAGCCCTAGACATTCTTCGAGCCTGCATTGGTTTAGGTTCATATAAGAAAGAAAGATATACCAATGCACAAATACTATATTGCGGCAGTGGGATTTTCCTCGATAGCCCTGGCTTTGCTTCTGATTTGGGACGGATTTGGCCTTAGCGGCAGGATCGGCCTTAAGGCACGGTTGGGTCTTTTTTAGCCTTTGTGGGCTTTGAACTCCATCGATTTACTATCGCGAGGAACGTGAAGAAAACCTTAAAAAAGAAGGCCGGGAAGGGACTTCTATAGGATCTTCATTGCTCAGATTCTTGAAAACGCCCTAAAAGCTTATTCTACTTTAAGTTTGAAAAAGAGCCCCCGCTCCATCTGAATCGATTCGATCCTGCCCTCGTCTAAAAGCGAGCTGAGGTATTTGTTCAATTCATTTTTATGAAGTGAAAGGATTTGACAGAGGTCATCATCCGTGCAGGGACGGCGACTGATGGTTTTCAGAATGTTTGTCTGAATATCGTCGTCAAAACTCTTGATCGTCTTGCGGTTTTGCGTATTGGCGACTATTTCGGTTTTGAGAGGCTTGAGATACTCTGCGACCTCGATCATCCGTTCTTTGTTCATGGGACGCACCCAGCTCTCGGTGCCGGGACGATCCAGGCTATTGAGCTGTACGCTATCCGGAGCCAGCTCGTACAGGGTCTTTTTGATGAGTTTAAGCTCTTCTTCGGTGTCGTTGAGTCCAGGAATCAAAAATACTTCCATCAGAATTTTGCCGGCAAATTCATGTCTTAGCGCCTGGAGTCCTTCGACTATTTGCCGATTGTCCAGCCCTGCTTTGGGACGATTGATCTTTGAAAAAACAGATTGCGATACTGCATCCAAATCCGGAAGGATCACATCTGCCATCATTACTTCTTTGCGCAAAGCTTTATCCCAAAAAAGAGTACCGTTGGTTAGTAGTGCCACCCAATACTGAGGATAGTGAGTCTTGATATGCTCGATCACTCTGCCCAGACCGCTATTCAAAGTGGGTTCGCCTTGTCCGGAAAAGGTAATGTAATCCAGGCTCGGTTGTTGAGCAAGAAAATTGTCCAATTCATGGATCACATCATCGATCGGCACGTATTCTTTGCGCGCCAAAGTCAAAAGAGTGGTTCGGCCTACCTCGCAATAGACACAATTCAGAGTACAAACTTTATGTGGCACCAGATCCACTCCCAATGATATACCGAGACGTCGCGAAGGTACGGGACCAAAGAGATATTTCATATTGTATTTCCTTATTTCTTGATTTTCAAATAGCTGCCATCCGGCAAGAGGTAATCCGAATGGGGCATACCCTCAGTTTCCTTCCGAAAGCGCTGGCAGGATTGCCAATCTCCCAAACAGTAGTGATCTGTCCAGCAATAATCCAAAAGTCCGCTAATGGTAAAAGTTCGCATGGGACAGCTAAGGAACCAGCGACAGGGATTTAGCTCAAAAGCTCGGCGATAACGCTGTACAGCTTGACCCCAAAACTGAGGATTGTGTATCAAAGTGCTGGGATGGGTTAGCGGGATCACGATGAACTCCGAAGATACAAAGGCTTTGCCCAGCAAAGAGGAATATTCTTCTCTGTTAAAAAAGGGCAGACCGCGGGTTTCAAAGATGTATTTGGTGGCGTAATATCCTAAAGGGAGCACAATACTTGGCTGCACAAGCTCCAATTCCCGCTCCAGATAACGCGAACAGGCCTGAATTTCCGCTTGTTTGGGACGGCGGTTTTGCGGTAAAGTGCATTTCAAAAGATTGGTTATATAATGGAGGTTACGCTGGCCATTGGCTTGCGCTAAAAGATCCCAAAAGACCTCGCCGGTAGGTCCTGTAAACATGCGATTATCGATGTCTTCCTGAGCGCCCGGTGCTTGAGCGATCATAAAGATATCGGCATCCGGATTACCTTCTCCAAATATGATGTGAGTGCGACTTTTCCACAGCGGACAAAGCTGACAGTCTTTCGCCTCGCTTAATCGCATATCAAACAAAAATGAGGGAGGCAACAAGTGCTTGCTGCCTCCGAATCATCGTTCTTTCGTTCATCCGACTCGCGGATTACTTGCTTTCGTCCTTAGTTAGTTGCTCGTTAATCCATTGCAGCTGCTTTTCCAGCTCAGCTTTTTGAGCCTGCATGTCTTCTTTGCTGTAGCTGTAAATGGGCTCACGATAGTCATAAGCAACATAATCACGGGCACGGTTGCGATAACCATTACCGCCGCCATAGCCTCCAAATCTGCCACGACCAAATCCGCGACCTCTTCCTAGGCCGTCGAATCTTCCGCAAGGGCCAAGGCCGCGTCCGGGACGTCCGTCCCCAAAGGGACCTGTTCCATCAAAACCGGGCATTACTACCTCCTGTTGTTTGATTTTCTGTTTAATAAGTAACTTACGGCATCCATCAGTATGCTGATTCCGCTACTGACATAACCGCGGTTATTATAATCCCTGCTGTTTGCCGGGGTCAAATTTGTCCTGCGGGATGTGGCACAATTGCCCAAACCCCTTCCCAGTCGACCATCTCCGGAGGGTCCGCTTCCATCACGATTTGGCATATTAAGCTCCTTGGAGTTAGTTCCCTCAGCTCTTCCTTTCTGCAGGCACTTTTCTTTTGGCAAGAACCCGTATGCGAGCTGATGATGTTCAAAA
>JARRCD010000008.1 GCA_029982875.1 Candidatus Cloacimonadota bacterium | reverse complement strand
CTAACCTGTTCACTTGCGTTACGGCTTACTTACCGCTAAGAAGAGCTTTGACTCTCGCCTTACGGCTGCTGCCATCTTCTTCGCTTCCATTTGAACGGACAATTGAATGGACTGGATTTCCACCAGCTTCCCATACAACGCTTCGTGGCGCACCGGATAACCCATATATAATCTGTGAAATCCGTGTAATCTGTGTGAGACCATCGCCGTGTGTATAACGCATAACGGATAACCCATACTTGATAGAATAAAAGATATGAAGCTAACATGCTACTGCAATGCAGTTGACGAAAAAGAGGTGGTATGAACTGAATCAAATGTGCTTTGTGTAGCTTAAAAACACCCGCGAGATCAGCTCAAAAACAGCCCCAAAAAAGGGGGTGAGAAAATTCTACTGCATTATTTGGGTTTAAGTAATCCTGAGCAGGCATCTACTATCTTACCTTGAGTGAAACGATGAAAGGCCGTGTGCTTTAGCCTTCGTATTCAAAGCAAGCAGCATGGGGTGGGGATGCCTGAATAACAATATCATTGACAAATCATCCCCCGACAGGAGACATGCAATCAATCAAAAGTAAGATAAAAAGACCGGATATAAGATTGAATTTTGCATACAATATCGGTTTTACATCTTTCCGATCAAAGCTTGAAAATCTACTGCATAGCAGGAAGTTATGTTATGAATGAAGATAGTAAATGTTGTATCGCCACCATAGCCGATTCCCAATTTGTATTGGCTGCCTATGTCTTAGCACTTTCTTTGAGGTATCATGGTGTAAAAGCAAAAGTCAAGGTGCTGGGAATACAGCTCAGCGCAGCTGAAAAGCGCGTGCTGGAACAAATAGAAGGCGTTGAGACGGTAGATTCCCAACACAGTCCATCATCCTGCAAAATCAGGATGCGAGCTTTGGCAAATTTATGCAAGAGGGAAGCAATCATGGCGGCTGCCCAGGAAAATACCGAGATCATTGCTCTATTTGATGGAGATTGTATTGTTACGGGAGATATAACGCCATACCTCAGCCAGCAAGAGCCTGGACTTTACCTGAGAAAACGTTCGGCGCTTGAAAACAGGGAGCTTTTCAGATCCCGCTATGAACTTCAGGATAAACCTGCTTCCATCCCTGGTAAAGTATTAAAAAGATGGAAAGCTGATGTAGCCGAGGATTCCGAATCCAAACTTGATTATGCTGTTCTCTCAGAGAACCTCACTATTCATAGAGACTATCTCGATTTTATAAACTACTGGGGTGATTTCATGGAGAGAGTACTCCCCTACCAGCATAAAGAGTTTGATCATGTCGCGTATGAAATGATGGGAGATTTTAGCCTCTCAGCCGTAATAGCCTATGCCAAGAATATTCCACCGATTTATAATGCTCAATTCGATAAAGACCCCAATGCTTACATCGCCCACTTAGGCCCCAAACCAAAGTACTGGGTCTATTGGCCAAAGCATAAGCTGCGTTACTATTGGCAAGTGATAAGATTGCTGGAATGGGCGGAAGAACAGGGATATCAGAATCCGCCTCGGCCCTGGTCCCTGTGCAGAAAGCATTACGGGAAAGTGTTACTCTATGCCTACTCACATCATTTTCTGGATACCTCAAAAGCTCTTTTGCGCCCCGCTTATCTTTGCTTAAACCCGAGATCCACAAGCAGAAGGCGAAGCTACTAAACAAGCGCTAAATAAAAGGGGAAGCGGGGAGAAATTAAGCTTGCCCGAAACATATATCTAATTAGTATGTATTTAGAAGACTAATAATAAACAGTGAAATATGCTACTCCATTGGCATTGTTAGACCTTGGAGTTCATAACAGACTGCAATGTAAGAAAGCAAAACAAAAAGGAGTAAGAGATGGCGGTAAACACTAAGACCGAGTATGCTCTCAGAGCACTAATCGCAATAGCCGAAGCAGGTCATCTCTCAGCGCAGAAGATCAGTGAGAGCAAGAAATTGCCCAAGAAATATATTGAACACTTACTGTCTTTGTTGAAAGCAGCGGATTTGATAAATAGCAGTACCGGCAGTACCGGAGGCTATGAATTGAGCAAGGCTCCGGGTGAGATTAGCTTTCAGGACGTTTTGGATGCTGTAGATGACAAATCTTATGCTACAGCTTGCACGCACCGCTTTGGGAAGTTTTGCTTGGGCCAGGATTGCACCTTATCTCCTTTTTTCAGTGAGCTTGATCATCGCTTGCAGGGGATCATGCAATCCTATACTTTAGAGGATATAATTGATTTATGGAAAAGGGAGTAAACATGAAAAAGACAGGTATCTATTTGGACAATTGCGTTACCAGTCCTATGGCTGAGGAAGTATTGGAAGCCATGCTGCCATATTTTAGTGAGAGATTTTGGTTCCCCGGCAGTTTTATCAGTACCGGCGAGAGTACAAATGAGGCTCTCTCTGGATTTAGCCACACTATCGCCGCTGCCATAGGTGCGAGGGACGATGAAATTCACTTTACCTCCGGTGGCACATTGGCAAACAACATCGCCATCAAAGGTTTGGCTAATGCCGCCAAGCGGGGTCATATCATCTGTTCTGTGGTGGATTATCCAGACCTGCTTACCAATGCTGCATATCTGGAAAAGCAAGGTTTTGAGGTGACATATCTGAGTGCAGATAGTAAAGCGCGCATAGATTTGCAGGAGCTCAAAGCTGCGATTCGTCCGGATACATTCCTGTTTATGACCACAATTGCAAATCATGTCGTGGGCACTATTCAGCCTTTAGCGGAGATTCACGAGATTCTGTCTGCAGCAGACCATAAGATATTCTTCCATGCTGATGCGGGGCAAGCTTTTGGCAAAATGCCGCTGAAGGTAGGAGACTATGGCATAGACACGATGTCGATCTCGGCACACAAGATACACGGTCCTCAGGGCATCGGTGCGCTTTATGTGCGCAAGGGCACAAGTATGGGTCAGGTGATCCATGGTGTGCGGCGGGTGGATGGATTGCAAACGGGTGGATTATCCATAGCCTTAATCGCTGGTTTTGCCAAGGCGGTGGAGCTTATCTTCAATGATCTGGCAGGCAGTATTTCCCAGCTCCGCGAGCTTTCCGATTATCTTTGGGCAAGGCTTAAGAAAAAGATTAGTTATATAGAGCTAAACGGCACCGAAGGCGAGGAACGGGCGGCACACAATATCAACGTTTCAATAGATTACATCGAAGGAGAGGCGATCACCATGATGCTGGATATGAAGGGTATCACGGTGGCGACAGGCTCTGCTTGCGCCTCACAAGGGCTCAAGCCAAATTATGTCTTGATGGCTATCGGCAAAAACCATGTGCAATCTCATGGTTCGATAAAGTTTACTGTAAATCGTTATATTACAAAAGAAGATATTGACTACACAGTGGATTGCCTGGCGGAGATCACCGAAGAATTGCGTCAGCGCAGCCCTCTGTATAATGCTATGAAAAATCAGGAGAAATAAATGCAATACACACAGAAAGTTTTAGACCACTTTATGCATCCCCATAATGTGGGGAAAATGGAGAATCCGGATGCCAGTGCTACCGAAGGCAGCCCTGCTTGCGGAGATCAGGTAACTGTATATTTGAAGGTGGATGAAAAGAGCAAAAAGATCGAAGACATCAGCTTCCTATCTTATGGCTGTGCTTCCAATATCGCCACTGCGTCCATCATCACGGATATGGCCAAAGGCAAAAGCCTGGACGAGGCAAAAGCCATAACTTGGCGGGATGCAATGGAAGCCTTGGATGGTTTACCTCCGGTGAAAGTACATTGCTCGGTGCTTGCTGCGGATACTCTGAAAAGTGCAATCTCAAATTATGAGATTGCGCATGGCCTGAAAGAAGTACCGAATTTCAGTAAAGAAACTATCCTGGAAGAGCTCAAGAAGATCATCTATCCGAAGGTGGGTGAAGATATTGTAAGCTTGAAAATGGTGAAATACGTGGGTTTTAGCGATGGTGAAGTTCTGATCGATATGAATATGCCAGCCTTTGACAGCTGGCGGGAAAATGTGGCGGAAGAGATTCACGAGCATCTGGAAAAGTATCCGGAAGTAAAGAATATCCAGATCAATTTCCCTTGATGTTTACCTGATAAATGCTTGATCTGCCACGAGCTATCATAACCCTTGTGGCGCTTGTTAAACCCCAGTTTTGAGCATCGGGAGCTTGGCTTTTCCGAGCAAGAGCTACTTTTTACTTGCCATAAATCTCCCTTATTCAAAATATGGCTTAGATATAAAAAATAAGGGAGGCTCGGATGATCCAGTATTTCAAGGTCGTAGAGCAGAGATTTGTGCCGGCAGTGACTCTGGAAGAGGCTTTTTGGGTACATCTGGATAGTCCAGACCAGGAAGAAGTGACATCAGTTCTGGTTAAATATGAGCTTCCGGAAGATTTTATTACCGACCTGCAGGATGCAGATGAAAACTCGCGGATGGAGTATGAGGATGAAGCTATGCTCATCATCTTGCGAGTACCGATTTATTACAAGCATCGCGCCGCCTCAATTTCTTTTGCCACCGCGCCACTGGGGATTATTGTCATCCCAGATCGGATTATCACGGTTTCATTTTACGATAGCGAAGTCCTCACCCAGTATCTGGAGGGGAAGCATCGTCCCTTCAATATTACGCAGCAGCAATTTATTCTGGCCATCAATCTGCGTACCGCGATCTATTATCTGAAATTTCTGAAAGAGATCAATCGCCGCACCACCAATATCGAAAATGAATTGCACCAATCTATGCGCAATAAAGAGCTCATTCGTCTCTTAAAAATGGAAAAATCGCTGGTTTACTTTAACACTTCTCTGAAGTCCAATGAGATCATATTAGAGCGTATGCAACGCTCACGCTGGCTGCAAAATGACCCCGAAGCGGAGGATTTGATTGAGGACGTAATCATCGAAAACAAGCAAGCCATCGAGATGGCCAATATCTATAGTAGTATCCTCAGCGGGATGATGGATGCTTTTGCCTCGATCATATCAAACAATCTAAACGTAGTGATGAAATTCCTCACCTCGGTCACCATCATCTTGGCCTTACCCACTTTAATAGCAAGCATCTACGGTATGAATGTGGCTTTGCCGCTGCAAGAACAAAGTTATGCCTTTTACGTGGTGATGGGAATCTCGGTGCTGCTTTCCATAAGTTTGGTATTGATCTTTATTCACAAAAAGTATTTTTAGGAGGATTTATGTATTTTCTCAATGTGATAGATCATTTTTCTGCCGCACACAGACTATGCGGTTATGAGGGTGTCTGCGCACAATTGCATGGTCACAATTGGAAAGTGCGTGTCTCGGTAGGCTGCGAGAGTCTGGATGAGATAGGGATGGCGCTGGATTATGGCATCATCAAGGGTATGCTGGGAGCCATCTTAAAGCTCTTGGATCATGAGTATCTCAACGATCTTCCCCTTTTGGCGGGGCAAAACCCCACTTCCGAGATTATTGCCCGCATTATATTTGAAAAAATGGCAGAGGGACTCGAGCCCTATTCTGCTGAGATCAAAGCAGTAGAAATCTACGAATCTGAGCGCAGCAGCGTAATATATTCCCATGCTTAGAATAGTGGATTCCTTTTATGTGAAAAGTGCGGTCGAGCCGGCTGATTATCCGGCCTCCGCTTATCCCGAATTTGCCTTTGCCGGACGCAGCAATGTAGGCAAATCTACACTTATCAACCTTATTACCAATCATCATGGTCTGGCCAAAACATCTGGGTCACCCGGCAAAACCCGGCTCTTAAACTTCTTTTTGACGCGTTACAAGTTAGATGACGTTGAAGATACGGGCTTTTTGCAACTTACGGACCTCCCTGGATATGGATTTGCTCAGGTAAGCCAGAATGAGCAGGAAAAGTGGCGGAGGATGGTGAACAAATACTTTGAGCAGCGAGCTCAGCTAAGAGGTCTGTTTGTTTTGGTGGATATTCGTCACCCAGCGGATAAGAAGGATATCCAGATGCTTGAGATGCTGCGGCTCAGAGAGATTGACCACTGTGTGATCGCCACCAAAGCTGATAAGATTCCCAAGACCAAGCAAAAGAAAGTATTGCAGGAATTATCCCGCGGATTAGCTTTGGGCGATGTTGCCATCTATCCGGTTTCAGCTCTGAAAAATACCGGTATCGGCAAGCTGACAGAGTTTATGGAAAGCAGATTGTAATTTCGCTTTATGCAGAATCACTACGATGTAATGGTAATCGGTGCCGGGCATGCCGGGATCGAAGCTGCCTTAGCTGCTGCCCGCCGGGGAGCCCATACAGTGCTTTTCACCATCAAGCTGGAAGCTATCGGACGCATGAGCTGTAATCCTTCGATAGGGGGTCCGGCCAAGGGTCATCTGGTGCGCGAGATAGACGCTTTAGGCGGAGAAATGGCGCGGGTGGCGGACCTTAGTGGCATTCACTTCCGGATGTTAAACCGGAGCAAGGGGCCGGCGGTATGGGCACCCAGAGCGCAAAATGACCGGGCCCAATACTCTATCCTGATGCGGGAAGCGGTGGAAACTTGTCCCAATCTGAGCCTGATCGAAGCCAATGTGGCCGCTCTGATAATCCGCAATGGGAAGGCAAGCGGCTGTATCAGTGAAATTGGGCGTGAATATTATGCTCCTAAGGTCATCATTGCCAGCGGCACCTTTTTGGGCGGTCGCATTCACATTGGCAAAAACACCTACAAAGGCGGCCGCAGCGGAGAGCCCTCTTCTGAAGAGCTTTCGCATGACTTGGCAGAATTGGGGCTGAAGATACTCAGGTTCAAGACGGGGACTCCCCCGCGCGTGGATTTGAATTCTTTGGATTATTCTGAGTTGGAAGCCCAAGCCGGCGATAGCGAGCCTTCAGGATTCTCTTTTTATCGCAATATTCCCTTACACAACCAGGCAAAGTGCTATCTGACCAGAACCACTAAACTCACCCATGATATCATAGCTGCCAATCTTCACCAATCTTCACTCTATAGCGGAATGATCAAGGGGATAGGTCCCCGCTATTGCCCCTCCATCGAGGATAAGATCGTGAAGTTTCCGGATCGTGAAAGCCATCAGGTCTTTATTGAACCGGAGGGGATCAATACGGTTGAGGGCTATGTTAATGGCATTTCCACTTCCTTGCCGGCCAAGATTCAGGAAGATGTGGTACACAGTATCCCGGGGCTGCATAATGCTCACATCATGCGTTACGCCTATGCCATCGAATACGATTATGTTGATCCATCCGAGATTTATCCTTCCTTGGAATGCAAGCAAATCCCCGGCCTTTATCTGGCGGGTCAGATCAACGGCACTTCTGGCTATGAAGAGGCTGCTGCTCAGGGATTGATGGCTGGAATCAATGCCAGCCTGGCTTTGGAGGGGAGGGAGCCTGTAGTTCTTTCCAGGAGTGAGGCTTACATCGGAGTCTTGATCGATGATCTGGTGAGCTGCGGCACCAATGAACCATATCGGATGTTTACTTCCAGAGCTGAATACCGGCTTCTGCTCAGACAGGATAATGCCGATGAAAGACTGATGCCGCTGGGGTATCAACTCGGCCTTGTTGCGGAAGAACGCTGGCAAAAATATCAGCAGATGCTACACATCAAGGAGCGGGAGCTTAACTATCTGAACAGTCATAATAGCATCAAACATCCTGACCTCAAAGAACCGACCAAGTTTGCCCAATTGCTCAAGAGACCTGATCTCAAGCTTGAAGATCTGGTGAAATACGGATACCGGATCAAGGCAGATTTTGCCCCGCAGATCAGACAAAGGATAGAGCTGGAAATCAAGTATGCCGGCTATCTGTCGCGCTTGGATGAAG
Organism: Candidatus Cloacimonadota bacterium; assembly: GCA_029982875.1. GTDB lineage: Bacteria > Cloacimonadota > Cloacimonadia > Cloacimonadales > Cloacimonadaceae > UBA5456. Next base: position 22,675 of record JARRCD010000008.1, on the reverse strand, counting down.
AGCTCAAGCGTCACAAACAAGCCGAAGACTATCGGATTCCACAGGATATTGATTATCTTCAAATACAAAGCCTGGCTTGGGAAGCTCGTGAAAAACTTGCCAAGATCAAGCCTCTCAGTATTGCCCAGGCGATGAGAATTCCCGGGGTAAATTACACCGATACCTCAGCCCTATTAATCTGGCTGAAAAAGCATTACCATAAGGCAGAGGACGAGTAAGCAGCCTCTGCGGGGAGACGATATGATAAACCGTTATGCCGTGATCCCGGCTCGCTATGACTCGAGTCGCTTTCCGGGTAAGCCGCTGGCTTTACTGAATGGCAAAGCTCTCATTCAGCACGTCTTTGAGCGCGTGCAAAACAGTCAACTCTTTACCGATGTAATCATTGCTACCGATGATTTGCGTATTTCAGCCACTGCGCAGGATTTTGGAGCTACGGTCGTGCTTACCGATAGCAATCTGCCCAGTGGTACGGACCGGGTGGCAGCCGTGGCAGAAATGTTGGAACCGGATAGCATCATCCTAAACGTGCAGGGCGATGAACCCTTGATTAGCAAAGAAGTACTTGTTTGTTTGCTTGATGTCTTTGATGATCCAGATGTCAGAATGGCAAGTTTGATGACAACCATCCCCGAAGCTCAGGAGCTGAGGGATCCTAATATCGTAAAGGTAGTATGCGATGCCAAAGGCAATGCCATGTATTTTTCCCGCAGCCCCATTCCCTATGATCGGGATCAGGAAGATCAGGTGGAATATTTCCGCCACATCGGCGTCTACGGTTTTCGACACCAAACCTTAATGAGCTTTGTTAGGCTCGGTCAAAGCTACTATGAGAAAATAGAAAAGCTGGAGCAGCTTCGAGCTTTGGAAAATGGCATCTCTATCCGCATGTGCAAGACCGATTATCAGGGGATCGGAATAGATACCCCTCAGGATTTGGCAAAACTATCTCTGCAAAACATTTAGAGGACATTCATGAAAAGAATTACCTGCGCCCTATTGATGACCATCCTGGTGGCTCTTTCCGCCTGCTCTTCAAATCTCAGGCTTATACACAGCAATGATTCCCACGCTGCTTATGAGCCATCCCGGGATAATGTAGGTGGATACCTGGCGCTGGAATACCATCTGGAACAAGCCAGAGCCGAAAAAAGCCCTAATCTCTATCTCGATGCCGGGGATATGCAGACCGGTTCCATCTTTTCTTCATTGGAATATGAGGGCTTGCAGGGTGGGGCAGTATTGGAAGTCTTTGGCCGTTTGGGCTTGGAGGCTGCTACGCTCGGTAATCACGAATTTGACATCAGCTATAATCATGCCAAGGCTCTGGTGGAGCGCGCTCCTTTCCCCTATTACAGTGCCAATCTGCTGGATGCGGATTCCTCGAGTTTTGCCGATGATTATTATGGGATATTCGAAAAAGATGGGCTCAAAATCGGGGTGATCGGCCTTACTGTCGAGAGTTTGCCCGAGCGGGTAAAACCCGAGAATGTAGCAGATATCAACATTTTGCCCTATAAAAGCGCTATCGACCGAGTGATTGCAGAAGTAGATCAAGCTACTGATCTGATCGTCCTGCTTACGCATAATGGTTGGGAAGCAGACAGCCTTCTGGCCACACAGCTGGATGATCGGGTGGATATCATCGTCGGAGGTCACTCTCATCTGGCTTTGCCTGAAGCAGCTCAAGTAAATGGAATCTATATCCTCTCAGCGGGGAGTCATCTGCAGTATCTGGGCATTGCTGATCTCAAGGTGAGAGCAGACCGGATTACAGAGTTTGAGAATCACCTGGTCAAGCTGGAGCAGGCCCCGGAAGATTACAAAAGCTCGCTCAAGCCCTTTTTGGAAGATACTATTGGTGAGCTGGAGCGCAGTCTCAATCAAGTGGTGGGGTCTTTGCCCTATCCATTTGAAGTGGATAAATTTAGGGTAACAAAAGGCTCAGCTTGGGTGGCAAATGCTCTCTTGGCCGAATATCCTCAAGCAGATCTGGCCATGATAAACAACGGCGGCCTACGTAAGCATCTGGATGCAGGTGCGGTTACGCTGCGGGATCTGCATGAATATATCCCCTTTGGCAATACCGTAGTCTTCTTTTCTTGCTATGGCAGAGATATCCTCAAAGCCCAGGAAAAGAATCTGCAAATCACCCAGGATAAACCTTATGATATTATGAGCGTCAGCAGCCCTTCCTGGCTCTCCGATATGAGCTCGGATTTTATGGTAGCTTCTGAAATGTTACAAGCGGATAAGCTCTATCGCGTGGTAACACACGACTATATCATCAGTCAATGGGACAAGTATTTGGACTTTCGCCCCCTGGATATAGATGAAACCGGCGATCTTTTTTTGGATGCCATCATCCACCAGGTTCAATTGCAATTTGGGGAGTCACACTAAGATAAGAGACCGTAATGACCTCTATCCCAGTGTGATCGCTCCACCATTACGCCTCACAGGCGTAATGGTGGCGTAATGGTGAAGCAATGCAAGGGGGAAAGACGGATTGTTTGTACAGGCGGTTGCGTCCCGCCCAAAAAGGTGGGGAGATGGATTGCTTGTACGGGCGGTTGCTGTCCCGCCCATAAAGACCGGCAGGTGGAGAGCGATTGAATGGAAAAGTTGATAGGCGGTCGGCTTTAGCCACCGTATGCGATGCAGGCAAGCGATAGAATAAGATGAATTCCGGTGTGCTTTAGCCACCGGCAAAGGCAAAAAGAACTAACATGACAAGCAGCTCACACGAAAGGGAACAATTGGAATACGAGCTCCGCAGGTATTAGGATCCGGTTAAATGGGAAAGAATAGCCCAAGAAATCTGGATTTGGGTTTTGGGTCTTACATGAGGAATTGTGGCTTGGGAGCGCGTTTTGCCGGTGACTAAAGTCGACCGGAAATCATCTTATTCCATATGATGTCGAAATCAAGCACGGTGGTTAAAACCACCGCCTATCATCTTATTCCAATTGATGTGGAAATCGAGCACAAGAGTTCCATCGGAACGGCATTTCAGATAGCATCACGATACCCACGATCACCACCCTGAGTTCCAGAGGAAGGGCATTATAGATAGCATCATGATACCCACGATAATCACCCTGAGTCCCGTAGAGACGGCATTTTGATAGCATAACAATTGATTGCCAATGCATTGTGACTTCCATAGGAACGGCATTTCAGATCTTGTGCATAATGCATATAAATATGCCGTGCCGCAGGCACTCAACGGATAACGGATAACGGATAACCTCTCCTTATAAAATCTGTGAAATCCGTGTAATCTGTGTGAGACCCTGTAATCTGTGTGAGCCCGTGTAATCTGTGTGAGCCCGGCGCTGTGTGTATAACGCATAACGCTATCTGAAATGTCGACCTGTTTTGCTCAAAGAAAACAAGGAAAGCGGCTGAAGATAGTTGTGCTTTTTGAACAGTCTCAATTTCTAATTTGATAGAGATGCGCAATTTCGCACTTGACAAGCATATGTTATCGTGCAAATTGTGATTTTAAGTATATTTAAACGTGAAATGGATTTAGCCTTGAGGTAATTATGATTCTCGATACCTTTGTCAGCCTGATTTACAATGCAGCACTCCTGCTTTCTTTGTCGATAGTATATGATATTATTGCCGCCCAGGAAAGCAAAGTGAGTCGTTTAACCCAAGTTTATACCGGTCTCATCGTAGGCGTTATAGCCTTGGCCATCATGATCAATCCTTGGATTATGCAACCGGGGATAGTATTTGATACCAGGACGATTCTCTATAGTTTGGGAGCGATGTTTTTTGGTCCTATAGCCGCCATAGTGAGCAGTTTATTTGGTATTGCCTATAGAATCTGGATGGGCGGTGCTGGTGTATATAGCGGTGTAGCCACGATAATCAGTGCAGTTGTATGGGGTTTAATCTGGCGCCGCATACACAAATATAGGACTCATCCTTATAGCTTTGGTGAGTTTTATCAATTGGGGATCTTGAATCATATCTCGATGATTCTGCTGATGTTTTTGATGCCGAGAGAGTTGCAATGGGATGTAATCAATACCATATCTTTACCTGTGCTGATAATTTATCCGCTGGCCACAGTGATTTTAGGGCAGATCATCGTGCGCAGGTTTGAGCGGATGCAGGAGAAGAAGGCACTTAAGCGGAGTGAGAAGAAGTATCGCCTCTTAGCTGAGACGACCAAGGACATGATCTTGTTGCATGATTGTGAGGGTAACATGCTCTATGCCAATAAGATGGCATTGCATTTCTGGGGTTTGGCTGCTCTGGAAGAAAGAGATATAAATATCAATCAGTTTGTCCTTGCCGAATATATGCCGGAGTTGAAAAGGCATGTCCAGCAGCTTTTAGATGGCTCGAGCAGCCTGCAGGTATATCAGGTACAGGTATTGGATGGTAAGGGTAGACACCGGATTGTAGAGATTTGCAGCACTTTGCTGGAGGATGAAGAGGAAGGTTATAATATTCTGTCCGCAGCTCGAGATATCACAGACCGCAAGTTCACCGAAGAGCAAAAGGAGAACTATTTCAAGCGGTTGGAGATTCTGCGGGATTTGGACGCTGTGGTATTGGAAACTTTGTCCTTTAAAAAGACCTGTGATGCCGTTGCTGAAAAGCTGCAGGGGCTGATTCCCTTTTCGGTCTTAATGGTTAATGAGATTCAGGGTGAGCAGATCAAGATCTTGGCTTTAAATAAGCCTGAACAGCGGCATCGCTATCTTAATACCAGAGATGGAATTCCCTATAGCCATGAATTTGTAGAAGATTTAAGGCATAAGCGTAATATTGTGGTTTCGGATACTGCAGATTATGCCTTGGGGAAGGGTATGTCGGTGCAGGCAGCTTTGATCAAAGAAGGGATGCGCTCTTTTATGTACAACGCCATGATTGTGCAGGATGAGATGGTGGGCTTTTTGTGGTTTTGCTCGGATCAGAAAGAAGCTTTTGGTTTGGAACAAATAGAGATTGGGCAGGAAGTAGCGAATCAATTGGCCATTATCTTGCACCACCTGGATCTGATCGATAAGATCAAAGACCATGCTCAGCGGATGGAAACACAAGTAGAAGAACGCACTCAGCAATTGCAGCAGGCAAATCAGGAATTGGAATCCTTCGCATATTCAGTGGCTCATGATTTGCGGGCACCCTTGCAGATCATTTCCGGTTATTCAGACATATTGGAGACGGATTTTGCTGCAGAGCTAAGAGTGGAAGCCAGAGAGATATTGGAGACCATCAGAACCACAGCTCTGCGCATGGATAAGATTATCCGAGAGCTATACAAACTCTTTGGTCTCAATCAACAAGAAATCAAGAAGGAGCAGCTGCATATGCAAAAGATCATCGAGGCTCAATTGCAGATGGTCCCCGATGATTTTGAGGTGATGATGGATCCGATCCTGGATTGTCAAGGGGATGCTACCTTAATCGAACAAGTCTGGCAGAATCTTTTGGAGAATGCGGTCAAATTTACCATTCCTGCGCCTCAGCATAAGATTCATATCGGCTGTGAGCGAAGTGCTGATCAGGTGATATATAGTATTCAGGATAGCGGAGTGGGTTTTGATCCGGAACAGGCAGAAAGCATATTTGCGCCGTTTAAGCGCTTGCATTACAAGGATGAATTTACTGGTAGCGGAATCGGGCTGGCTTTGATAAAAAGGATCATACAGCATCATGGGGGCAGAGTCTGGGCCGAGAGCGAACCCAATCAAGGCAGTACCTTCTACTTCAGTATGCCGATCGAGCCAGCATCAGAGCAGGAGGCAAATTCGGATGATCAGTAAATGCGGGGTGATTTGTGCAACAGACTGCCGGGCTTACAAGGTGGAATGTGAGGGTTGCAACGAGCTCTCCGGAAAGGTAAGCTGGGCAGCATATTATGACAAAACACACTGCCCCATCTATGCCTGTGTGGTAGCAAAAGACTTTTCAACTTGCGGTGAATGCGGTCGTGCTCCCTGTGAGCTGTGGTACAGCACGCGGGATCCGGATTTTAGCGACGAGGCTTTTGCCAAAGATATCGCTAGCCGCCTGCATAATCTGAAAGCTATATCTTCACACTGACGTTAATATTCTTGAATCTGGCGGGAGCTACTCCATGGGAGAGGCGCATGATCTGGCCGGGCTCACCTTTTCCGCAAGTGAAAGTGGAGTGATATGCCCATTCTTCTTCACCACAGATAGCATCACAGGCATTCCAAAATTCCTGTGTAATGCCATAATAGGTAGGTTCTTTGACGATACCGGTGATTTTGCCATGTTCAATTTTGTATCCAATCTCGGTGGTAAATTGGAAGTTATTCCGATTGTCGTCTATGCTCCAGGTTTTGGTAAAATCGAGGTAGTATCCATATTCAGTATTTGCAATCAGTTCAGCCAGAGTACCCTTACCGGGAGCGAGGCAAAAATTGGTCATTCTCACCAGGGGGAAATCGTCGGCAAAAGGAGCTTTCATATTGGCAGAAGGTTGCAGCCCCAGTTTGTGAGCTATATGTCTTGAGTTTTGCAGATCCATCAGGATCCCGTTTTTGATGATATCAACCCGACGTCCGGGCACTCCTTCATCGTCCAGAGGCTGGTAACCCAAGCCGCGGGGATCGGTACTATCGCTGTAGATATTCACGAGATCCGAGCCGTATTTGAAATTGGTCAGCATTTCCGGTTTTACAAAAGTCTTGCCGGCATAGGAGATTTCCTGGCCCAAGATGCGGTCTGCTTCCGTGGCGTGTCCCACGGATTCATGTAATTGCAGAGCCAGATGACCGGCTCCGATGATGATATCCGCCTTCTGATCCGTAATCACAGGAGCATGCAAGAGATCGGTAGCTTCTTTGATGATGCGTTCGGTATTTTGTTCAAATTGCTGTTTATAGAAGAGTTCAAATCCGCCGCGACCGGCACTCATGTGCCCCGGCCAAGTGCGGGTTTGAATTCCGGAGTCAGCGGCTGCCACCACAAGCATCAAGGGCAGGGTGTTGAAAACTATGCTGTGGCTGTAACTACCTTCGCTATTGGCATAGTATTTTTCCTGGCGTTCAAATTGGGCACTCACAAGGGAATGCACAATTTGGGCTTGAGGCTTGATTGCCTCAGCCAAGTTTTTGAGATAACCAAGTTTTTCAGCTTTGGGCAGAGCGAAGGGGTCAATCTCAGGGATGTGCTGATATTCGCCAAAGGCGGCAGGAAGCGCGGGGAAAGTCACCTTTTCCTTTTGGAATTTGGCGCCCTGCCTGGCATTCGCCCGCGCCTTGGCGATTAAACGCTCGATTGAGCTATCCGAAAGGTCTTTGGAGCCGGCAAAGCCAAAACAGCCATCAATTAGAACTCTGATCCCGATAGCCGGGGAAGCTGGGGAGTTACTGTAGTTTTTGAGATTGGTGTTCATGAATAAGATACTTTCATAATCGGTGAAAGTAATGCGGACATCTGCGAATGCAGTATCCGGTTGCTGCAATTTGGTTACGATGTTTTTTATCTTTTGTTCCATAGTCGCTATCCTAAATCGTCTTGGTGGACGAGGTGATATTAAAGTCTTTTACTTTGGCATGTGGGGCTTTTGTGGTTCTAACGCTGAATTCCGCATAATTACTCGAGAAAGGAATGCTGTATGCTTTGGATTCCAGCTCACAAGTATTTTCCAGAATGCGGGAAATCCGTTCGGTAAACCGAAGATTGTTAACTACTTTGGTAATCTGACCGTTCTCAATCAAGAAGGTTCCATCCCGCGTGAGGCCGGTTAGTGAAGTAGCTTTGGCATTGATGAAATTCATGTAGTGCAAGCTGGAAATAAAGAGTCCCCGTTCAACCGAGGAAATCATATCCTCCAAAGAGCTCTTCCCGGGGGCTATCTTGAGGCAGGTACCGACATTGCCATTTTTGGGGAAACCGAGTTTATAATGATAATACTGATCGCACATAAAAGCTCGAAAATATCCCTTTTCAATCAGCTTTAAGGGTCGGTAGATATGACCTTGTGCGCCGTAATCCTGTCGGATCATTTCCTCATCTGTAGGATCATCGCTGATGTCAATAAGCTCCGGGAAGATCTTTTCATCTACTTTGCCTTCAAAGAAACTGCTATGCTGATCTACTGCCTGAGCACTCATGCCATAGCTCAGATATTGGACAAATTCCGCCAGGCACCTGGGAGCCAGGATCACTTCATATTTCCCGGGCTCTACATCGGTGATGGGATTTTGTGCGGCCTGAATCTTGGTCAGCAGGTCATTCGTGAAGGAGGCTTCATCAAATATAGAGAAATCTTCTCCCCCAAAGGTGTGTAAAACCGTTACCTGATTTTTCTTGTGTACCGCTTTTACCTCCAAATAAATGGGAGATTGGGTGCTGCTCTTATCCAGAGCGTTGCTATTAAGCATCCGCCAAGATTGATAATTGCAGAAGAAGCTACCATAGATCTCAAAATCATATTCTGCAGCACGCTTAGCTATGTGGCTGAGAATTTTGGTCTTTTGCTCAAGTGGAATAGCCTCTATGTTATTAGGCACGTCACGGGGTTGTGCCATGCTGAGATCGTCTTCCACATCTACAAAATCAGGGTCTTCCGGCATGGAGTCTATCATATCCAAAGCAGTGGCCAAAGCAGTATCAATCTTATCCCGCTCAGGGTGATCAATACTAAAATCACAGGACTTTTTCCCTTTGTAGAGCAGGACTTCGAGGCTGATCGAATCCTTGCTGATGTTGTAATTAGTCTGACTTTGGTAAAAGCGCAGAAAATCCGTCTGCCAAGAATTCAGACTAATCTGATACTTGAGTTCCGGATGCTTATCCAAAGCCTGTTTCAGATACATCAATTGTTTGTTCATGAGTATATCCTTTTGTCTTTAATAATTATAAGGTAGTTCAGACCCAGGAGCTTTTATTGTGACGGCGCTTGGGACTATTGCTGCGGCTAACGAAGATACCCGCTGCTTCACTTGCTGCATCCTGCCGCTTGCCGCGTAGCCAGACCGAATCTATCGCTCCGGTAAGCTCCAGCTTGTTGCCGCCGGGGGTAGTAATAGTAGTAGTAGCATCGGGATCGTAGATTACAAAATCAGCGTCGGAACCGCTATCAATGCGACCTTTCTGAGGATATATGCCTAAGCGCTTAGCGGGATTCTCACTGGTCATCTTGATGCAGGTGGAGAGCGGGATTTTACGCTGTTTCCAGAGTTCAGAGAGTACCCAAAGATAGCTGTATTCCATCAATTGGGGCGGGTTTCCGGCAAAAAGCTCATTCTCGGGTTTGAACCATGAGCAGCTATTTGAGAGGAGGTAGATCTTCTTGGTGCGTAAAAGTTCGTAGAGCAGCTCATAATATTCACTAAAATCAGTTTGCCAGGGGGAAGTAAAAGCATCCGGAGCAAGAAACTGCATCATATCTGTCATGTTTATGGCAAAAGAGATATCGCTGCGTTTGGAGATGGAATTGATAAATTCGATAATCTGGTAAGACGATACTCTGGGAATATGAATGGGGTTTTCTTGCATGCGTCGGAGGATTTTCTTGATTCCATCCATTTGAGAGGCAAAAGAATAGGTCTTAAAGCTATCCACGTCAAAACCTTGGAAGGCAAATTCCGTATCGCTTTCATAGATATCCATAAAGAGGTCCATGATTTCGGTGAAGGTAATATCGGCAATAGCATCATTGGGTGAAGGGACCATCAAGATAAAACCGACCACTCCCTTGGTCCAGAGTTCCTGAGCACTTTCGGCGTAGTAGGGATAGTCTGTAACATCCACATGCGCCCACAAAGCCATATCAGTGTATATATTACCTTGTAAGGCGGCGATTCGTTTTTTGAGATCCTCGGTATCAAATAAGGGAGATTCGGTAAAATAGCTCATCTCGGCCAGAGTAGTCCAGCCGCCCTTGAGGGCTGATTTGGTAGCTTTAGCGAGGTTGCTTTTCAGGGTTTTATCCTTATCTATCAAGTGGCTATGGATATCGATGGCTCCGGGCAGTAAGATTTTACCCTTCAGGTCTATGATCTCGGGCTGCTCTTCAGTGCTGATCTCGTCGGTAGAGATCTTGACAATCTGCTCATCAAAGAGTAGATTCACATGCTTGAAAGCAGAAGAGCTGGTGGGTAGGGAGGCGTTTACAAATAGTTTCATATCAGTTTACCATGAGCGAAGCATCTGTATCGACTAAGATGAGGTTCCCGGTGACTCCGGAAGCGAGATTAGATAGCAGATACAACGCGGTTTTGGCGATATCCTCCTGTTTAATATTGCGGGCTAAGGGGACAGTTTTTGCGAGGCACTGTCGCATTGGGGCGAGGCTATGGTTATTGCCGATGCCCCTAACAAGGTTTTTTTTATCTTTTCTATTCATGGTTTACTACCTCCAGACGGGTCAATGCGGCATCGACTTTTCTGGTCATGTCGGCATTACCAAAGTGTTGAAACACATTCTTGGCACAGATATAATCGGTTATGGCCTGGCGTTTATCCTGTCTGCCTTCATGCACCATGCCCCGTAGCCAATGGGCATAGCCCAGCCCGGGATGGTTCTCATAGAGTGAATCCAATTCCACCACTTCGTCCAGCTGTTTCTGCGCCGTTACAAAGTCTTGGGACAAATAGTTATGATAGGCCATGGCATACAGGGCCGAAGACAGCACCGAGGGATCTGCCGAAAAGTCCTTTTTCAATTGCCGGCGATAACGATTACTCAAGCGTTGCAGGTCTTCATAGCTGGCGCTGCTGTTGCCAGGATTGAGGTAGGAATCCGCCTGCAATTTGTAGCTGAGAATCTGCATTCTGATGGCCACGGGGTAGTCGTATGAATCGCGCGCCAGGTTTTGGATTTCAGCATAGCGTTTTTCCTGTTGCAGGCAGAAGAGATCCAGCACCAAAAGCACATAGTGTGCGGATTGATCAGCATACTTGGTAAGATATTCCAGACGTTGATGATACTGTTCAAATTCAGCTTGTTGACCTTGTATGTAGGCCAATCTGGCTAAGCCGGAAAGAGCATAGAGTTCTCCGCGTAGATTGGCAAAGGAGCGATATTGCGACAGCGCGGATTCAAAGCTTTGGAAACTATCCAGATAGCGATGTTTTTGTTCCAGATTCTGAGCCAAGAGCAGCGTAGCATCCGCAGCAGCCTTGGCGGGAGCTTGTTTGAGTTGCGCCGGTCTGGAGCAGGCTGATAAGGCAAAAAGCAGGATAAGGCAGATTCCCCAAGCCTTAGTTTTCATGGGGGACCTCGATTATTCTGCCTTCGGGAGCGTAGGCTTTGATGTGTGAGGGAGTAATTCCTCTGCGCAGAATGGGGTTGTTATTCAGGGCTTCCAGTGTCTTAGATGCCTTATTCAGGGTATCATTGAGGTTATTGATGATCAGGAGTAACTCCGGATTAGAGCGGGACAGGCTGCCCAGGATTTTCTCAGTTTCCTGGAGCGTCCCACTTAAGGCATAGAGCGAGGAGCTCAAGGGAGAAATCAGCATATCTCCTTGGGGATCCAGCATTTTGATAATCAGGCTATCGGGATCGGCATATTGTTTGGCCGCGGTATTTAAGGTAGTGATCAAGGTTTCGATTTCATCGGTCTGTCCGGCGATACTTTCGCTGATATCGGCCAGGTTGTTCATCGCTCGCAGGATCACACCATTTTCGGGATTATAATCTTGATTGAGACTGCTGGTAAGGGTTTTCAACTCCTTGAGGTTAGCGTTCAAAAGATTCAGGGTTTGATCCGCTTTTTGAGTCAGATCGGCTGCGGAGACCAGGATGCGCATCAATGCACCCTTATCGGCATTATGATCGCGATTCAATTCGGTGGTCAGCAGTTCCAGGTTTTCCACGATAGTGCCGATAGGATCACTGCTTTTAGGGGAATATTCTCTGAGTAATCTGCGCCCTTCGGGATAGTCAGTAGATACGATATACCCACCTTCAGCCAAGAGTTTATTCGATTTTGGCGAACGTACATATTCCAGGGTAGTCATATTTGTGATCGGGATTGTAGTACGATATATCACACTTTCTTCCACCATAAGATGTCGATAGCGTTTCAAGACATAAAATTCCACTTGGATCAAGCCTTCATCATCCAGCTCAAAGCTGTTTACTTTACCTATCTCAAATCCTTTGTACAAAACCGGAGTCTGTGGCGATACTCCGATAGCATTTTCCAAGGTGGTGCTATAGTAATAGCGTTTTTCAAACATGTTTTGTCGGATAGCAATGAATACGACTACCAAGATCAGCACCACAACCGGGATGATGATGAACAAAGAGACTATCTTCCGTGCGTGTTCTAACTTATAATTCATACATTTTTCCAGATGAATTTAGTCTTTTATAGGGGCACAATTTTGTCAAGTAAGAATCGCTAATAAGAGAAATTATCCTGAAAAGAGCTAAGATCGATGATAGCATCTGCAAAGCCCGCACCAAATTCATCATCGATACTGGCGATCAACATCGGGTAGGAGGCCTTGAGTTGTTTGATAACGCGATACAGGATCTCACGCTCAAGCTTATTGAGCAGATAAAAGGGGTCATCCAGCAGCAGGTAGTTGGGATTTACCAAAAGGGTTCGAACAAAACCCAGCAATTTGAGTTGACCCGGCCGGCAGAGCTCGGGTCGCTGCTTGAGATCCAGCTTGAGTTCAAAAAGCTCCATCCAATGAGATATCAAGGCATCACTCTGCGCTGTATCAAGCTCCGGTTTTACCCAGTGTAGCGGCAAGAGCAGGTTTTCTTGCAAAGACAGATTGGAGAGCATGATCCCTTCATCAAACACATAGCCCAGCTTGGAGGTCTGAACTCCATCCGCAAAGTATTGATCCAAGTCTATGCCGTCATAATAGATATTCCCGCTATAGATTTCATCCAAGCCAAGCATAGCTCTCAAGATCGAAGCCGAGAAGATTTTACTGGGATCATAGAGCAGGGTAACCTGATCGAGCGGGATAGAGAGGCTAAAATTGCATAAGCCGGCTCGGCTGGACACGGAATCAAATTTGACTATCATAATAATACCCAAAACAGCCAAGTGATTAGCATATCGACAAGAATCACGGCAAAGATGGAAATCACCACAGCTTTAATTGTGCGTTGCGGTACTTCAGTGCTGGCGCGCTGCACACTCAGCCCCTGATAGGTCGATACAGTGGATATAATGAGGCCAAAACAGATAGATTTGATAACCGCCGAGATCACGTGAGAGAACTTCAATACGCTCAAAAAGCCACTGATAAAGGTTCGGAAATCCAGCTGATTGAACATGCGGGTAAAGAGCCAACCTCCCAAAACGGCAACGAGATTGAAGTATAGCACCAAGACTGTGGTAGCTATCACCACACCCAAGATGCGGGATACCACCAGGTAGCCAATCGGAGAGATGCCAAAGGATTCGACCAGGTCTATCTCGCGCCGCACCCTCATATTACCCAGTTCGGTGGATATAGCCGTACCACTACGGGCGATCACCACCAAGGCGGTGAGGATGCCGGAAAGTTCATTTACCACTACCGTTACCAAGATGATATGCACCCAGATGCCTTGCCCGAAATCCTGTAAGAGATTGGAGCCTTGCAGGATAACCAAACCGCCGATAGCCAAAGCTAAAAAGCTGATCAAGGGTAAAGCTTCATAACCGGTAAATAAAATCTGCCTGAAAACTACCATGGAGCTCATCTGGCGGTTGGATTTTGCTCGAAATGCCTCTCGCAGGGTTACTGCAAGAAACAAAAAAAAGCCCGCACCGGACTTTTTTTGGCGTTTATTGGTCATATTCAAAGAAAAGTTTGCTTTACTTCAATATCAGAGTCTTCTTAGTGGAGGTATAACGATTAAGGTAATTCACTACCACAATGTATGTCCCGGCTGGAACATATTGTCCCATGGCATCTTCCCGTTCCCAGGTGAAGCTGGCGCTTTTGTTTACAGGACCGCTATAGATAGTTTTAATAATCTCGTGTTCCTGATTCATAATGGTAAGCGTAATGGCGGTCTCTACCCTGAATTCCAATTCTATATTACAGCGCTTGTCCATGGGGTTTGGCGTAATATTAAAGGTAATCAAATTATCCTGACTCTTAGCTGCCAGACCTAAGGCAAATATCAGCATAAGGCCGATAAGGAACATTGCTCTCTTATTCATATCATCCTCTCATTACTTTGTTTTGTTATGTTAAGGTTAAGCAAATTTCATTCCTATCCTGCGCTTCTTTCGCACAAGAGAATGGCACCCATTATCCCAGCCTGGTTTTTGTATCTCGCTAAAGCTATGTTTACTATCTCACGATGTGCTAAGGGGATATATTGCAGCACTTGCTGTTGGATGTGGGTAATGCTATACAATCCCAGTTCCATCGCCCCCCCGCCCAAGACTACGGTCTGCGGATCAAGTACGGTGATCAGATTGGCCAAAGCCCGAATCAAGATCTCCTCTCCTTGCGTGATGACCTGGTCAATCTCTTTAACTTCCTTACGCTTGAAGATCAGATCCGGCAGATTGAGGTCATGATATATGGAGTTTAGATCCCGCAGACGGCGGCGGATGCCATCCACCGAGCTATATGCTTCCAGGCAGCCTTTCTGGCCGCAAGAGCATAATTCTCCGTCCGGAACCATGATGCAATGCCCGGGTTCTGCGGCAAAACCATGTGCCCCATGATAGATCTGCTGATCCTGGATAATGCCACAGCCAATTCCACTGCCCACCGTGATTCCTATTACTACAGAGGGATCAATCAAACTTGCTTCGGCTAAGGCCATGAGATTGGCGTCATTTTCCACCCAGATTGGCAAAGCGAGATGCTCGGGCAGCAGTTCTTTGACCGAGATGCCGGTCAGCTCCGGAAGATTGGGATTTTTGCCTACCAGCTTAGCATCGGCCATATGCAGAGTGCCGGGACAGCCAATTCCAATTCCGGCTATTTTCATATTCCTGGTATCGTCCAAAATCTGGGCAAAGATATCCGCTAATTCCTCCAGACTCTTATTCCTGATTCTGATATTGGCAAAGTGTTGTAAACCATGTTTACTATCACCCACACCATATTTGAACCCGGAAGCTCCGAGGTCTATGCCGAGATACTGCTTCATTTCCCGCTCCTTGTGGGATTTGTTTATATTAAAAGTATTAGCAATTTTTCCCAATTGGCAAGCTCTGATTTTGGTTTACACTCAACCCAATCATCATTCAGCTCTTAGAATTGTCTTTGTTCATATCCCCTGCCAGAGGAGACAGGCTGAATTGCTGCCGCATTGTGCCAAAATAGCAAGAAGCGTAATAATGAAAACTAAGGTAGTCAATGTATGCGCAGTATTACTGATGTTATTATTAGTATTAAGGTGTAGCACTAACAAACAAGGGGACAGATGTTTCAGATAATCGCAAGAGCAGAGGGATGATATGACAACCACTGATGCCAGGGGCAATAGTTATGTCTATAACTTATAATGAACCACCGACGGTAATACGCACTTTGGTTAATGCCGCGCAACAGGCAGTCAGGAAAGTTAAATTTGTCCCCGCCAAAAGCAGTTGGGGCCCGGTTGATTCTGCAATCATTATCCTCATAAGTTGGGGTTTGCATCAGTAGTCAGCACCAGCTTGGCCGGGAAGCTGTGAACCCTGCAGAACTCGCTATTCCCGCAAATTCTTAGGTAATAAATTCAGTTTTACAGACAATTTTCCTTGACAACATAAGCTCCGCTTATAGAGTGACTTCGTAGTTCAGATTTCTTAAACTACAAATACTATACAGGAGTAAGGCTATGATTGGAGAAAGATTCCATGCCCTACGCCAGGAGCTGGGGAAAAAGCAGTATCAGATGGCTGAAGATATGGGTGTCAATGCTTCTGCCATATCGCAGATGGAGAATGATAAGATCAAACCATCCCTGGAAAGCCTTTTGATGCTATGGAAGAAGTACAAAGTGGACCTGCACTGGTTACTAACAGGTGAAGGCGAGATGTTTTGTGAATCCAAGAATGAGCTTACCATGCATAAGAATAAGGGTTGGGAAACCCTGCAAAAGATGCTCAACAGCAGCTTGGAAGAAATAGCAAACGCCAAGATGAATTTGGTAGATAGCACCGTGATCGATATTCCGGTAGTGGGAGAGATTGCGGCAGGTGCTCCCGTAGAGAGCAATATTCACAGCACGGATACGATCTCGATTCGCAAGGGGATGATCAAGGGAAATCCCGCTAATTTTGTGAGTTTGCGAGTAAATGGTCACAGCATGGAGCCCACCTTACATCATGATGATATCATTATCATCAATCAATGCGGGGATTGGGAAAAGCTTTCCGGCAAGATCTGTGCAGTTCGCATTGATGGTGCGATTACTCTCAAGATGATGACTTTGGATCTGAGTACAAAGACCATAGTGCTATTACCTTTGAATCAGGAATACAATCCCATCCTGATCAAACCGGATGAGCACAGCGATCTGTCCCTAATCGGGAATGTGGCTTCACTTTACAGGAGGTTTTAGCCTTTTATAGCAAGCAGTGGAATTTGCTTTGATCTTCTGCCTGCCGGGGGGCTTTGTGGAGGAACTGTCCAAAGCGGTCTGTGGCCTTGGAACGCCATTAAAGGGCGGTCATTGTGTGCTCTGCGAGGTGGTCAAAGCTCACAGGTTATGGGGCAGAAAGCGGTAAATTCGGTAACCGCAACTATCGGGTAGAGGGGAAAGTTCTTGACCAAAAGACCAAGGATAAAAAGCTCGTAATCAGAAAAATATCATAAGATATGGAGTGTAAATGCTTAAACTCGACCTTGATACCAGTTTGGTGACGCGCAGCCGGGCTGCCGCACAAAAAATCACATCAGATTTTGACCAACTCTTTGCATCCTACAGTTCCGTAACCATTGAGCGAACGGTTTTACGCCTTATGGGAGTGGATGGCGCTACTGCTGATGGCAAACCTTTGCCCAATCTCATCGTAGAGCAATTGCAAAGCAGTGGTGCCCTCAACCGGGGAGCGGCGATTTGGCTGGCCAATGCTATGTTGCACACATCTCTCAGCGCTCAGGCGGTGGCAGAAGAGGTAGCTGCCGGCGAGCTTGATCTTACGTCTCTGCCCCTCGCGGAGGCAGCAAAGGTCTATCGGGTATTATCTGAAATCAGCGACCAGATGCTTGCTCATATTACCAAGCAAAGACAACAGCGAGAGCAATATTTTAAACAATATGGGAGCCGGAACCAACCTGCCATTTATGTGATCGTAGCCACAGGCAATATCTACGAGGATGTTACTCAAGCCAGGGCTGCCGCACACGAAGGGGCAGACATCATCGCGGTGATCCGCTCTACCGCGCAATCGCTTTTGGATTATGTTCCTTATGGTGCTACCACGGTGGGATTTGGGGGCACTTATGCTACGCAGGAGAATTTCCGCATCATGCGTCAAGCGCTGGATGAAGTATCGCAACAGCTGGGGCGCTACATCGGTCTTACAAATTATGCCTCAGGACTTTGTATGCCTGAGATTGCGGCTATGGGAGCGATTGAGAGATTAGACCTGATGCTTAATGACGCGATGTATGGCATTTTGTTTCGCGATATCAATCCCAAGCGCACGCTTTTGGATCAATACTTTTCCCGCATGATCAATGCCTATGCCGGAATTGAGATTCAAACGGGCGAGGATAATTATCTTACCACTTCGGATGCGATAGATAAGGCCTATACGGTAACTGCATCACAGCTTTTGAACGAGAGTTTTGCCCTCAAGAGTGGATTAAAACCCCAGAAGATGGGCTTGGGACACGCCTACGAGATCAATCCGGACATAGAAGACAGCTTTTCTTATGAAGTGGCACACGCGCTGCTCACGCGGGAGCTCTTTCCCGAAGCGCCCATCAAGTATATGCCTCCTACCAAGTTTGCCAGCGGCAATATCTTCAAGACTCATCTCATGGACGCCATGTTCAATTTTGCCGGACAGCTTACCGGACAGGGGGTTCAGCTTTTGGGGATGATGACCGAGGCGATTCATACTCCCCATCTGGTGGATCGTTCTTTGGCGATTGAGAATGCTCAGTACATCTTCAAAGCGGTAAAAAACTTCAGCGCTTCTTTGATGTTAAGTCCGGATAGCTTTATCAATCGACGCGCCAATACGGTACTCAAAGAAGCCACTGAGTTTTTGGAGAGAGTGGCGCAGGAAGGACTGTTAAGTGCGATGGCAGCTGGTGAATTTGCCGAAATCAAACGTCCTGAAAACGGGGGCAAGGGCTTGGATGGAGTTTTTGAACGAGATTCTGAATATTACAATCCCTTCATGGATAAGATGAAAAAGGAGTTGGGATTATGAAGCAGATTGTGAGGCCTTATGGGGATACGCTAAATGACGGAAAGGTGCAGCTTTCCTTTGCCTTGCCGGTAACAAGCGATGCTCAGGGCAAGGAAGCAGCCCGCGTATTGATGCTTTCGATGGGCTTTGAGGAAGCTGAGATCACCTGTATGCGGGATTTGGGAGAAGGATTTACCCATTTCATTGCGTATGGAGTTACAACCGCCCATGTAGATACATCGCGGATCAGGGTTAAAGTGGTGGAAACTCCCGTGATGGATCTGGAGACCACCGATGCATATATTGAAGAGCATCTGGGACGTAAAATCACGGTTGTGGGTGCGTGCATAGAAAGCGATGCTCATACCGTAGGCATCGATGCTATCATGAATATGAAGGGCTATAACCACCGCTTTGGTTTGGAACGGTATCACGGCTTTAACGCCATCAATATGGGGGCACAGGTACCTTCGGAAGAACTTTTGGCAAGAGCGAGAGCAGAGCATGCCGATGTGATCCTCGTTTCGCAAGTGGTGACCCAAAAAAACATCCATATCCAAAATCTCACCCGCTTAATCGAGCTGGCAGAAGCGGAAAATCTCCGAGACAAGATGCTCTTCATCTGTGGAGGGCCGCGCCTCACGCATGAATTGGCTCTTGAACTGGGCTATGATGCGGGTTTTGGCCCTGGCTCCTATGCCACGGATGTAGCAAGCTTTATCGCCATCACTTTGGCCGCCAGGCAGGGTAAATGATCTCATTTTTGCTGATGATTCTCGCTTTAGGGGTGATGATCACCATTCATGAAACGGGGCACTTTTTGGTGGCCCGCGCCTTTGGAGTGGGGATAGAAAAATTTTCCATCGGTTTTGGGGCGCCGATTGCTCAATTTGAACGAGGTGGCATCAAATACCGCATATCCTGGATCCCCTTGGGCGGCTATGTCAAGATGAAGGGTGAGGACCTTGCGATGCAGGGGGAGGACGATACCCCTCCGCAGGAGCTTTTTAGCAACAAGGCTTGGTGGCAACGTGCATTGATCGCCTTCAGCGGGCCTTTTGCCAACCTTCTTTTGGGCTTGCTCCTCTTTATCGTTGCTTTGCTGCTGCCGCAGTCATTTGATGACCTGCCACCAGTGATACATGAGGCTGAAGGCAAATGGGCTGCCTTCTTTGAACCAGGCGATTCCTTGATCACAGTCAACGAAGAAGCCGTCTCCGGATTCAACGCTTTTTTGATCTCCCTGGCCCATACTGATTCTGCCCGGATCAGCTACGCTCGGGCTGGAGAAATACTGCAGATTCAGGTAGCCAAAGCAGAGAAAGATTCTCTGATGCAGAGTCTCAAACCAGTCGTCAGCACGAAGATCGGAGAGGTCTTTTCCGGCATGCCCGCATGGCGGGCGGGACTTAAACCAGGGGACATTGTCTTACAAGTGGATAGTGTAGCAGTAAATAATTGGTATGATATGCGCTCCCGTATCTTAGATAGTCCGGCTGATGAGGTCAAGCTATTACTCAAGCGGGATGATGAGATTTTTTCCCGAGAGATCAAACTCGAAGAAAATATCGGGTTTGAGCAGGGACGGATGATTGGCATCGGTCAATACATGCCGCTCACCGAAACTGTAGTTTACAACCTTCCGGAAGCCATCCGTCTGGGAGCATATTCCTCGGGCAATTTCATCATTATGAATTATCGGGGTCTGTTTCAATTGCTCAAGCGTCCGGCGCAGCTCAAAAACAGTCTGGGCGGTCCGATCCTCATGGCTTCGATGTCTACGGAAATGGGGAGAAAGGGCATCAGCACCCTTGTGCTCTTTTTTGGCTCTATCTCTTTGATTCTGATGGTGATGAATCTTTTACCCATCCCGATCCTGGATGGTGGGCACATCATGTTTTGTTTTATTGAAGGTATCTTTGGTCGTCCTTTGCCGCTCAAAATCCAGGCTATGCTGCAGCGGATCGGTTTTGCCCTGCTGATTACGCTGATGATTTTCGCCTTTTATGCGGATCTCAGCAAACTCTTTTATCGCTTTGTTTATACGAGGTAAGATGGCATTCAGCTTCGCATTGCAGGCAACCAGCGGCAAAGCCCGAGCCGGAAAGATCACTACCAATCACGGGGATATTCAGACTCCGGTCTTTATGCCGGTAGGTACCTTGGGGACAGTCAAAGCCATGAGTCCACAGGAGTTGCTGGATACAGATGTTCAGATCATCCTGGGCAATACCTATCATCTCTATATGCGCCCCGGACACGAGCTTATTCGCAAAGCGGGAGGCTTGCATCAGTTTATCAATTGGCCGCGCCCCATGCTTACGGATAGCGGCGGATTCCAGGTAATGAGTTTGGCGGCTTTACGCAAAATCACTCGTGATGGAGTGAAATTCCGCTCTCATATCGATGGCTCGCTGCACTATTTTACTCCGGAGTATGTGATCGAAATTCAGCAGGCTTTGGGGGCAGATATCATCATGAGCTTTGATGAATGCCCGCCCTATCCCGCCACTCGGGACTATATTAAAAAATCCCTCACTACCACCCTCCGCTGGGCAGAGCAAGGCTTGAGAGCTTTTTCTAACCCTGAGAATCAGGCTCTTTTTGGCATTGTGCAGGGAGGGATTTACCCCGATCTGCGGGAAAAATCCGCTTTGGCACTGATGGATATGGATTTCCCGGGATATTCCATCGGAGGCTTGGCGGTCGGCGAAGAAAAAGCGGAGATGTTCCGGATTACCGACTTTTTGCACGATATCCTGCCTCAGGATAAACCCCGCTATTTGATGGGAGTGGGTACCCCCAGTGATCTTCTGAACAATATCGCCAATGGGATCGATATGTTTGACTGTGTAATGCCTACCCGCAATGCCCGCAAGGGCTCGATCTTTACCCGGCAGGGCAAGATGATCATCAAAGCGGCGCGTTACAAAGAGGATTTTCGCCCCATTGATGAAGAGTGTAGCTGTTATGCCTGCACTCACTTCAGTCGGGCATATATCCGCCATCTCATCACCATGAACGAGATCCTGGGCATGCGCCTGGCTACTATTCACAGCTTACATTTTTATCAGGAACTTATGAGTATGGCCAGAGCGGCTATCTTGGCGGGAAATTACGCAGACTTTTTGGCTGAGATGCTGCCGGTATTGGACAGGATTGTAGAATAGACCCATCGAGGTGTAAAGATGCATAAACGTTTATTTCTGATTGCTTTACTGCTGCTTACGCTACTGTTTACCCTGATGGCAACGCAGAAGGTGAGCAGCATAGCCTTAAATACCACTCGTCTCCATGAGGCCTCGGGCCTGGCACATAGCCTGATCTATCCCGATATCCTCTATTCGCACAACGATTCCGGCGGCGAAGCCTCGGTCTTTGCCTTGGACACTGAGGGTAAACTGGTGGCCGAGATCAAGATTCCCTCCCTGCACAACCGGGATTGGGAAGATCTTGCCACAGCCCTCGATCCGGAAAGCGGGGAAGCCTATATCTATATCGGGGAAATCGGGGATAATAATGCCCGATACCCATCGATTGCGGTACATCGCATCCCCGAACCAGCACTTACCAGAGCTGATAGTGTAATCTTCTCGGCTTCTGTACAAAGCTATCAGATTGAGTATGAGGATGGTGCCCGGGATGCCGAAGCGCTTTTTGTGGAGCCCGGCAGCGGCGATATCTACATCCTCAGCAAGCGTGAAGAAAGGGTGGGAATATATTTGGTTCCCTATCCGCAGTCCAGCTCAGAGATAAATGCCGCCCAGAGATTAGGTGAGATGGATATGGGCTGGGTAACGGCCGCCGATATTTCTCCTGATAATAAGTATATTTTGGTCAAAAACTATCCCAGCATCAGGCGCTTCAATAAGGGCCAACGCCGCAGTGTGCACGAAGCGCTGAGTCGCACAGGCAAAAGCATGCAATATCAATTGGAACCCCAGGGTGAGGGGATTTGCTTTGATGCCAAAGGCAAGGGATACTACACTCTCAGCGAAGCAGTACCGGAAGAACCCCAAGTGCTGTATTATTATCAATAAGGCCTTATTTCTAATCGCAACCCTCCAAACCAGCTTTTATGAAGAGTTGAGAATGCAGCAGGACCCTCTGCTGGCGCATAATCCATCCAAGCACGACAGCTGCGCCCTCGGTTTGCCAGGGTTTTGCCTGTATACATAATAGGGAACGGCATTTAAATAGAACCCCAATCCCCAAGATCACCACCCTGAGTATGCTGTATAGGCAAGTGATAGAATGAGATGAATTCCGGTGCGCTTTAGCCACCGGCAAAGGCAAGGAGAACTAACATGGCCAGCAGCTCACACGAAATGGAACAATTTGAACGCGAGCTCCGCAAGTATTACGATCCGGATAAATGGGAAAGAATAGCC
>JARRCD010000104.1 GCA_029982875.1 Candidatus Cloacimonadota bacterium | reverse complement strand
TATATCTGATGAAGAACTTCGCTGTCCAATCCGGTAAAAGCAAAGGACAATTCTATACCCCGGCAGAAGTCTCCAGAATCATGAGTAAAGTGATCGGGATAGCCAAGGCTACCAAGGCAGCTCAAAGTGTGTATGACCCCGCCTGCGGTTCCGGATCGCTATTGATCAAGGCTGCTTCAGAAGCAGGGACTAAGCTATCAGTATTTGGGCAGGAAATAGACAATTCCATGGCAGGTCTGGCCAAGATGAATATGATCTTGCACGATATCCCCACCGCTGAGATTCATCGAAACAACACTCTCTCCACTCCCGGATTCAAAAATCAGGATGGCTCTTTGCAGGCTTTTGACTTTGCGGTGGCCAATCCTCCCTTTTCGGTGAAGAACTGGAAAGACGGCTTTGATCCGGAGCATGACCTTTTCAATAGATTTGATGGCTTTGGCATTCCACCGGATAAAAATGGTGATTACGCCTTTCTCCTGCATCTGATCAAAAGCCTGAAAAGCACTGGCAAAGGTGCCATCATCCTGCCCCATGGAGTGCTATTCCGAGGTGGAGCGGAAGCGGAGATCAGAAAGAACCTGGTGAAACGCAAATACATCAAGGGAATCATCGGCTTACCTGCCAATCTCTTTTATGGCACGGGGATCCCGGCCTGCATCATCGTGATCGATAAAGAGCAGGACCCCAAGCGGGACTATATCTTCTTCATCGATGCCAGCAAAGGCTATGTGAAAGACGGTAACAAAAACCGCCTGAGAGAGCAGGATATCCACAAGATCGTGGATGTTTTCAGTAAATTCACTGAGATGGACAAATACTCGCGTAGAGTGCGCTATGAGGAGATTGAGAAGAATGAATATAATCTCAATATCCCTCGCTATATCGATACCAGCGCACCGGAAGACCTGCAGGACATCGAAGGCCATCTGAAGGGAGGCATTCCAATGCGGGATATTGACGCTTTGGATAGATATTGGATGGTGATGCCGGAGCTAAGAAACAAGCTTTTTGCTTCCTTTGGCAGAGAAGGCTATCTGAAACTGAACATAGCCTCCGGTGACCTGAACCGCAGTATCTTGGACGATAAGCAATTCAACACCTTCAAAGAGAGATGGATGAATAGACTATCCACTTGGGCAGCGGAATCCGCGACATCACTAAAGCAAGTAATGATCGGCGATAAGCCCAAAGCCATCATCCATGAGATCTCCGAGGAACTGCTAACCATATTCAAACCCAATCCACTCCTGGATGGCTATGAGATCTACCAGATCCTGATGCAGTATTGGGCAGATACCATGCAGGACGACATCTACCAAATAGTAGTAGAGGGCTGGAAAGCGGATAAAGAACTGATCCCCCCGGAACTGATCATCAAAAAGTACTTTCAGAGTGATCAAAAAGCTATCGACGAATTGCAAGAGCAAAAAGAAGCTGTCACCGGGCAGATGACAGAGCTGGAAGAAGAACAGACTGAGGACAGTGACTTCTTTGAAGATGCCAGAACCGAGAAGGGCAAGCTGAGCAAAGCTTCTATCAACGCGAGAATCAAGACAATCAAGCACGATAAGGATGCCCGGGATGAACTGAAAACCCTCCGGGTGTATCTGACGCTGCTGGAAGAAGAAGCGGAGATCAAAGCTAAACTTAGAAGAGCAATCCAGGAGCTGGAAACCAAAGTTGGGAAGAAATACCAAAGCCTTTCTGAGGACGAGATCAAGACCCTGCTGGTGGAGGATAAATGGCTGGCAGCAGTGATCAAAGAAGTGCAAGCTACCCTGGAGATTGTCTCGCACCGGCTTAGTTCTCGCATCAAAGAACTGGCAGAGCGCTATGCCCAGCCCTTGCCTGAGATTGAGACTGAAGTAAGTGATCTTACCGCCAAAGTGGAAGAACACCTGAAAAGGATGGGATTCACATGGAAGTGAAGCCGGGTTACAAACAAACAGAGGTAGGAGTTATTCCCGATGAATGGAGAATAAAGCAGTTAAAAGATATGTTTGATATAAAAGCTGGTGGTGATTACCAACCGAAGCACTCATCATTGTATGAAAACGATGAATTCCGGTATCCTATTTATGCTAATGCATTAACTAATAAGGGATTGTATGGGTTTGCTGATTATTTTACTGATGATTGTAACACAATCACAGTAACGGCAAGAGGTAAGTTAGGCTATTCTGTTTATAGAGACCACCCTTATGTGTCAATCGGTAGATTATTAACCTTACATCCACACAACATAGAGGTTAATGGCGTTTTCTACGCAGAATACCTAAACCAATTTGTCAATTTCATACAAGAGAGCACTGGAGTTCCACAATTAACATCTCCTCAGATTGGACGGGTTGTTGTCCCTTTACCGCCAAGGGAAGAACAAGATAGTATATCCAGTATGCTAACCGACACCGACACCCTCATCACATCCCTTGAGAAGCTAATAGAGAAGAAAAAGAACATTAAGCAAGGGGTGATGCAAGAACTCCTGACCGGGAAGAGACGGCTGCCGGGCTTTAGTGGAGAGTGGGAGACGAAGCGACTAAGTGCAGTAGCCATAATCCAAAAGGGTGAACAACTAAATGCTGATGATTTCATTAAGCATGGAGATTATCCTGTAATGAATGGAGGTATCAGTCCTTCAGGCTATACTGAATTTTATAATGCTGAAGCTTTAACCTTGATTATTTCTGAAGGTGGTAACTCATGTGGATATGTCAATTTCATGAGAACCAGATTCTGGCTAGGGGGTCACTGCTACTCGATTAATACAAAACAAAACACTTTGTTTCTGTATTACTTACTTAAGAGCAATGAACCAAGCATTATGAGCCTAAGAGTTGGTTCAGGACTTCCTAACATCCAAAAAAATAGACTATCCGAGCTTATGCTAAGTCTTCCTGGCATTTCCGAGCAATCTGCATTAGCAGATACGCTTGTTGACTTAGATAATGAAGTTCAAGCTAATGAGACAATCCTCAATAAATACCGATTAATCAAACAAGGCATGATGCAAGAGCTCCTAACCGGGAGGATTAGATTAATATGAGCGATGTAGGACACATTGAAAGAAAGACTCAGAACAGGATAATCAGTCTGTTTCAGGATCAGCTTCATTACGAGTATCTGGGGAATTGGCAGGATAGAGAAGATAATCAAGCAATCGAGGATATCTATCTCAGTGCTTATCTAACTAAGAGTGGTTATTCTGAAGATATCATCAAGAAGGCTGTGTTCGAACTTAAACGAGTTGCTTACGCGCAAAACAAAGGTCTTTATGATGTGAACAAGGAAGTTTACGGGCTGCTGCGTTATGGCCTGAAGATCAAGCCGGATTTGAGTGCAAACAGCGTGACCGTGGAGCTCATCGATTGGCAGCATCCGGAAAACAATCATTTCGGCATTGCCGAAGAAGTAACGGTTTTGGGTGAGCACAATAAACGCCCGGACCTGGTGCTTTATGTAAATGGCATTGCCCTTGCTGTGATCGAGCTCAAACGCAGCACGGTTTCTGTAGCGGAAGGGATCAGGCAGAATATCGACAGCCAGAAGCCGGAGTTTATCCCGCAGTTTTTCTCCACCATGCAGCTGGTAACGGCGGGTAATGGCAGCGAAGGCTTGCGCTATGGCACGATCGAGACCAAAGAGAAGTATTACCTGAAATGGAAAGAAAAGGGCGAGAAAGAGCCATCTCTGGATAGCCATATCATGGCCTTATTTGCCAAAGACCGCTTTCTGGAGCTGATCCATGACTTTGTGGTTTATGACTCCGGGATCAAAAAGCTGTGCCGGCACAATCAATATAATGCCGTAAGAGCAGCTCAGCAAAGCATTGAAAAGCGGGAAGGCGGGATCATCTGGCATACGCAGGGCAGTGGTAAAAGCCTGATCATGGTCTGGCTGGCAAAGTGGATTAGGGAACATGTATCGGATTCCCGGGTGCTGATTATCACGGATAGAGATGAGCTGGATAAACAGATCGAGAAGGTTTTCAAGGGGGTGGATGAGAACATCGTCCGCACCAAAAGCGGTAAAGATTTGATAAGCAGATTGAACCAAAGCGAAGATTGGCTGATCTGCTCTCTGATCCACAAGTTCAGAAACAAAGATGAGGGCAATTGGCAGGCCTACATTGATGAATTACTCAGTAGTGTGGAAGCCGGATTCACTGCGAAAGGTAATCTTCACGTGTTTGTGGATGAGTGCCATCGCACCCAGTCCGGAGATTTGCATAAGGCCATGAAGACCATCCTGCCGGAGGCTGTTTTTATCGGTTTCACCGGCACCCCCTTGCTGCGAGCGGACAAAAAAACCACTCTGGAAGTATTTGGTAAGTATATCGATACTTACAAGTTCGATGAGGCTGTGCGGGACAAGGCGATCGTGGACCTGCGATATGAAGCCAGGGATATAGATCAGAACATCACCTCAGAGGATAAGATTGACCAATGGTTTGAGGTGAAAACCAAAGGACTGAAGCCCTTGGCCAAAGCGGAACTGAAGCGGAAATGGGGCACAATGCAGAGAGTGCTGAGCTCCCGCACGCGGCTGGAAAAGATCGTAGCGGACATTCTGCTGGATATGGAGACCAAAGACCGCCTGGCCAGTGGCAGAGGCAACGCCATGCTGGTGGCAGGATCGATCTATGAAGCTTGCAAGTATTATCAGCTGTTTAAGGACCGTGGTTTTCACAAATGCGCTATTGTTACATCCTATGTGCCGGATATCAGCAAGGTCAAGAAACAGTATTCCGGAGATGATGACATCCCTGATGATCTTTTGAAGTATCAGGTTTACAAAGACATGCTGGCAGGGAAATCGGTGGAAGCATTTGAGGAAGAGACAAAGAAACGTTTTATTGAAGAACCGGGGCAAATGAAGCTTCTTATTGTAGTGGATAAACTGCTTACAGGCTTTGATGCACCGAGTGCTACATATCTTTACATAGACAAGTTTATGCAAGATCATGGCTTATTTCAGGCTATCTGCAGAGTCAACCGGATTGATGAAGAAGACAAGGATTATGGGTTTATTATAGATTATAAAGACCTATTTAGAAGCTTGAATAAAGCAGTGACAGACTACACCTCAGGTGCGTTTGATAAATATGAGCCCGAAGATGTTAGCGGGTTGCTAAACGACCGACTTGCTAAAGCAAAAGAACATTTGGAAGAGGTATTGGAAAGCATTAAAGCTTTATGCGAACCAGTTCAGCCTCCTAAAGCTGAAAAGGACTATATTCGTTATTTCTGCGGTAATACCGAGAATGAAAAAGACCTTGAAGATAACGAACAAAAACGACTGCTGCTTTACAAAACCACTGCTTCACTGGTGAGAGCTTATGCCGAAATTGTCGGAGAAATGACAGAGGCAGGATTCTCTGATAAGGAAGCTGAACAGATTGCTAATGATGTGGCTTTTTATGAACGCTTAAGGATGGTCATCAAGCTTGCCAGCGGCGATTACATCGATCTAAAGATGTATGAACCAGCCATGCGGCATCTTATCGATACCTATATCCAGGCTGAGGATTCTGTCAAGATATCGGCTTTTGATGACCTGGGACTGGTTGATCTGATTATCCAGAAGGGTCCTGAGGCTATCAATGACTTGCCTGATTCAATTAAAAACAGTGAAGAAGCTACAGCAGAGACTATAGAGAACAACGTCAGGAAACTGATCATTGACGAAATGCCCGGCAATCCAATCTATTTTGAACTGATGTCCAAGCTGTTGGATGAGATTATCAAGCAGAGAAAGGCACAGGCTTTACGTTATCAAGAGTATCTGCAAAAGATCATTGATCTTACCAAAATGGTTCGTAAACCAGATACTTCATCAAGATACACTCCAAATCTTAATACCAAAGCAAAACGAGCGTTATATGACAATCTCAACCAGAATGAAGTACTGGCTTTGGCATTGGATAAGATAATTATAAAGACAAAAAAAGCTGATTGGCGTGGTAACCTGCAAAAAGAGAGGGAGATAAAAAAAGCCATTTTATCAGTGGTAAAGACTGAAAACGAAGTAGAGCGAATCTTTGAACTCGTAAAAAACCAATCAGAGTATTAGGATGCACCAGATTACGGTTGGACAATATACAATTGACGTAGTAAAAAAGGACATCAAGAATCTGCATCTGGCTGTATATCCTCCCAATGGCAGAATCAGGATAGCTGCCCCCAAGCAACTTGATGATGAGACTATCCGGCTGCATATAGTATCGAAACTGAGCTGGATAAAAAAGCAGATAACCAAATTCGAACAGGCAGATCGATTGTCCAACAGAGACTATGTGACAGGAGAGAGCCATTATCTGGAAGGAAAGAGATACTTATTGAATGTCATAACTGATGCAAGTATCAACCAGATCAAGCTGCGAGGTAAGACCTACATCGATCTGTACGAAAAGCCAGGTACTCCTAATTGGCATCGCCCAATGATGATTCAGGAATGGTATAGAGCCAGACTGAAGGCCCGTATTGAGCCACTAATCATCAGTTGGCAAGAAGCGATAGGGGTTCATATAAATGATTGGGCAGTAAAGCAAATGAAAACCAAATGGGGCACCTGTAATATAGTAGCCAAGAGGATTTGGATCAATCTGGAACTTGCTAAAAAGCCAGATGACTGCCTGGAGTATATTATCGTCCATGAATTGATGCATCTGCTTGAGAAGCATCACAATGACAGATTTAAATCTTTAATGGATAGGTGCCTTCCGGACTGGAGAGTTCGAAAGGAGAGGTTAAATAAACTACCACTCAGCCATGAGGAGTGGGAGTACTAGTAATGATTGGGAGAGTTAATGAACAGTGTTATATCAATTGGTTCTTTGTGGAGGCTATGGGACCTTCACTTACACTCAACAGCATCTGACGGTAGTAGTTCACCAGAAGACATAATCTTAAAGGCTAAGGAATTGGGGATAAGTGTTGTTGCACTCACAGATCACCACACAGCTCGAAATATTGATGAGATTAGGTTAATAGGTCAGCGGGAGGGTATATCGGTACTCGCAGGAATTGAGTTTAGAACTGAGTATGGCAATAAATCAGTTCACATAATAGGACTATTCCCTGAAGAGTATAATAATCACAGATTAGACGCAAGAGGGATTCACGACTTGATTCTTGCACCACTAAACGTTTCTGAGGCTAAGATCATAGCAAAAGGGAGAGAGATCAACCCCCAAGCTAATGATGATGAAGCCTTTAAAGATGGCTTATGTCAAGTACAGGTAGATTTCAAAGGATTCCTTAGGGTGCAGTTAACCAAAACTGGCGAGATTCCACCCCCCGCAGCAACTCAACTGTTCCAGAACTACCCCAATCCCTTCAATCCGGTTACATCGATCAAATATGATCTGGCAGAAAACAGTCGGGTGAGAATGGATATCTACAACGTTAAAGGTCAACTCGTGAAAACACTTCTGAACCAAGATATGCTTGCCGGCACCCACAGCGTGATCTGGGATGGAAATGATGATAAAGGCAGAGCCGTATCCTCTGGTGTTTACTTCTACCGGATGACTATGCCAAACAAGGTCTTGACAAACAAAATGCTGCTGCTAAAATAGTACCAGATGATAAACGGGGGTGGTGCGCCACCCCCATGTTTACAAGCAAGGATGTGAAATGAAAGCTTATGTAACTCTAGTTCTGCTAATCTTCAGTGGATACCTTTATTCAACCACCAGAACGGTTGCTCTCGACGGTAGCCAGCAATATATCTCCATCCAAGCAGCGGTGAATGCTTCGGGGCATGGAGA
Source organism: Candidatus Cloacimonadota bacterium (assembly GCA_029982875.1). Taxonomy (GTDB): domain Bacteria; phylum Cloacimonadota; class Cloacimonadia; order Cloacimonadales; family Cloacimonadaceae; genus UBA5456. Next base: position 526 of record JARRCD010000104.1, on the reverse strand, counting down.
CACGGTATTGGTGTATCCTGGCAGGTATATTGAAAATGTGATCACAAACGGCAGCAATATCACGATGGCCAGCTTGTATTCCATTGACCCCTTGCAGCAGTATATTGAGAATACGATAATAGATGGTAATTTGGAGTCTTGCATCAAAATTACCAGTGGCGAAACCATAACAATCAATGGCTTTACCTTTGTCAATAATGAAATGGGCTTGAATACATATACCAATAGAACAGGAGGAATCTTAGTTAGATATTCGAGTTTGTCACTTTTCAATTCAGTTATTCGAAACTGTACAGCTATAGATGCGGGGGGATTAGCCGCAAGTACTGGATCTAGTGTTTTCCTTAGCAACGTAGATATTTACGATAATAAAGCTGATGGGGGGGGGGGGGGGGCTTCTGTTTAATACTGGCTCACAGAAAACCTTTTATCCCCAGTATCCAAGTTCAATTTATAACAACCAAGCAACGAGGGGTATGGATGTTTGTGTTTATTTTAAATCCGACAAACCAAAGATCGGAAGAGC
>JARRCD010000103.1 GCA_029982875.1 Candidatus Cloacimonadota bacterium | reverse complement strand
TAGTAACTACCACTTGGACAAAATAGTGTCCAATTTGCAGGTTTTGGTGATCAAAACAGGGAAATTTACTAAAACAATGTCCAAGTGGTCTTCTGCAAATGCTCTTCGGATATTCTTTTGTCTCTTCGACTTATCTATTTTGTTTAAGTGATCGCTATTTGCAATTATCGGTGACTCTTTATATTGGCCTATAGTTCTGTTTGCTTGTCCGTAGATTTCTCTTGACCAGATACTCATAAACCTTGATCTGGTAAATATGTTTAAGATTGAAGATTGCATAGTACGCTTGGCTCAAGCCTCAGATCGTGAAGACCTGATTGATGTCTCACGTGGGATCTGGGGTGGGCATGATTATCTACCACAAATTCTGGATCGCTGGATTGGCGAGGATTGGTTCTTTGTATGTGAATATCATGGCAAAGTAGTAGCCTGTTTGAAGCTTACCCGTTTGCCGGATCATGTGCTGTGGTTTGAGGGTCTGCGAGTGCATCGCCACTATCAGGGCAAAGGAATTGCAAAGCTGATGAACCGTGAGCTCTTTCATTTTGCGGCATCTTTGAAGAAGCAGCAGTCGCAGCTGAAATATGAGTTCTGCACTTATTACAAGAATACTGAGAGTCTGGCTATCACTGCCAGGATGGGCTCCAAATTACTGACTGCTTATTATAATCTAGAACGCCGCGGCGTAGTGCGCACCCAGAAACCTGAGATTGTGCAGGATTATGGTATGGAAATCTTTTTGCACTATCCGCAGCATTTGCCCCTGAACTGGCATGTGGTGCACAGCAAGGAAGAATCCTTACCCTATATCAGGGAGCATGCTACCGTATTCAAGGCAAAAAGAGCTTTGTATCTCATTGGTTCCGAGGGAGAGCGCTGCATTACACTGCTTTCGGACGTTCCAGAGGATATAAGCGTTGATCTTCCATATTTGCAATACTTCTTTGGTCCGCGTAAACTGATCCGTCTCACTCTGCCTTCCACGATGCGTAAGCAATTGCCGCTTTTGAAGCAACATAAGTTCTATTTCTGGGATGAGGATGGGGAAGAGGCACTGAATATCCTGCTATTTTCACTGCCAGCGCTATAGAAATTCTTGGCTCAAGCTTAAGACCGGTCTCGCAAATCGAGTTTTACTGAAGGTAGGGTGTGGAAATGTATCCACAGTTTAACTAATTGTTAGCCTATTGTTTATTCAAATATCTTACTTTATTTATAAGCGATAAAGCTCTGAGATCCTTGTTTCCTATGAATCTGAGCACTTGACTAATTTCCCGGCTTCAAAGCTCGTGGACAATAGCTTGGATAAATGGCGGTTGGCACTTACAAATCCACAGAAACAAAAAAGAAGCAGGAGAATAGTATGCACAAAGTGATGTTTATCTCACTGATGTTTATAGCCTGTATACTGTATGGGCAGACAACGATGCAGGGGCCTTATTATATCGGAGGCACGGCTGCAGATTATGCAGATCTGGATGATGCCATTGTGGCATTACACGCGGCAAATGTAACTGGAAACGTGCAATTGTATTTCAATCCCGGTACCTACACCGGGCCTTATGATATTGATGATCTGGATCTATCCGGATACAATCTATTGATCAGTGCGCTTACCAATGACAACGGCGAAGTGGTGCTTGGCAATAATGCCACAGATAATAGTAACAATTTCATTATCAGGATTCATGATACCGATAATGTGGTGATTGACAACCTTGATTTTGCACCTACTGGAACCTATGCACGAAGTATCGTGGTGGTCGGGGACAGCAATGATTTGCTGTTTCAGAATAACCGGTTCTTCAATTTTGGCAGCTCTAGCGATAACAATGAATCCCTGTATTTCCAATGTGAAGGCTCCAATGACGCTGATGATGTTCAGATTCGCCTCAATCAATTCTTCGATGGCGGCTATCACATTAAGATAAATGCTTCAGATTCCAGAGCGCTTTTCTCCGATTGGGACATCTATGCAAACATCCATCAGGGTGGGTACTACGGAGTTTATCTGAAGCAAGTTCACAATCTTTCTTATAACAACAATCAGATGCATGATGCCAATGTCGGATTTGGTGCCTCCAGCCTTTCCGGTTCTTTGGATGTGAGTAAAAACCGCATACATGCCTGGGCAAAGGGGATGGATTTTGTCGGCTGTGATCCTGTTGATCCGGGCAGCACACCGAATGTTTATAACAATATGATCACTGTAAGCGGTTACAACTGGTACGGGGGAAATGGATCGGTAGAAGCCTATGGTCTGGTACTGAACCAATGTGAGGATATTTATGCTGCTCACAACTCGGTGGAGCTGAGTTCCGCTGATAGCCGCAGTATAGCCTGCTACCTGGGTGGCAGTGGCAACACCTTGAGAAAGAATATGCTGATCAATACTGCCACCGGATACGCTCTATTCTTCAGCAATGTGGATCAGAGCAATTCGGATCCCAATACCGTGGAATACAACAATATCTATAGCAGGGGAAGCTATCTGGGTAAGCAACTAAATACCTCTTACCTGGATATAGACCAGATGAATGCCCTGTTTGGTTTCAATAATCTGGATTACAACCCTCATTTCACGGATGCGGATCTACACACTTCTGCTCCCAGGCTGGATAACTATGGCCCCTATGTTCAGATCGCGGAGGATATTGCTGGCACTCCCAGAAGCACGACTGCTCCGGATCCTGGATGTTGGGAGTTCAGCAGCGATCCCGGGATGACCAGGCTGGCAGGTACGTACAACATCGGTCAAGGCGAAGATTTTGAGACTATCAGCGATTTCAGTTATGCTCTTTCGTTCAGGGGGATCATTGCTGCGGTTACGGGAAACCTGGTCGATGCTGCATACAATGAACAGATTGCATTTGATCGCATTCCCGGCTCCGGGCAGGATCGCATTGTTACCCTTCGTTCAGATCTCGCTACCTACCCTACGATCAGCTATTCAGCACAAAGTGCTACGGCAAATTATGTGCTGGCTTTGTATCGCAGCCAATATATGCTGATCGAGAGGATCAATTTTAGCACCGAGTCAAGCGAAATCAGTAACATCATCGGGATCAATAGCTATGCCAAAGATATCACTTTCAGGTGGTGCAATTTCTCTGCTCCAATATATTCCGGAACTTATCCAAACAATAAATGCAGCATCGCCATCGAGGATGAAGTGACTACGAACATCAAGGTTGTAGCCAGTGTTTTTAACGGAAATGCGTTAGGTATCTATGCTTATGGTACAGATTTGGAAATCAGCGCTTGCAGTTTTAGCAACATCTATAATGGCATCCAGCTTTCTCAGACCCAATTTCCCTATATAGGAGATAACCTTTTTGAGGGTATCACTCATTACGCCATCATAAGCAATGGTTCCATAAGCTGCAATATCATGCGCAACCGGGTGCTCTCGTCTAGTGGCGGCTTTTACATTTCCAATTCCCCGAGCATGGATCAGCGTAATCTAATCGCCAACAATTTTGTGCAGATCACCGGTTCCGGTAGCGGTATCACCATTGGCGGAGGTGAGTGCAATGTGCTGAACAACTCCGTCTATGTGCAAAACACAAATGATAATAGCTCAGCTTTTTATTGGTACCAAACTGCCCCCAATGTGGACATTGTGAACAATATTTTCGTATGTAACCTGGGTCTGGCCGCTCAAATCCCATACTATAACCCAGATCCCAGCATTGTGATAGATTACAACTGTTATTACACAGAAGGGAACTACCTGGTTCAGTTTGGTCAGCTATACACTTCAATCTCCGCCATGCAGGATGCATATCCCGAAAGCAACGTCCACAGCGTAAGATACAACCCTCTTTGGGATGATGATCTGCAGATTCACAGCCAGTATCTGCGGGCTATCGGTAGCACCAGAAGTGAGTTTTCCGATGATCTTGCAGGCAACCCCAGAATCGGGGCCTGGGATATCGGGGCTCAGCAGCAAATTGGGATCAACGATCTGGACCCCCTTTCCGGCACTTACAGCGTGGGCAGTGCCGAAGCAGATTATCCCAGTCTGGAGGAATTTTTGGCTGCTTTGCATTACCACGGCATCGATGGCTCTGTAAACATCCAGCTTGCCCCAGGCACCTATGATGGGGGATATCAGCTGAAATACTTCCCCTCCGATAACGAGGAATGGATGCTAAGTTTCAGCGGCGATGGCATCTATACCATCAATCCTGGTGGCAGCTTAGCAGCAGACAATTATTTTATGAAGCTAATCGCTGTACACAATGTGGCCTTCACCTTCATGAATATGCAAAGCTCTTCCAGCACCCTTCCAGTGCAGTTCTTTAACACCCAGGGACGCTGTGAAAATATCATCTTTTCCTATATGGGCTTTGATCTTCCCACCAGCATCAGTACTGCCATCCATACCGGTACCAGCCTTGGCGATGGCCTTACCATCATGCAATCCACTTTCTCAAATCCCGGCTATGGCTTGTATATCAAGGGGGACAATTATGACGCTAACCACTATCAGAATATCATTGTTAGCGCCAATAGCTTCAATTCAGTAAGCTATCCTGTAGTGATTTACCGGGCCTCCCGGGTGATGATCTCGGCAAATCAGATGAACAATTTTACCGAGGCTATCTATCTGTACAATGTGGATGGGGAAGGAGGCATTTACCGCAACAAGCTGATCACCACTTCCACTGGCAGCGGCAATGCCTGTGTAGAACTGCACCATATTCAGGGCTTAGACAGTGAAAATGTATTTGGCATATACAAGAATATCGTATATCTGAACAATTCCGTATGTGCGGTTCCCGTTCTTTACATCTATAATGGCAATCTGGTAGATGTAGTGCACAATACCCTGGTGGCTGAGATGAACGGCAGCACAGATACGGGCTCTGCTTTTTATCTGAGAAATTGCAGCCAAATGAACATCATCAATAATGTGATCTCCGCTCCGCAGAAAGGCTATGCCCTGCGTGTTTTGTCTTCCTCGGATCTTACCTGGCAGAGCAATACTTACTTCAGCAATAGAAGTGATCTGGGGCAATATCTGGGAACGTACTACCGCCCTCTTGCTTTGATCTCCCAGCAACTAAATGATCCTACCGGTACTTTTGCCAATGCCCTGACCAATGATAACGGCTATAATGAATGTTCTTATCTCAGAATGCGTGGTGTGATCCCGACTTTTGATACCGATATCGACAATATTCCCTGGTCCTCAGGTGCTGGAACGGATCCTGGGGCCAATGTTATCATTGATGCTGGAGCTCCCATCATCTCAAACGTCATCGTGGGCGGCATTGGCACCTACGCAGATCCGGAAGCTGCTTTCAATGCCTTGATGAAGCGGGGCGTAGCAGGGCATGTTACTGTTTTGGTAGCTCCGGGAACATATGGCCTGAATATGGATCTGGGACATATTCCGGGAACCCATAACGGCAGCCGGGTAAAGGTCATCGGCTCAGAAGAGGGTGAAGTGGTGTTTACCTATACCGCAGCCTCAAGCAGTGATAATCACATCCTGCGGCTTACCGGCACTCAGAATCTGAGCTTTGAGAATATCATCTTCACTACTGCAAATCCTCAATTTGGCACAGCCTTGAGCCTGAATATATACAATGAAGCTTTGCAGATCAGAAACTGCATCTTCTATGGCGCCGGAGGAAATAGCTCAAATGCCTCCGCGCTGTATGGCTACAATGCTACAATGCGGGATTTTGTATTTGAGCACAACACCGTGCAGAGTCTGGGCTATGGCATTAAAATCTATGATAATACCAGCTATGGATCCTACCTGATTCAGAACAACAACATTGATCAGACCAATATCGGCTTTTCCCTGGCCCAAATGGCAGAAGCGCAGATCCTGAGCAATGTGATTCACAGCTCAAGCAATGCGCTGAGTATTTCCAATATCAATTCCCTCTTGCTTGATGGCAACGAGCTCTGTAGCGCTACAGACTATGCTGTGTATATTTCTCCCATTTCGCAAAGCACGGGGAGCCAGGATTACTTCAATAACTATATGCGGAGTTCCGGCACTTCTGCCCTGTACTTTTACCGTACTCCCAATGTGAGAATGTATCATAACACAGTGGTGAGCACAAGTACCAATAGCAATCATACTGCCTTTAGCCATGGCAACCAAAGCGAAGGCCTGGATGCCAGGAACAATATCTTTGTGGCCGCCAGTGGGATCGCAGCAGCGTTCAACAGCTTTGGCGATATTGGGACATTGAGTAATAATATCTATTATAGCGCGAGTGGCATTCCGGTAAAACTGGGTGGTGAATCCCTGATGGACATTACAGCGTATCAGAGCGCCACTATGGACAATAACTCCCTATATGCCGACCCGCTACTCCAAACTGGAGAATATGCGCTACAGAGCGGCTCTGAAGCAATCGACGCGGGTGTTCTGTTGCCGGATGTGCTCGTTGATATCGAAGGCAATCTGCGTAATCTGCCGGATATCGGATGCTACGAGTATATCAATCCAGCACTGATTATCCCGCAGAATGTGCGCATCGTCCCCAGTGCAGGATACTACACCCTGGTCTGGGATGAAGTGCCCGGCGCTGCATCCTATATAGTTTACTGTGGCAACAACCCGGATGCGGCATCATGGCAGGCCATTCCTGTGCAGAATACCTATATCTTTCTGGATATGGAACCATCCGCCACTTTCTTCAAAGTGAGTGCTGTAACGAACCGCTAACCTGTTTAGAACTATCCATAGAGCCGGATGCCTGTTGCGGGTGTCCGGCATTTTTGTGCCCAAACCATCCAGCTAACAGACAGCTGGGGTCATAGCCTTATCTGGGTTAAGTACCGGATACTTACCGGGATCGGGACTAGCAGCCAAGCAAAAAGTTGTTGACCGAATACCGCTAATGGTTGATCTTGTTTCACAGTTAAATATTGTAAAGACCATTGCACGTTAAAATGGACAATAAGTTTATCTAAATAGTTCTTGACAAAATAGATACACGTGTGATTATGGCTCAATCAATACACAGGAGCTAATCATGGAAAAGCAAACCCTAACCTTCGCAGATCAAGAGATTGCCAATCGTTTGGCAAGCCGCAAACACTTCCTTAAAGATGTGGATCAACTGATAGACTGGAAAAGGATCAACAAACTGATCAGCAAAGTTGAGATCAGAAGGACCTCTGTAGCCGGGAGAGACGCATATTCGGCAGAAGTGATGTTTCGGATCATGTTAGTTCAGGCTTGGTACAAGTTATCTGATTACCAGATGGAAGAGCAGCTTGTCTATAATACGATGTTCCTGTGGTTTTGTCATTTGAGTATGGAGAATCCTGTTCCGGATCATTCCACAATCTGTCGCTGGCGAGGCAGGTTTTCAGAAAAGAGAATCTACGAGAAGCTGCTTCAGGAGATCAATCATCAATTGAGTAAGCATGACATCAGAATTACAGAAGGCGTGATCGTGGACGCAACTTTGGTTGAATCGCATGCCCGTCCCCGCAGGAAAGAGTTCATCGAGACCGAACCTGTGGGAGATGATGAGATCCCCGGTCAGACGACCTATCAGGCAACCGTTCTGACGATCGAAGAGTCCAAAGACCCTGAAGCCAGGTGGCTGAAGAAAGGCAATAAGAGCATCTATGGCTACAAGGGGCACACAGCTGTGGACAAGACTCATGGTTTAGTCCAAGCAATTGAGGTTACTCCGGCCAATGTCTATGATGGGCACATGCTCATGCCTTTGGTGGAGTCCCTGGAGCTTCCAGAGGAGACAGAGGTCCTTGCAGACAAGGGTTACTGCAGCCAGGATAACGAGGAAGCCCTGCAAGAGAGGAATCTGGTTTCCGGAATCATGAAGAAGAAAAAGAAGAATCAGGATATGCCAGAGGAAACCAAGCTCTTCAACTATTCTGTATCTACTCAGAGATACCGGGTTGAGCGTAGCTTTGGGGGTCTTAAGAAACACTTTCGCTGGGGCAGGTCAATCTATATGGGGCTACAAAAGACGGCAGACTTTCTGTACATGGGAGCAATTGCCTTCAATCTGAAGCGTAGTCTGAAGATTCTTCGAGCGTGAGATAGGAGAGGTCTGCCCAGATTTTGGGAAAAACCAAAAAACGGGCTTCATAAGAGGGGTTTTATGAGGCATAATTGAGAAAATAGACCAAAAAGGTCACTTCGAGACAGAAAATGGCGGGCGGCAACAGAACAAATTCATCTCAATACATGCATCGATGGTTTATGCAATGGTCTTGATGAATATATAGATTGAGCCGGGTCATTACTCTTGGTTTTGACCGCTATTACAAAACATCAAGAATATATGGAAAAGCTCCGGCGCAGGGGAGAGAGT
>JARRCD010000102.1 GCA_029982875.1 Candidatus Cloacimonadota bacterium | reverse complement strand
AATAAGCACAACTATCTTAAAAGGTCTCACACAGATTACACGGATTGCACAGATTTTTTTTTATGTTGAGGGGGTTATCCGTTATGCGTTATACACACAGCGAAGGTCTCACACAGATTACACGGATTGCACAGATTTTTTTATGTTGAGGGGGTTATCTGTTATGCGTTATCCGTTATGCGTTATGCGTTATACATGCAGCGAGGGTCTCTCACAGATTACACGGATTGCACAGATTTTATAAGGAGAGGTTATCCGTTATGCGTTATCCGTTATCCGTTATGCGCACAGCGAGGGTCTCTCACAGATTTCACGGATTTCACAGATTTTATATGGATAGGTTATCCGTTATGCGTTATCCGTTATGCGCACAGCGAGGGTCTCACACAGATTTCACGGATTTCACAGATTTTTTTATGTTGAGGGGTTATGCGTTATCCGTTATCCGTTATCCCCGAGTTCAGTAGGGACGGTATTTTAGATAGCATACCGCAAGACGCCCCCACCATTCCCGAGTGCCAGCAGCCAGGTGGGGTGATCGTGGGTATCGAGTTGCTATCTATAATGCCGTGGCTCCGGAACTCAGGCTTGTCAAGTCTGCACTTGGGGTCGATATTTGTGCGTTGCGTCCACTTATTTGTCAACTTAATGCGATAACTTATTGGCAATAGATCAGGTTTTTGGGAAAAGTCTCCGCGCCCAAGTCAAGATTCAATAGAGATCTCCATAGGCATTAGTTTTATTGTGGTTTTAAAATGAACCTTCGCCACTTCGGCGAGCCGGTTGAAGCCGTATTTATCGATAAAGAGCTGTCCTGCCTTGACCACGGCGGGTCCTGCCCCCAGGGGGAATTGCATCTGGTATTTTTTGTCCAATTGTGCCCTTGCTTCCAAAAATTGATAGCGGGAAAGGATTGAAGCTGCAGCTACCGCCACGTCTCTTTCCGCAGCGCTGCGTTCGATGATCTGGAGGTCAGGGAATTTGCTTAATAGCCTGGCTTTGGCTTTTTGGGCTTTGGAAAACTGATCTATGAGAACCCCTTCGCAGCTAAAATCCTTATGCAAGAGTTCGGTGATTACCTTATCATGAGTCCAGGCCAAAAGATCATTGAGGTTGAGATTTTGGTCTTTGAATTTATCGATCAGCTCGTTATACTTGTGTGCTTTGAGGATCAAAGTTGCCATCTGAGTCGGGAAATTGGTATAGATCTGCCTGGCAATCTGGGCGATGCGTTTGTCATTGAGTTTTTTGCTATCCTGCACACCGATCTTGCGCAGGGTGGAGATTTGCTCTCGCTTGCAATAGAAGGCAGTCACAATCAGGGGGCCAAAATAATCCCCCTTGCCGCATTCATCACTCCCGATCCAGGAATGCCAAAGGTGCAGTCCTGGTTGGGTGATTTCCTGGGTTTCCGCAAAAAGGATGAGCTCAAGTTCAGCTTTGAGTTCAGAATTCTGGGGAGCGCCGATCACCTTGCTGATCCCGCGTTTTTCGCTGAAATAGAGATTCAGAGTGGCTTTTTGATCTTGTCTTTGCAGTTTGAGTTGCCGCCCATAATCAATGTCTTTTTGTTGATAGATTGAGATTCCACGCTGCTCCAAAAGGGGGATCAGATGCGACAGATAGAGCTCGATTTCTTTAGGCATAAGTTCTAAAGGCAGTAATTACTTCGCCTACAGTGTAAAGGGACCCACCCGCTACCACCACATCATCCGCGCCGGCTGCTGAATAAGCCGCGCGAAAAGCCTCGGCCACGGATGCACAGCGCTGAGCGGGCACGCCACAGGATTCTACGACCTGAGCCTGAGCCTGAGCCGTGGCGGCGCGGTCACTTTTATTTTGGGCTACAAAAACCTTTGCCGCTTTGCTGCAGATCAGTTTTATCATCTCAGAGTAATTTTTATCTGCCAAAATTGAGAGGACAAAGAGCAGTTTTTGCTCAGGATAGACCTTATCCAGGGTCTTCAGCAGGGCTTTTACGCCGTGCACGTTATGCGCACCATCTACGATGAGAGTGGGAGAAGTGCTTAATACCTGCATTCTTCCGGGCCAATTCACTTGATTCAGAGCCTGTCTTATCTTCTGCTCTTGGGGAACTATCCCCTTTTTTTCACAATAGAGGATAAAGGCGGTGAGAGCCAAAGCCAGGTTTGTGGCCTGATGCTCGCCCATCAGATTAGCCTTGATCTTTTCGAGATGGAAATCCTTGAAATGATAATCAAAGCATACTCCGGCGGTATTATCCGAGACGAGATTTGCCTTCCAGGCGTCATTGTAAAGATACACAGGAGCCTTATTTTTGCGGGCAGTTTGAGTGATGATCTCAAGCGGGCTGGCTTCAATATCACCCAGTACCAAAGGAATTTCGGGTTTGATGATCCCGGCTTTCTCTGCAGCTATGACTTCCAATGAGTTGCCCAGAGTCTTAATATGATCCAAGCCGATAGTACTAATAGCAGCCACATCCGGGACAAAGAGATTGGTGGCATCCAATCTGCCGCCTAATCCCACTTCCATGATCGCCAGATCCACGTTAGCCTTATTAAAGAGAGCAAATGCGATGGCCGTTGTGATCTCAAAAAAGGATGCTCCCCACTTATCAAAAAGCTCTTCATACTGGTGAAATTGAGCCAAAATATCGGCGATGGGGACTTCTTCTTTTGCAATGCGAAAGCGCTCGGCATAATTGATGAGATGAGGCGAAGTATTGAGTCCGGGGTTTAGATCATGCGCTAAGGCCAGCGCTTCGATTGCCGCACAGATGCTGCCCTTGCCATTGGTTCCGGCCACATGGAATCCGGCCAGTTTTTGCTGGGGCGAGCCCATGTCCTGCAGCAATCCTGTCATCCGTCCTAATTCCAACTTTACATTTCCGGAATAGCGCTGGAAGATATGATCCAAAAATTCCTGATATTGCATCGTTCCTCTGATTGCTGGTGCAGATTAGTTCCGGCTTTAGGCCAAAGAATAAGCGGGCATAAGAGATATATACCCGCTAAAGATATTTATCCTGGAGTAGCTATCCAGAATTACATCCCAAATTTCTCGGGGAAGAGCATGGCTCGGAGAGCGGTGCTATCTTCCCTACGTTTGTCAAAGGCATTTTCATCAGTTCGCCAAATCTCGATGTATTTTTCCACCATTTCCTGCTTTCTTTTTCCGTTAGTTCCGGTCTCATTGTCGATATAATCCAGATCGTCGATCATATAATTTTGCAGCTGGGTAGGCTCCATATTCTCATAAAAGATTTTGGGCAAAAAGTGGGTAGGAAAATCCTTAAGATTCGGACAATATACGATCACACCAAAATTGTGTTTGATCTCGTCACCAATCCGATCTGCTATGTACTTGCCATACACCTTATATTCTATCTTCTGACGAGAAGTCTCCGGGCAGTATTCTGTGCTACCCAGATAATAGCTGGAGTTATCCGTTGCTTTGCGGGTAGTTCGGAGAATTTCCAAGTCGCCTTCAAAATCGCGGTTTGTATCTCTGAGATAATCGGTGGTAGCCACCCAGATCTCTTTCATGTTATTAATACAATCTTCTACGTTTTTCTCTTTGTCCAAGTTATAAAAATTTGGTATTGCCAGCACAAAGATCAAAGCGGCAAAAAGAATTATACTAAGGACGGTATATACCGAGATTCCATTTTGGTTACGCAGCATTTTACGCTCCTCTTGATTACTATGGATATGTTCTGTGAAAACGCCAAATTCCGTCAAGCCTTTTTTCGTTGAGGCATGATTTTGGCAATGTAATTGTAGGTCTCTGGAATATCCCTAAAGAGCTCCCGATAATCCTTCTTGGGCTCTAAACTACGGGATTTCATCCGCCTGGACACATTGGTCTCGCCCCAATTATATGCGGCCAAAGTAAGACTCCAATTACCATTATATTTAGCTTGGAGATAGTTAATATACTTGGCCGAAAGACGGAGATTATACAGGGGCACAAAAAGTAAACCACGCCGGTGGGAAGAATTGATGTAATGCGCAGTCTTTTCCTGCATTTGACCCAAGCCAATGGCCGCTTTGGGAGATATGGCAAAACTACGAAAATTACTTTCCGTGCGGATGAGACGATAAAATAGGGCGGGGTCTATCTGGTAATAAACGGCTACCGAGATCGTCATCACCCGCACAGAAAGCGGATTGTAGGTCAAGATCATGGCCAGCAGCAAACAGATCAAAACAAGGCCAAATAGCCTGCGCTTTTTTCTTTTGTACATATACTGCTTTTACTGTAAAGCTAAACCTTTGAGATTATTTGCTGATAGTCTTCTTGAAATCGGTGAGCTTGAGCACGTGTAATACCTCTTCATTGATGATTTTCCTAAGTACCTTCCGTGTCTTGGGGTGGGGTATGTTGTCATTGAGGGTATGAAAATACAAGAGGGTGTCTTTCTCAAAGGAGATCGCAAAATCCAGTATTTCCATCAAATCTTCGGCATTGGCAGCTTTCTTGATCGCAGCATCTTCACTCTTGAAAATGCGGGCATCCACGATAGTCTTGAGATATTCTGAGACCAGCTCCCAATCCTGAGTCACTTCCAAATTTTGCATTTCCTGATCATCCCGCAGCGCCAGGAAAGTCTTTTCGTGAGTTAATTCTGCATCTCGCAAAAACTCGATGAATTCTTTGGCTTGGGGTTCCAGATTTTTGCGCTTGCTGGCTTCATGATAATAGGCATAACCGTTTTTCTCGATCTGAACGGCAAATTCAATTACTTCATTTACTGAGTATGGGACCATTTATTCCTCCTCTGGAATGTATTTTTTTCCAATATCCTACTATTCAGTTTGCAGCAAAAATTGTCAACCGAAATTTGCTGTTGTCGGCCTCATAATAATACCTGATATAGATATATAGAGGATATGAGCTCGTAAAGTATTGGATAGAATAGAGCCGCGAGGTGCGAATGATTTAACGAGATTAGGGAGCGTCAACCTGAAGAAAAGAATTGTTGTCTGGGGATTATCTTTGGCTACCAGGCTGAATCTGCAGACAGCATTGCATCATAGCTTTACATCAACTCGTTTCACCCAAGCCATGAAAATTCAGGATATATCGTAGACATGTCCCCAACTCAATCCGGGGGATTTGGGAAAAAAGCAGGGGCACAAAAGCAATAAAACTCGAAAACACTTGACGAAATGTATAAAGCCAAATAACTTTGCTAAATTCTGCTATATCTGGATCAGCCAGCTTGACTGATTTGCGGATCCAAATCTATTGGGATGGAAAGGAATGAAATACTTAAAACTGCTTTTGATTGAATATGGAATCTGGCTTTATATTATAGCTTGTTTGGCTTGGCTCTTGTTTCGCCTGTTTACGCTCAGCATACCGGCTTGGTTTATCTTAACTGAGCCCTTGCTATTAGCCGTACTGATAGTCTTCAGCGGAGGCTCAGTGGCGGCCAAGATCAGTGGTGAGGCGAGGGTCAAGAGATTTTGGCAATACGAAGCAGCTGTTGCAATTGTGCTTTCGGTAGTAATGGCTTGGGTGATCGTCGAGCTCAAACCTTTGGCCTTTTTTACTCAGGCCGGCAATACCGCTTCCATCTTAAAGGGAATATTCAATCCCAATTTCGAGCAATTGGTGCCGATGCTGGCAGCTTTGGTAGAAACCATATATCTGGCGCTTTTGGCCACTGTTTTGGCTATTCCATTTGCCTTTGTCCTGTCCTTTTTTGCCGCTAAAAATCTGATGTTTGGCTCAGTGATCGGCAGGATTGCCTACATCTTAATCCGCACCATATCCACTTTATTCCGTTCCATCGAAGCCATAGTCTGGGCGATTATCTTCGTAGTCTGGGTCGGCATTGGCCCCTTTGCCGGCATGCTGGCGCTCTGGATTCACTCGATAGCCGCCTTGGTAAAACTATATAGCGAGCAGATTGAGAATATAGATCCCGGTCCGGTGGAAGCCATCAAAGCTACTGGAGCCTCCACTTTGCAGGTCTGGCGTTATGCTGTGGCCCCCCAGATTCTGGCGCCATATCTCGCCTTTACCATATATCGATGGGATATCAATGTGAGAATGGCGACGATCGTCGGTTTTGTGGGCGGCGGGGGCATTGGCTTGGCCTTGTATCAACAGCAGCAGATGCTTTCCTGGCGTAATGTGGGACTCATCATGTGGTTGATCGCATTGGTAGTTTGGATTATGGATATCTTCTCCGGATATATCCGCGAAAAACTCATCTCTAATTAGATAAGGATAATGTTATGCAATACAATCCCGTAGAACTCATTCTCAAAAAACGTGACGGCCAGGCACTGAGTGAGGCGGAAATTAGCGCCTTTATCAGCGGTTACCTGGCTGGAGATATCTCTGAATATCAGATGTCTGCCATGCTGATGTGCTTCTTTTTTCAGGGTGCTTTAACTTCAGAGATTAACGCACTTACCAAAAGCTATATCGAGAGTGGCGAAAGCATCAGCTTTGCCGCAGACCTGCCGGTGGCAGATAAACATTCCACCGGCGGTGTGGGTGACAAGATCTCACTGATGCTGGCACCGATAGCTGCTGCTTTGGGCCTTTATGTACCCATGATCTCCGGACGTGGTCTGGGGCATACCGGAGGAACTTTGGACAAGCTGGAAGCCATTCCCGGATTCAATACTCAATTTAGTATGGCAGATTTTCAGAACCTGGTGCTCAAGCATGGCTTTGCACTGGTGGGTCAATCCGCTGATCTGGTTCCCGCCGATAAACGAATCTACGCTTTACGCGATGTAACTGCCACGGTGGAGAGTCCTGCACTGATCACAGCCAGTATCATGAGCAAAAAGATTGCCGAGGGCGCCAAATATCTGGTGATTGATCTTAAGATCGGTTCCGGAGCTTTTATGCCGAATCTAAAACGCGCTAAAGAATTGGCAAAATTGCTGATTGCCACCGGAGAAAGCTTTGGGCAAAAAGTCTCGGTAGTCTTTTCCAATATGAATTCTCCCCTGGGCCATGCGGTGGGTAATGCTCTGGAAAGTATCGAAGCCATGGAATACTTGAAAGGCAACTATCTGCCGGATACTTATGAGCTTACTACCACCCTGGTCTCACAAATGCTGCTCATGACCGGGGAAGCCAAATCCGCCCAAGACGCAGAAAAGATGATCCAAAAAGTGGTGGAAGATGGCTCGGCCTTGGCAAAATTTACCGAGATCATCGAGGCGCAAGGTGGAAATCCCAAGGTGGTAGAGGATTACAAACTCTTCGCTCAAGCACGATACCAAATTCCCATCATTGCCAAAGCAAGCGGTTATATCCAGGCCATAGATGCCCGCACTATCGGCTATAGCCTGGTAAGGATCAAAGCCGGCCGGATGAAGACCGGAGATACTCTGGATTACAGTGCAGGTGCCATACTAAAACCTAAGATTGGCGACAAAATCGCACCTGGCGACGAAATCGGCATCGTGCATGCCAATGCTAAAGCCGAAGGCGAGAAAGTAGCCGAGATGATCCGTGCTGCTTACACTATAGCGCCGAATAAAGTGAAACCTGAAAAGCTGATCTACGAGATTATATAAGAGCCCCCAAGCAGATAGGATCCCAGACCTACTATGCCCCCAGGGAAAGATTCTGGCTCAGAACCGCCCGGCGAGCAATTCTATAACCAAACTTTACCACTTTGAGCAGTTAGATACTCATCCTGCAAGCATATATGTTTTTTGTGGGGACTACATTTTCCGTCTTTTCAGAACTTTTATAACCAGGCTGGAGCTCAGGTTTAGGACCTTGTCTATATATTGAGGGTAGGGCTTAGGCATGAGACAAGGTGACGTATACTTCGATGTTTTATGCTGTAAATCTGTACTTCTGGAGTCTATGACTAAAGGTTTTGGTCTGGTATGTTTGGGCATCATGAGGGGGATTTATGGAAGATGCCATACCCCCCGCCTTTGTATTGCTCCACCATTACGCCACCATTACGCCTGCGAGGCGCAATGCTCAAGCTATGTTGTTGGGTGAGTGGAGAGTGGGAGAGTGGTAAAGGGTAGAGTGGAGTTGGGGAGATGGTACTTTTGTACAGGCGGTTGCCGTACCGCCTACTCAGTATAAATTAGGGACTTTGCTTACACTTTAGAGTAGACACATCGCTTACACTTTTTTTAATAAACCCCATGGAGGTAATAGACCATGCCTTGGATGAGACTGTTCCTAAAGACATGATCTATTGCCAATAAGTTTATCGCATTAAGTTGACGAAAAAGTGGGCGAAACGCACAAATATTGACCCCCAGTGCCGACTTGACAAGCCTGAGTCCCAGCGGAACTCCTGTGCTCGATTTTCACATCAATTTGGAATAAGATGATAGGCGGTGGTTTTAACCACCGTGCTCGATTTACACGTCAATTGGCATAAGATGATTTCCGGTCGGCTTTAGTCACCGGCAAAACGCGATCCCAAGCCACAATTCCTCATGTAACACCCAAAACCCAAATCCAGATTTCTTGGGCTATTCTTTCCCATTTATCCGGATCGTA
>JARRCD010000101.1 GCA_029982875.1 Candidatus Cloacimonadota bacterium | reverse complement strand
GGTCTCACACAGATTACACGGATTTCACAGATTTGGGTTATGGGTTATACATATAGCGAAGGTCTCACACAGATTACACGGATTTCACAGATTTGGGTTATGGGTTATACATATAGCGATGGTCTCACACAGATTACACGGATAACGGATAACGGATAACGCATAACACATAACGGATAACGGATAACACATAACGGATAACGGATAACGCATAACACATAACGGATAACGGATAACGCATAACGACATGGGTTATCTATCCGATCCCAAAGCAAAAAAATGGGCTTGACCAAACCCCGTCCTCCGCAAATGCTGACGTTAAAATTGCCTTCAGGGAGCTATGATGAAGCTTAAACAGCTATTTACGCTGATCTTTACACTATCTTTACCAGTGCTGATTGGGGCAGTTAAATACTGTGGCACGGTGCAGGATGAAAATGGGAAAGCTGTAGCTGAGGTCTGGATTCAGGGTGGAGCAGCGCTAAGCAGCACCGATGCCGAAGGGAATTTTTGTATTCAGACGGACGCGGATTCACTGGTTTTTTCCCGCCTGGGCTATCACGAGCGGCACTTGGCAGTGCGTGATTTACCTAAGGTGGTGATCCTTACTCCAGCTCCGCTTTCTCTGCCCCCTATTCTTGTTTATGAAAGTATCGGGGATAGAGCCAGCCAGGCTTTGGATGCAGAGATCATCTTTACGGATACCAATTCAAATCAGCGTAATACAGCCGAGATCTTGCTGGATCAGGACTATATCAGCAGCTCCGATATCGCGCTCACTGGAGAATATCAAAGCCTCTCGATCCTGGGAAATCTGAGCCGGCATACCTTGGTGATGATCGATGGCATTGCCGTAAATTCTGCCGGAGAACCCTTCGATTTTTCCCGCATTCCTCCCTCCCAAATCAGCCGCATCGAGATTATCAAAGGTTCATCCTCTGTATATGGCGGCTCCTCGGCCATTGGCGGCATCGTAAATATCATCAGCACCCATCCCCAAGATCAGGCTAAAATCCTTTTGGGAAGTGGAACAGGAGCCTTTGGGATGAATTCGCAACGCTATCAGGTTTCGCTGGCGAGGAAAAACTACAGCTTGAGTGCGGAGTATTCTCACTATTTTGCCCGGAATGATTTTATCTATGAACCCTCTTGGGATGCCGGGCAGGAATATCGCCGTCAGCATAATCGCAAGACGGCGGATTACTTTTTTATGAAGGCTCTGTATCGCCGGCCAAAGCAATTTTTGGAGCTGGTCTTGAGCTACGATTCTTACCTGCGGGAATTGCCGGGACCGGTTAGCTTTCCGGAACTCTACGATGCGGCCAAGCAAACCGGGTCAAATGGCTTTGTCAGGCTGAGTCATATCTCTAATTTCGCCAAGGCCAGCAATGAGTTGACGCTCTTTTGCGATTTTAAAGAGAGCGTATACAACAATCTCAGCAGCAGCAATCCCCTCGCCGCAATACATTATCGGCAATATCATCTCAGCCCTTTGCTTAAAAACGAATTTAGTTTGGCGCTGCCTTTGGCGCAGATCGATCTTGGGGCCGAGATCAAGCCCGTATATTATCGCTATCAGGAGCCGCCCCAAGATCAAGTGCATATTGCCTTCGGGGATTATGAAAATCTTAATACAGCTCTGTATGGACGTGCCCAGAAAGAGCTGGAACACCAGCTTTTCCTCTCCCAAAGCAGCTTTGCTCTGCGGCAGGATTGGGCTCAGGATGAGAAACATCTGAGCTGGCGGGCAGAGCAGCGCCTCAGCTTACTGTTACCGGTGGAATTGGAACTTCACGGCAGCATCGGCACCGCCTTTTCTCTGCCTTCATATTTTGACAGACACTGGATCGGGGATAGCCAAACCCAAGGTGATGCCGAGCTTTTGAGTGAGACCTCTTTTGGCTACAATCTGGGGCTCAGACTCAAGCATGAACTTTTTCAGCTACAAGCAGCATATCACGCCAACGAGATCGATCAACTCATCCAATGGCGCCAATATTTTCTCAATGGCTCCACCTGGAGACCCTTTAATGTGGGACATGCCAAGATCTCAAATTGGGAGCTGAATCTGGGCCTCAATCCCAGCTCGAATCTTAGTCTGACAAGCGGCATTACCTTCACTAAAGCAAAAGATTTCAGCAAAGATGCTGCCGGTGAGCCCAGCGCTACTTACAACAAGTATCTGCCCTATACCCCCAAATACAAGGGAGTATCTTCCCTCAGCTACGGGTATAAGGGCTTTGGCGCTAAAATCTCCTATCACTACGTAGGAAAGCAATATAGCACGGTGGACAACTTGGCGGGGGAGATGGCTGCATTTGCTCTGCTCAATATGTCACTAAAGCAAGAACTTGAGCTCTTCTTTCTCGATCTGTGCATTGATCTTCGCCTGAATAACATTTTGGATCACCGCTATGAAATCTATGCCCATATTCCGCAGCCCGGCTTTAACTGGCAATGCGGCCTTACGCTAAGCTATGCCTGGAATTTGTAAGCTTTGGCGCAAAGACATACAAAAAAGTGCTTGCCAAAATCTCTATTTTCAATATCATGGTATTCTCATATTATAAATAAGGACAGAATTATGGCTTCAATGGCTGATATCCGCAATGGAATGGTAATAAACTTTAAAAACGACCTCTGGGAAGTGGTGGAATTTCTCCACGTCAAACCCGGTAAAGGTCCCGCTTTTATGCGCTCTAAATTGAAGAACCTGCGCTCCGGGAAGGTGGTCGAAAACACCTTTCGCGAAAGCGACAGCTTCGATGAAGTGCGGATCGAGCGGAATAAAAAAGAATATCTATATCGCGATGGCGATTTCTTTGTCCTGATGGATCTCGATACCTATGAACAGATGCATGTGGAAAAAGCTACTATCGGCGAGGCCGAAAAATTGATGATGGAAAACATGGAAGTGACGGTGGCTACCACCCCTGAAGGTGAGATCATCGGGATCGAATTGCCCACTACCGTCGAAATGAAAATCGCCGAATGTGAACCAAACGTCAAAGGAAATACAGCCTCCGGCAGCGGTAAAGTCGCTTTCACAGAAACCGGATTGCGCCTAACGGTGCCATTCTTTGTGGAAGCCGGAGAAAAGATCAAAATCGATACCCGCACTGGCGAGTATATCGAACGAGCATAATAAATAAGAGGATAAAACAATGGGAAAAGTAAAAAGCTTCGCCGCTAAATTGGCACACGACGCAAACAAAGAAGGCAAGCTCATATGCCCGGTATGCAATACCGAGATCAAACGCGTGAAGATCATCCAAAACCGCAAAACCGACGGTACCTGGCGTCCCGATAAACGATTCGTAAACGTCTGCAAATGCAATGAAACCGAGGTTATGAGCGGGAAAATAGTCTAACTGTCAAACCAATAAGAATTACCCCCCCCCTGCTCGGGGGGTTTTTTTGAGTTTCAGGGTTTTAGGTTTTAGAGTTTTCGGAGTTTCAGGGTTTCAGGGTTCCAGGGTTCCATGTTTTTCGAGTTTCAGGCTTTCAGGCTTTCATGCATTAGGGGTTTCAGGTTTCAAGAATCTTATCAAAAATCGCGGGTATTGCCGGAAGCTAAAGCAAACCGGAATTCATCTTGTCCCCGCAAAACTCGCATTGTTTACGGTGGCTAAAGCGCACCGCCTATCATCTTATCTACAATGTGTAGCCCCGGGACATAAGGACCATGATGACTGTGGCTAAAGCACACCGCCTATCATCTTATCTACAAATGTATGATGGGGGATTATGCCAGAACCAGGATATGGCATTACTTCGTAGCACTCATATCATCTTATCTACAAATGTATGATGGGGGATTCATTCTCTGGATTCCAATAGCCTCCACAAGTGGTACCAGCTCGGGGATTTCAAGCGGATGTTTTCGGATTCATGCTCTGGATTCCGGTAGCCTCCACAAGTGTTACCAGCTCGGGGATTTCAAGCGGGTGTTTTCGGGATTATGCTCTGGATTCCGAATAGCCATTACAAGCCTCCGCTCCATTACGTCTTGCTCCGACTTCTGAATGACGAACTACCGAATCATAAACCTTCTCAACCTTCTAAACCTTCCCAACCTTCTCAACCCTCTCAACCCTCTCAACCCCCTAAACTTTCTCAACCCTCTCAACCTTCTCAACCCTCTCATTTCTCTCAACCCTCTCAACCCTCTCAACCCTCTCAACCCTCTAAACCTCGTATAGCGCTGCTAATGAAGATAATTATATATTGCCTCCCAGCTATTTATGCCAAATTTATAGCCATAAAGAAGTAGGCTATCAGGGGTGCACCTACTTAGTTTGAATGAGTTCAAAACCATCCTGGGCGCTGTCGTTTTTGCCTCGAGATTAAGTCCTGATTCTCTCCTGAGCGTGACTTGATCAGGACTCAATCCGGAGTGTTATACGAGGTCGGGGAAAGAGGGAGATATTGGCGTTTAGGGGTTCACGCAGATTGATGCAGAACGGGATTTGAGGGATTACGCTTGGTTCCAGATTCCGGCATGTAATAAATGCAACAACGGAATGAGGGGTGATGAACTACTCTGCACATACCATTATCCCAACTCACCACGTTCCATCTTTTTCAAAAAAAAACCGCGGGTTTCCCCGCGGTTATTATCTTTAGTAGGTTAGCTTATTTTACAATAACCATTTTCTTGGTCTGGTTTTTGGAATCGGTGCTCAGTTTGTAGAAGTAGATTCCGCTTCCGCAGGAATTACCTTTGCTGTCACGACCGTTCCATTGCAGGTTGGTGATACCTTCGTTGACGCTGAAGGTTTTCACGACCTGACCCAGTACGTTGTAAATGGTCACAGTTCCGCTATCACCGGCTTTCACTTCAACATCAATATTGGTATTGGTGTTGGCTTTGAAAGGATTGGGATAGGCATTATTCAGCACGGTCTGAGCCGGAAGTTCAGGAGTAACGTCACCGGTAACCTCTACGTACTGCGGGCCAAACATGGTGCTGTGACCATAATCGGCAGCTTCCAGCCAGTAGTAGTAAGAATTACCAATAGTTACTTCACGGTCTTCCAGGTTATAAACCTGAGTGCTGGAAGTATTGGTGGCAGGGATCATCACAGGGGTGATCAGAGTAGCTGCATTGGGATCCTGGGTCTCATTACGATATACATAATAGCCCAGCATGTTGGTCTCAGATTCACTGATCCAGGTGAGTTTCACGAATTTTTGTGCAGTAAGCACAGCATTAAATAGGCTCAGCTCAACCGGCAGAGTGGGGTCTTCGTCACTCAATACTATCGGAAGTAACATGTCTTTACCAGGATTAATATTGAAAGTGATTACTCCACTAACTGCTTCTACGGGAGTCCAGGCGCCATTGGCATAATAAGCGCCCCAAGGAGCTGAGGTTGTGAAGCTGACAGTCCAGGGACCTGAGCCAAGCAACTCAAGGACATATTCGCCAGCTACGTTCATATTGCCATTCGGATATTCCGGAATGGTGCCATCTTCAACGATATTGGCAGCGCCACCGGTAATGGTAACAGAATCTCCACTGTCACCAATCGGAGTATCTACACCTTCAGGAATGTCTGGAGCGGTGACGACAACTTCGAAGGTTACGTCAGCTTGTTCGCTATTACCTTTTATACTCGGGACCGCACCACGATCAGTGGCTTTGACCCTTACTGGAACATAAGACTTTGCCCGGGGAGCGGCAGGATCAATTACATATGCTCTTACTGAAGCAGTATAAGTTCCAGTGTCCAACATAGGTGTTTCCCACCCGAGTTCCACACCAACATCTGTCCATTCCGCGTCGGTTGACATTTTGGCTTCATAGCCATCAGCTTGTGTGCCTGTACCGGCATCCCAGGTAACGATTATTGTGTTAGCTGCTTCCCATTCAAATAGCTGACCCGCAGCAGGGAAGGTGATTACGGGAGTGGCAGGCTGCAATACACCCATGAAAATCACACTTTCGTCAGCTTCAGCGGCATATACATATTCAGCAGGAGTCCATTCTACATCGGTCATCTGCAGAGTATAAGTACCAGCAGTAGCTGGGTCGAAGGTGTAAGGAGTAACCTGACCTGTATCGACTCCATCAAGATAGATGGCGGCACCAGGGTAGTTTGAAGTTACTTCAAGGGTGTACTCAGTGGGTCCTCCACCGCCAAACATCGATTGGGGAAGATACCAGGAGTCTTCGTCACCATAGTTGAATACGGCTCCTGTACCGGTTGGAGCAGTCACGCTAGTTGTCGCTGTGTTAGTCATAGGATCTTCATTAAGAAGATAAGTTAACTCAATCTCGAAGACTCTGCCTTCAGGGACATTGCCAAGAGTAGGAAATCCTTGGCAATCAAAAACTACCCAAGCTGCTACCATACCAGGTCCAGGTCCTTGGTAGACACTAAGTATCATTGGTATAACTGTATCGGTGGAAATCGTATCTCCTGTAGTGATGTCTGTTACAACTACCGAGAAGTTATCATCATGATCACCGCTTCCTGCAGTAACGTAATCTAATATATTTCCATCTGTAACTCTAATTTCGGTATAGAAAGCTCTAACATTGAATGCAAAAGCACTCATTGTCAAGGCAAGTATAAATGTTACTAATAGTATTTTTTTCATCTTCGACTCCACTTATTTCTTTGCACTTTTGCTTTGAATGGCACGACCGGCAGGAGCTGGCCATGTCCCGGCTATATCAGTGCTCACCCAAAGAGGATCGCCAATAGCTGTATCGAAATCACCGGACCAACCTCCCCAAGGAAAAGCGTCAATACGTTCCCAGATTTGGGTGCTTGAATTGAAGTAAGCCACAGTAGTTGCGCCAATATCATTACCAACAAGGCTGGCAAGATTAAGATCACTTCTATTAAGTGGGACCATAATCATATTATTACCAGCTAGTAAATTGTAAACAGGCAAAGTTTCGGGCATATTACCCAAGCTATAGAATGATGCTTCAGCATCTATACTAATCCAAAGGGCTTGACCATTGGTAACGTTAAAGTCACCGGACCAACCACCCCAAGGAAAAGCGTCAATACGTTCCCAAACTTGCGTGGAAGCGTTGAAATATGCCACGGTGGTTGCACCAATAGCATCACCAATTTCGCTGGCAAGTTCATAGGGCTGATCCATCGGCAGAGCGATGGTGTTATTACCAGCCAACAAGTCATATTTTACATATCCGACCACTTCGGATGGCGCGGATTCAACCGCGAATAGGGATCCTACGAAGAGCAGGACCATGAGCGGTAGTATAAATTTCTTCATAACATTCCTCCTATAAGGAAGTTCGAATTCAAATAATTAAATTTTGTTTTAACTTTGTCCACCGCGAGCGGTGGGTTAAAAACACATTCAGGACTCTTCGGCAAACCGTTAATACTGCACCGGGTTTTCGCTTCGAAAGTTTCATGTTTTTGTTTCATCGCACATTACACTCTTTATAAATATGATTTCTATATCACAGTGTCGAATTTAGAAGCGTGGTAAATCCTGTCAAGCATAAAATGCGAGTTTTTTTCTTTGGGCAAATTCAACTGTGGAAAGTCATCCACAATAACCCGAAAAGCCCATTGTAAAAAGGGAAAAGTCCAGCAAGCAAGAGCTGGCCTGGAGAGCAAAAAATATTCTGTCTGGCTCGGAGGGCTACAACCGCATTACAGAGTGCCGTCGTTGGGGGGTGGATCAAGTCGCAAAGCGGTTTGGAATGTATAATTGAAAATAGCTAAAGATTTAACTTGACATAATAAGCGCTACTTATTATATGTCCATGCATGCTTCCTGCTACTCATGGTAAGCGAAAAAATTAATTGGAGGTAAATATGCCAGCGGCAAAACTACAGGTTATTGAGCATCAGACTAAGGTTGAATTACGTATGGCTGATAGGGTCTATACAATGAACAAGAGTAAGGGCTGGGGATATCTTTTGGAACTTTTACGGCATCCGGGGGAATTGCGTTATGCCCGGACTTTGGTGGCAGCTCAACATCCCATTCCGGATGAGTATCAGATGCTCAGCAAGCTCAGTGTGGAAGAATTGGGAACAATGAATCTCTACCCGCAATTTGATACGCGGCGGATTGAGATGGCAGATGCCCGCTGCATCCGTGAGGTTTCTGCCCGATTAAATCATCTTATCGCTCTGGAGGCGGAATTACGACAGCATAACAATCCGGCCGCGCTGGAGGATCTGCTTACAGAAAAGGATAAATTGAGCGAATATCTATATGAAGTGCTGCGCCGGGATCGCCGACTGCGCTATTTTGCCGATAACAGTGACAAAGCGACAAACTCGGTAAATAAGGCCTTGCGCCGCTGTCTGGATGGCATTGCAGCAGTGGATCCGCAATTGGGAGCTTATCTCAAACAACATGTAAGAGTGTGGCATCGTTTGAGGTATGAGCCGGGGGAGATAGAGATTGAGGTTTTTGGGGTGAGTGGTGGACTGGAAGTTAGTGAGATGGGGATGTGAACTTACGGTGCTACAAGCGAGCGCCGCTGCTGTACTGGCGGTCGCTGTACCGCCTACTCATTTCGGCGAGATGGTCATGTGGTGAGATGGGGAGTACTTGAATGGATAAGATGAAAGGCGGTTGACTTTAGTCACCGTATCCCATGCTATAAGAACCTGGAAGTAAGATGATAGGCGGTCGGCTTTAGCCACCGTACCACAAGGATATCAGGCGATTACTCAAGATGATTTCCGGTCGGCTTTAGCCACCGGCAAGAGCAGTAATTATGGGACGAGATATCTCAGCACACATTCATTCTACCAGTCATTCCGTTTGGTCTGGCACCCCATCGCCGGTAGCTAAAGCAAACCGGAA
>JARRCD010000100.1 GCA_029982875.1 Candidatus Cloacimonadota bacterium | reverse complement strand
GTAGCTGGTAAGATAAGGAGATATAAATGAGCGTTTCTGATCCGATAGCTGATGCATTGACCAAGATCCGCAATGCATATCGTGCCGGACACTCACAAGTGATCGTCAACTATAATAAGATTATTGAAGCGTTGGTTGCGATCCTTGCTGAGGAAAACTTTGTAAATAGCTTTCAAGTATTAGACAAAGATCCGGAGCACAAATTAAATTACAAACGTATATTGGTAATCCTGCGTTACACCAATGATGGACGACCCGTAATGCAAGGATTGGTTAGAGTTTCTAAACCCGGAAGACGTGTTTACGTCAAAGCAGACAAGCTTCCCAGCGTGTATAACAACACCGGCTGTGCCCTCATCTCAACCAGTTCTGGATTGATGGTGGATCGCGATGCCCGGCTAAAGCACGTGGGCGGCGAGTATGTCTGTCGTGTTTGGTAGGAGGTAGTAATGTCCCGCATAGGAAAAGCACCTATCAAGCTTAGCTCCGATCTTGATGTTAAAATAGACGATAATACCATAACCATAAAAGGCAAATTAGGTGAGCTGAGTTATGCGCTGATGCCGGGAATGAGCCTTGAGCTCGAAAACGGCCTGTTGACGGTCAAACGTGCCGATGACAGCAAAAATCAGCGGGCAGTGCACGGCTTGACTCGGGCTCTGATTCAGAATATGGTAACCGGCGTGACTAAAGGTTACAAGAAGACCCTGCATATATATGGCACGGGCTATAGTTCTGAGATCGTAGGCCCTTGGTTAAGACTCACCTTGGGTTATTCACATGATATACTTTTACGGGTTCCTCAGGGGCTGAAAGTGGAAGCCAATGCGGTTCCGCGTACCCGAGGCGCCAGGAGTGATTTTACCAGTATCATTACTATAGAAGGTATCAACAAACAGATGGTAGGTCAGTTTGCCGCTGAAGTACGAGCTTGTCGTCCTCCGGAAAATTACAAAGGTAAAGGTATTCGTTATGATGACGAACGCGTTACCATCAAAGCCGGAAAAGCCGGAAGCTAAGAAGAGGTAAGGTAAAATGATAAAATCCACAACCAAGATAAAGAGTAATTTACGCAACCGTCGGCGTGCCGCAATTCGCAAGACCCTGAGTGGGAGCAGCGAGCGTCCGCGTCTGGTGGTATTTCGTTCCAATAAAAACATCTACGCGCAGATAATCGATGACAGCAAGGGGATCACCTTGACCTCGATGTCTTCCAAAGCCAAAGCTTTTGCTCAAAATGAAGCCAAGACCAAGACCGAGATCAGTTATGAAGTTGGTCTGCAATTGGGCAAAAAGGCATTGGAGGCAGGAATTACATCCATCGCTTTTGATCGTGCCGGATACAAGTATCATGGCCGGGTAAAAGCTCTGGCCGATGGTGCCCGCAAAGCCGGGCTCGATTTCTAAACAGGAGGAAAGCTTGAATTATCAACACAATCAGAATCCCGAAGAAGAAAGATTGGTAGAGAAGATCATCGATACCAAGCGCGTGGCAAAAGTTGTAAAAGGCGGCCGGAATTTCTCCTTTTCCGCCATCGTAGTGGTGGGAGACAAAGCCGGTAACGTTGGAGTTGGCAGCGGTAAAGCCAATGAAATAGTAGATGCGATCCGCAAAGCCAAAGAAAAAGCAAGCAAGAGTATGTTTCGTGTGCCGATCGTGAAAGGCACCGTTCCCCATGAGATTGTAGCCCGGTTTGGGGCCAGTCGCGTGATGATCAAGCCAGCTGCTCCGGGCACCGGAGTTATTGCCGGTAATACTACCC
The DNA here is from genome assembly GCA_029982875.1 of Candidatus Cloacimonadota bacterium. GTDB lineage: Bacteria > Cloacimonadota > Cloacimonadia > Cloacimonadales > Cloacimonadaceae > UBA5456. The sequence continues at coordinate 7,057 of JARRCD010000100.1, read as the reverse complement.
GGGCGATCTTTGAGGCGGCCGGGATCGAAAACATCCTTTGCAAATCTCTGGGCTCAAATACTCCGACTAATGTGGTAAAAGCTACTGTCATCGGTTTGAAATCGATGCGTACCATATCGGATATAGCCCGTCTACGTAATAAGAGCATTGCTCAGCTTACGGGGCAGGAGGAGAAATGAAGAAACTCAAGGTAACCCTAATCCGCAGCACCATAAATCGTATTGAAGCTCACAAGCGGGTTGTAAAAGCTCTGGGTCTGGGCAAGCTCAACAGCAGCCGGATTCATGACGACAATCCAGTAATTCGTGGTATGATCAATAAGGTATCATATCTGCTCAAAGTAGAAGAAGTGCAGGGAGAATAACAATGTTGACACTTAGCAATCTTGGCAGACCTGCCGGCAGAAAAAACAAGAAGCGTCTGGGCAAAGGTCAAGGTTCTGGACATGGACACCAAGCTGGTCGCGGACATAAAGGAAAGAAAGCCCGTGCCGGTGGAAACGTTCCCGCCTTTTTTGAAGGTGGTCAGATGCCCATGAACCGTCGTCTGCCCAAGCGCGGATTTAAGAATATCTTCCGCGTGAGTTATCGTAGCCTCAATCTTTCCCGCTTAGTGGGATTGGAAGATAGTGAATTTGACATCGCCAAGCTCGAAGCTATGGGCTTGATTCCGTCTAAAGGTCAAAAAGCTAAGGCTCCGGTAAAAATACTTGCCGGAACTACTGAAGAATTCACCAAAGCTGTTCACATCAAAGCGAATGCATTCTCCAAAAACGCTAAAGCGCTCATCGAAAAGAACGGCGGCAAGGCGGAGGTAGTTTAATTTGCTTAAGACTATGACAAACATGTTCCGGATTCCGGACTTGAAGAAAAAGATCCTGTTTACGGGGCTATTTTTGGTTCTGTACCGGTTGGGTAGTTTTATACCCATTCCCGGTGTAGATGCCTCAGCTCTGCAGGCCTTCTTTGAGGGAGCCAAAGAGGGTGGTAACACCTTGTTTGGCTTGCTCGATCTCTTCGTGGGCGGAAACTTTGGACGTGCATCGGTATTTGCATTAGGAATTATGCACTATATTACTGCATAGATATTAATACATCTATTGGGCAGTATTATCCCTTATTTTGAAAAACTCCGCAAAGAAGGCGCGGACGGACAGAAGAAACTAAATCAGATCACCCGTTATGGCACAGTGGCATTGGCTGCTTTTAATGCCATTACCATCACCGTCTGGCTTACCAATTTATCCGGCGGAGTGGTTCCCAATCCGGGAGTACTATTTCATTTTACCGGAATAGTAACTCTGGTTACGGGCACCATGATTGTGATGTGGCTGGGCGAACAGATCACCGAACACGGCATCGGCAATGGAATCTCATTGATCATCTTTGCCGGAATTATTGCGCGATATCCGGAAGGATTTATCCGGATGTTCCAAAAGGTTGCGGTGGAGCCCACCTATGCCTGGAAGGCAATCTTTGCCGTCCTGCTGATGATAGCTGTAACTGCTGCTGTGATCTATGTAACCGAAGCAACCCGTAAGATACCGGTTCAATATGCCAAGCGCATTGTCGGCCGGAAAGTCTACGGTGGTCAGAGCACCTACATCCCGCTCCGGGTAAACACAGCCGGGGTGATCCCGATCATCTTTGCCCAGAGTGTATTGATGTTTCCCGCTACCATAGCAGCATTTTTTGGTACTGGAGGAGGTTTTTGGGTGACTTTGCAGCGATGGTTATCCCCCGGGGCCGCGATATACACGATTTTGTATGTAGCACTGATCATTTTCTTTGCCTATTTTTATACTGCTATAGTATTAAATCCTACCGAGATGGCAGAGAATATGGTAAAATATGGCGGTCATATCCCCGGTAAAAAGCCGGGCAAACGCACTGCTGAATATATAAATACGGTGCTCACGCGCATTACTTTACCTGGAGCCGTGTTTTTTGCTTTTATAGCCTTACTTCCGGAGATCATGAGTAACAGATTTGATCTACCTTTCTATTTTGGAGGCACAGGTCTGATCATCGTGGTGGGTGTTGCTTTGGACACCTTACAACAGATAGAATCTCATCTGGTAATGCGCCATTATGACGGATTCATGAAAAAGGGTAAGCTACGCGGACGTAGCAGGTAACATGATCTACTTAAAATCACCCTCCGAGATCCAAAAGATACGTATTGCTTGCCAGATTGTAGGCGAGCTTTTGGATGCGCTTGGCGCCAAGATCACAGCAGGCATTTCGACCTGGGAATTGGATCAATATGCCGAGCAATTCATCCAGGATCGCGGGGGAAGGCCTGCTTTCAAGGGATACACGATACCTGGGCTCAGGCCTTTTCCCAACGCACTCTGTACTTCGATCAACAGTGTTATCGTTCACGGGATACCTTCCCAAAAAGTTATCCTGAAAGCGGGTGATATCATCGGCATCGATGTTGGCGTAATCAAGGACGGCTATTACGGTGATGCAGCTCGCACCTATGCGGTGGGAGAGATCAGCGAGGAAGCTGCCAAATTGTTGGAAGTAACTCGTACCTCCTTGGCCAAAGGGATCCAAGCCGCAGTAGATGGAGCCCGGGTGGGAGATATAGCTTTTGCCATCGGCTCTTATATTTCCGAGATGGGATACTACCCAGCTGATGATCTAACCGGTCACGGAGTGGGACGGGAACTGCATGAAGATCCACAAATCCCCAATTCGGGCAGAGCCGGCTATGGGCCGCGTTTGCAAGCTGGAATGACGCTGGCGATCGAACCTATGGTTAATATCGGCACCAATCGTGTAAAAGAAAAAGGCTGGGAGTTTTTTGTGGCAGATGGCAGTCTTTCTGCTCATTTTGAACACAGTATCCTGGTCACCAAAGCCGAAGCAGAGATACTTACAACTGCGTGAGGGAGGGAAGATTTATGAGTAAAACCGGTGTTATCGAAGTGGAAGGAGTTGTTACTGAAGCTCTTCCTAATACAACTTTTCGTGTTGAGCTGGAAAATGGCCATGAGATCTTAGCCCATTCTTCCGGCAAAATGCGTATGCACTATATCAGAATCCTGCCGGGGGACAAGGTGAAAGTGGAGCTTTCGCCTTATGATCTAACGCGTGGCAGGATTACGTATCGCTATAAATAAGAGAATTGCCTTCATTGATTGAAGTGCAAGGAGATAACAATGAAAGTCAAAGCATCTGTGAAGATAATCTGCAAAGATTGCAGAATCATCAAACGCCACGGCGTTATCCGAGTTATCTGCAGCTCAAACCCTAAACATAAACAGAGACAGGGTTAAGAAAGGAGGACCAACTTGGCACATATTGCAGGTATTGAGATCCCTAAGACAAAGCGGCTCTTCATTGGTCTTACCTATATCTATGGTATTGGCAGAAGCCGGGCCATTGAGATATGCCAAAAAGCCAATATCGATTTCCAAAAGAAAGTCGCTGATCTTACTTTAGAAGAAGAGAAAGTACTGCGTGATATCATTCAAAATGACTATATCGTAGAAGGTACTTTAAGAACCCAAATTGCCATGAACATTAAAAGGCTCATGGAAATTGGCTGTTATCGCGGATTGCGTCATAAACGTGGTTTGCCTGTGCGAGGACAACGTACTCATACCAATGCCCGTACACGTAAAGGTCCGCGTGCCAGTTCGATCAAAAAGAAAAAATAGGAGCGTAATTCATGGCAAAAAAAACCAGAACAAAGAAAAAACGCGTACGTCTTTCCTATGATGAAGGATTAGTATTCGTGCACTCCAGTTTCAATAACACGATCATTACGCTCGCAGACCGTTCCGGTAATGTATTGGCTTGGAGCTCGGGGGGAAAGATCGGTTATAAAGGATCCCGTAAAAGTACTCCCTTTGCTGCCCAGATGGCTGCCAGCGAAGTAGCAAAGATGGCTATGGAAATGGGTATCCAAAAAGTTGGCGTGATCGTAAAAGGACCCGGCGGCGGAAGAGAATCTTCCATCCGTGCGCTCAATGCAGCCGGAATCAAAGTTACCATGATCAAGGACGCAACTCCCATTCCGCATAATGGCTGCCGTCCCCCTAAAACCAGAAGGATATAAGGAGAAATCATGGCAAGATATACCGGACCCAAAGCAAAGATTTGCCGCAAATATGGAGAAAACCTATTTGGTGCAAATAAATACGATCGCATCCTCAGTAAACGTAAGTATCCCTCAGGACAACACGGCCACATGATGCGCCGGAAGACCTCTGACTATGGCATACACTTAAAGGAAAAACAGAAATTGCGCCTCACTTACTGCTTGATGGAAAAGCAATTTAAAAACTACTTTGTCAAAGCTGCTAAGGCTACCGGCGTTACAGGTGACAACCTGGTGCAGCTTTTGGAACGCAGGCTGGATAACGTAGTATTCCGTCTCGGTTTTGCTACTACCCGCATGCAGGCGCGGCAATTCGTCAATCACGGCCACTTTATGGTCAATGGCAAAAAAGTAGATATTCCATCTTTCCTGTGTAAAGAAGGCGATATCATCGAAGTGCGCGAAAAAAGCCGCAGCATGAAGATGATCGTTGATGCTCTGGATAGCTCTGAAACTACATCCCCCTACAGCTGGTTAACCATAGATAAAGAAAATATGCGCGGCAGTTTTGATAATATTCCAGCCGCGAGTGAGATCCCGGTCTCAGTAGATCTGCGTCTCATCGTCGAATTCTACTCCAAGTAACCCCACGGGAGTTTGATATGATGTATCTTGAACCCTTACAAATGCCGGAAAATGTGGAACAGGAAAAAGAAACCTATTCCAGAAATTACGGCAAATTCGAAATAGGCCCGCTGGAACCCGGATTTGGCACTACCTTGGGTAATACCCTGCGTAGAATCTTGCTCTCATCAATCCAGGGCGCAGCAGTTCGCTTTGTGCGGATCGAAGGTTTGCATCACGAATTTACTCCGATTCCGGGCACCAATTCAGATTATCTGGATCTGATCCTCAGAATCAAACAACTCGTGATCGAATCCTCAACCGTGGAAGAAAGCACCATCGTACTGGAACATAAAGGGAAAGGTGTAGTAACCGCCAGTATGATCCAGGAAAATGCTCACATCAAGATTATCAACAAAGACCTCTATCTACTGGAAGTGACCGAAGATATTGATCTGAAGATTGAAATGATCGTAGGGATCGGACGCGGGTATGTCTCCGCTGACCGCCAAAATCCGGAAGGTAAACAGCTGGGCTTCATCCCCATCGATAGCGTCTATTCTCCGATCTTGAAAGTGAATTTCTCCGTGACCCATCAACGCGTCAAAGAACGGATGAATTATGATAAGTTGATTCTGGAGATTTACTCCAATGGGGCGGTCGAACCCATGATTGCCTTATTTTTGGCGGCAAAAATCCTCAAGGATATGGCTGCCAAGATTTGCTTGTTTGAGACCGAGCCCGAATACATCCGCGATGTGGAGCTCGATCCCGATCTCGAAGAAAAAGAACGCATCCTGCGCATGAGTGTTAAAGAAATCGAACTCACGGTTCGTGCTGCAAATTGCCTGGAAATGGCAAATATAAACACCATCGGGGAATTAGTCTCCAAGACAGAAGCTGAAATGCTGAAATTCCGCAATTTCGGGAAAAAATCCCTGGAAGAGATTGTACAAAAACTCAAAAAATATGATCTGGAACTGGGTATGGATGTGGATAGCATCTATCGCAAGATCAAAGAAGCCCGCAGTCGGGGCATCATCTCTCCCGAAGAATTGGAAGACCAGCAAGCCAGCCCGGAAGCTGCAGAAAAAGCTCCCGAAAAACCTGAAAAAGCTACTCCTACTACTCCCCGAAAACCAGTACCAAAAAAGAAGGTGAAAAATGCGACATAGACTTGAAGGTAGAAAATTTGGACGCGAAACCGACGCCAGACGTCTGATGATGAGAAACCTGGTCAAATCCATGATCGAACATGGACAGATCCATACCACCCTCGCCAAAGCTAAAGAAATGAGACGCTTTGTGGAACGCGTTGTGACCTACGGAAAGAACGATACCGTTCATTCGCGCAGGCTTGCCTATAGCGTTTTGGGTGACCGCGATCTGGTAAAAAAACTCTTCGACGAAATAGCCCCGACCTTTGCCAATCGTAATGGTGGCTATACCAGAGTGTTAAAAGCCGGTTTCCGCAAGGGCGATAATGCCCCAATGGCTATCATTCAGTTCGTGGAAGAAGCCACGAGCAAACCTAAAGCTGAAACTGATAAAATCAAAGCTGAAGACCTAAATAAATAAAGCACTTAGCTTAGTATAAAGACCGGTATCCCTGAGGTGCCGGTTTTTTCGTATGTTCAATTTCCCCAGCTTATCCTTGATCAACCAGTGCAAAATGGATTTACCCATCCTATGCACATTCGACTTTGCCTCATGATTAAGTCCTGATTGTCTCCTGATCAGGACTTGATCAGGACTTGAACCTGATTCCAGTTCAAGAGCAGTCTACCTGCAGCCATGCATAAATTAGGCGGCTAACGCTTTTCCACTAATATAAACCGCATTTTGCAATATGCAAGCCACAGGATTCAATAAAAAAAGAACGGCATTTCAGATATTGTGCATAATGCAGAAAAATATGCCTTGCCGCTGGCACTCGGGAATGGTGGTGGCGTCTTGCGTGATGCTATCTAAAATGCCGTCCCGATGGGACTCAGGGGGGGGGAAATTGAGAATTGGGTTGAGAGGGTTTAGAAGGTTTAGTGCCATCGGCGCTTAAAGATAACGCATAATGGATAACAGATAACCCTATGCTGTCTTCAATGCCGACCTGCTTTTCTCAAAGAAAACAAGGAAAGCGGCTGAGGATGGTTGTGCTTTATGAACAGTCTCTAAAAATGGGGGAATGCCTAAACTATTTCAGGGTTTGACAAGTTATACAGTTTCCATAATGTAGAGTCATATATACGAGCAAGCACATAGTTTGATCAACAACTGATTGTCGATTACGTCAAAGTAATCCAAAACTGCTTTCTCAAGCTCTTTCAGGGTATCATATAGCCTATTGTGCAGTACGTTTTGTTTGATATACTTCCAGAGTCTT
>JARRCD010000099.1 GCA_029982875.1 Candidatus Cloacimonadota bacterium | reverse complement strand
CTCTTTGATACGGATTCTGAAGTTTGGCATGGGTGAGCACTCGTTCACATTCTCCACGTTGAAGGCAATGGAATTGATATCTCCGGGGCCTCCACCAATGTCATTCAGCTCTGTGGCGTGCACAAGATACTGTTGACGGAAGTTCTTGTACCAAGTACCGTAAGGAGTGGGAGAGCCAGTAGTGGTGTTTGTGGCTGTGCCATCTCCCAAGGTAATTGTTACTTGGGCAAAGACGTTGCTGCCAAGGCTGACAAAAATCAGCAGCAGTGTGAAAAGCAATATTTTCTTCATTGCATTTCTCCTTTCTTTCATTATCTAATTTGGTGTTTATCTTCTAATGCTATGATCAATCCGGTGGATTAAATCAATAATTAAGACTATCACATTTATTTCTGTCTGCCAGGAGGCAGGGCTCAGAATCGATCTGGATAGAAAAGCCAATCCGGATCAGCACTACACACTCTATACTGGAGGCTTTTTCAAGCTGATATACACATATTATACATTACATATTTCTGTCAAGCAGGATTTAACTGAAGGCGAATGTAATTTTGCCCAGTGTCTTATCGTAATCTACAAAGATCATCTTGTTTTCGGGTAGTTCTGTGGTAAGTAAGCTCTTGGCCAATTCATTTTCCAAGTCTGTCTGTATGGCTCGTTTCAGCGGACGCGCCCCAAATTGTGGATCATATCCCACCTCGGCTATGTGCTGGATCAAGGCTTCACTAAAATCTATGGTGATTTCCTGCTGCGCCAGGCGCTGCGCTAAAAGCCGCAATTGCAATCTCACTATGGCAATGATTTGCTCCTTGTCCAAGCGGTGGAATAAGATGATATCGTCCAACCGGTTGAGAAACTCCGGACGAAAATACTGTTGCAGAATCTGCATCAGTTGCGGACGCAGGTCATTGAGCTCGCCCTGATGGGCAAAGATCTCCTGACTGCCGATATTGGAGGTGAGGATGATCACACTATGGCGAAAATCCACCGTGCGCCCCTTGCCATCGGTGAGTCGTCCTTCATCGAGGATCTGTAAAAGCAGATTGAAGACATCACTATGTGCTTTCTCAATCTCATCAAAGAGGATCACACTATAGGGCCTTCTCCGTATTGCTTCGGTGAGATATCCGCCTTCTTCATAGCCCACATAGCCGGGAGGTGCGCCGATCAGCCGCGCTACCGAGTGACGTTCCATAAATTCGCTCATATCCAGCCTCAAAAGCGCTTTTTCGGTATCAAAGAGATATGCGGCAAGGGCCTTGGCCAGCTCAGTTTTACCCACTCCGGTAGGGCCCAGGAAGATAAAGGAACCAATCGGGCGGTTTTCATCAGAAAGTCCACTGCGACTACGGCGAATTGCATTGGCCAGAGCGATAATGCCCTCTTTTTGTCCCACTACTCGCTGAGCGAGGACGTCCTCTAAATTGAGGAGTTTTTTCATCTCACTGGCGGCCAGTTTGGAGACCGGAATGCCTGTCCATTTGGAGACCACTTCCGCGATCAGATCTTCATCCACCTGTTCTCTCAGTAAGGTATCCTGGTTGGCTTTGTTTTGTTCCCGCAGGTTTGCGAGTTCTTGCTCTTTTTGGTTTAAGCTGCCATATCTGATCTGGGCAGTCTTTTCGTAATCGCCTTCACGTTCAGCCTTTTCCGCTTCAGATTTGAGGCTGTCAATTTCAGCTTTGAGAGCACGCATTTTCTCGATTCCGGCTTTTTCGTGTTCCCATTGCATCTTCATGCGATTACGGTCTTCACTCAGCTCGGCGATCTCTTCATTTACCTTATCCCGTCTGGATTTGGAAAGCGGGTCTGTCTCTTTCGCAAGAGAGAGTTTTTCGATCTCCAATTGGCGCAAACGGCGCTCAATCTCGTCCAATTCTGAAGGCATGGAATCTATCTCCAGGCGCAATCTGGAACAGGCTTCATCGATCAAATCTATAGCTTTATCCGGCAAAAACCGGTCTGAGATATAACGATCCGAAAGAGTTACCGCCGCCACAATGGCATTATCGGTAATCTGCACGCCATGATGCACCTCATACTTTTCTTTGATGCCACGCAAAATTGAGATACTATCTTCCACAGAAGGTTCTGCCACCAGGATGGGCTGAAATCTGCGTTCCAAAGCGGCGTCTTTTTCGATGTATTTGCGATATTCATCGATGGTGGTGGCTCCGATGCAATGCAGCGAACCGCGCGCCAAAGCCGGTTTGAGCATGTTGGAAGCATCAACAGACCCTTCAGCTGCTCCGGCTCCAACCACAGTGTGAATTTCATCGATAAACAGGATGATCCGTCCCGCGGATTTTTCTACTTCGGCCAAAACCGCTTTAAGGCGTTCCTCAAATTCTCCCCGAAATTTTGCCCCTGCGACCAAGGCGGCCATATCCAGCTCTAAAAGCTCTTTATCCAAGAGATTTTCCGGCACATCACGTGCCACAATACGACGGGCTAAACCCTCTGCTATGGCGGTCTTACCTACCCCAGGTTCGCCGATTAGGATAGGATTGTTTTTGCGGCGCCGGGAAAGGATCTGCATGGTGCGACGGATCTCTTCATCCCGACCGATTACAGGATCCAGCTTTTCGGTGCGTGCCAATCTGGTGAGATTGCGGGCATATTTTTCCAAGGCCTGATACTTGGCTTCAGGATTTTGGTCGCTTACCCGTTGATTGCCCCGCACCTCTTTGAGCGCTTGCAAGAGCCGACTGGAATCCAGACCATGAGCCTTTAGAATCCTGGCTGCTTCGCCTTTGCCATTTACCAAAGCCAACAGGATGTGTTCACCACTGATGTAATCATCTCCCAGATGGTCCGCTTCCTTTTCTGCCGCATGTAAGATATCCAGGATCTCCTGCGCCAGATATACTTGCCCTCCCTGAACTTTGGGCAGTTTCTGCAAGGCCGAATTGATCTCAGCGGATAGTTCTGTCTCCGAGATCTCCATTTTTGCCAGGATCGGGTGGATCAAAGCTTCCGACTGCTCCAGCATGGCTGCCATCAGATGCAGATCACGAATTTCCTGATGTCCGTTCTCACTTGCCAAGTTCTGCATCGCATTGATTAGTTCCTGACTCTTTATCGTTAAACGTTGCGTATTCATAATTCTACCTCCTTGAAGTATAGATACAAATTAAGCGGCAGCAGGGAAGTTGTCAAGGGAAATTAGCAATCAAGAGATGTGACTGCTAATTCGTCCCGGTGGAACTCGGGGGGAGGGGGAATTGAGAATTGAAAATGGAAAATTGAGAATTGGGTTGAGAGGGTTTAGAAGGTTGAGAGGGTTTAGTGCTATCGGCGTTTAAAGATAACGGGTAACGGATAACGCATAACGCATAACGGATAACGCATAACACATAACGGATAACGCATAACGCATAACGGATAACGCATAACGCATAACGCATAACGCATAACGGGTAACGGCGCGATTCACCCCCGGCAGTTTCCGCCTTTGCTTTGGAACAATCCTTGCTTAAGAAAATGTATGATCTGAAATCCGGGCAGACTTGTCCGCTAATTCTATACAGGAGTATGATAATGACCGAGCCCACCATGAGCAGGAAGTTTAAGAATATTTATACCAAGGTCGAGAAATTTTGTTTTGACCGAGAAGATCCGGCTTTAGCCATTCGCAATATGCGGAATTTCAGCGAGGGTTACGATGCCTTTGGCATTGAAGATGAAGAAATGAAAGTACTGCGCGATCGTATTCTCAAAGAGCACAAGCTGACTCCCCACGAGATTGCGGATTTCGGCCTGATCCTGCTGCAAACTGGGAAATACGAATTTGGGACTTTGGCCATTATGCTGATCAAGAAGCATCGTCCCCGCATGGATGCCTATGTACGGGAGCGGATCAAGGAGTGGTTGGATACAGCGGTTGAAAATTGGGTTCATGCTGATCTTTTGGGGAGTAAGATCTTACCGGTATTTTTTGAATTGGAGCTTTGTGATCTGGAATCCTTCGTATCTTGGCGGGATTCACGCAATAAATATACGCGACGGGCGGTATTGATATCATTGATGAATCAGAGAAAAGCGCTGGATGCAGAGGCGATGTTAAGATTCATCGAGCCTCTGTTGCAAGACCAAGAAAAGGTAGTTCAACAGGCTTTGGGTTGGTTTTTGGCAGATTTGTGGCATCGCAGTTCAGAACTGGTAGAACTCTTTTTAACCGAGCATAAAGCCCAGATTGATCGCTATGTAATGAAACAAGCCACTTCCGGCATGCCGCTTAGTAAAGCCAAGACCTTTCGCCCCAAGGGCAATAAAAATAAGCACAAAAATAAGGGGAACAAACCATGAAGAAACTTATCTTGCTACTGCTTTTGTATTTACCCATCGTGTTATGCGCCGAGAGGATCGAGCTTGAGGTGCATTTTTCTGAAGCCGCCAAAAGTGGCTATAGTGTCGCTCCTCAAAGCTTGCGTGTGCCTGTGCACAGCGTAAATATCCTGCTTCCGGCTGATGCTGAAGTAACGGACTATAGCATTGAATTTTTATCCCCCAAACCAGCTCAAACCAGCTACGATGAGCTAAATCCTCCCTTCCTCAGCAGTGCCGGAATCTTGGATAGCAAAACCAGAATTGAATCCTCAAGCCACTACAGCTATCAGGGGCAAAAGAAATGGGGAGAGCTGAACTTTGCCAGTTTCAAGCTCAAACCTTATCAGGAAGACAGCGGAATGTTCCACGAAGCAGCCCGGATCACAGTGCAATATAGCTTGCAAGCAAAGGCTCTGGGACAGATTCCCCCGAGTTTTTTTAACCCAGATTTCTTTGCCAATCCGCAGCGCTTGCAGCAATGGTATCATGCGTCTGACAGACAGGATATGGGCATCATGGTGATCAGCAGTCCGGAGCTGTATAGCGCAATTAGCAGCTGGGTCAGCTTTCGCCAGAGTCAGGGCTTTTCCGTCTATTTCTCTAATATTTACGATGTCTTACAGAATGAAATGGGAGCCAATGATGCGGAAAAACTACGCAATCACCTGATCTCACAGCAGGTGCTTAATCCCTTTACTTACGTGCTTTTGGTGGGGGATTATGATCTGATCCCGATAGCCTATCTTACGCCGGAGCCCAATGGCGCGGAGACGGTGCCTTCCGACTTTTATTATGCAGACCTCAGCAGCAATTGGGATGCGGATGAAGACGGACGGCTGGGGGAGTATTACAGCCAAGATGGTGAAGAGGATTATACTGTGGATTATACTCCAGAGGCTTTTGTAGGACGCTTCAGTACAAACGATGCGGCAGAGCTGAGTCAGATTGCAGCCCGCATCATGGCCTTTGAGCAAAGTAATGCAGCCTATAAGAATAAAGCGCTCTTGCCGGCAGCATATCTGAATTATGAGAATGAACCGGAGCTGGGCATGCCACAAACTGATGGTGCAGACTTTACTGAGCTGATCAAAAGCACCATCCTGCGTAACTTTCAATCTACAACGCTTTATGAACAGCTTGGAGTGCTACCTTCTCTACCGTCTGATTATCCTCTGGATTATGACACTTTGGCCAATATCATCCGCAATGAAGATTATGGGCTCATCAATTGGAGTGCGCATGGCTCGCCAACTTCAGCTTCCCGCAAAATCTGGATTGAGGATAGCAACGGCAATCAGCTCCCGGATTCCGCTGAAATGCAATGGCAGGGCTTGGTAAATGTGGATAGTTTTGATGGCGTCCAGAGTGAAAATGGCTCGGTAATCTTTGCCTCATCCTGTCACAACGGCTATCTGGATTACTACTCCCCATCTTTAGCGGAAAAAGCCCTGGTTACTAAAGCCGTAGCGGTATTAGCTGCCAGTAGAACAGGTTGGTACAAATTGGGCTGGCAGAATCCCGGTTGGGGTGGTCTCAGCAGCTACAACTACCATTTTTTGGAAAACTATGCCGAACACGGTTATAGCGTGGGAGCTGCTCATGCTTATGCCAATCTTTTGCATACAGAGTACTATCTCTTTGGCGATCCTATTGATACTGGTGGAATTATCTGGCCGGAATTGCAAAATGTATATACTTATGTGCTCTTTGGTGATCCGGTCTTGGGGCATAGTGCGTTTTTGGAGCCGGAGGGCGAAATCCTGGTCTACTCTCCACATTACGAGGCGACCGCGGTGGTCAATGCGATTCGGGAAAGCGGGGATTTCAACGTTATCTACAGCAACCGTCTGATTCCGGATTATGACTATATCTCGGGCTTTGCAGCGGTATTTTGCCTCTGGGCAGACGAAATGCCGGCAAGCGACAGTTTTGAGTATAATATGCTAAACAGCTATTTGGAGGAAGGCGGTAAAATGTATCTGGAAGGTCGCCTGCCTTGGGATTCTACAGATTTATTCCTGGGCAAATTTGGCATTGAGGCGCCGCTGGATATGCTGGTGAATATTGAAAGAATCCAGGCGGAAGATACTATTTGGGAGTACACTAATGAAGATTTTCAAACCGATATCCTGGTGCCTGTCTCCTCCAGCGCTACCGAGCTCTTTCATACCCTCAATGATAACTACCCCAATGCTACGGTGGGAATCCTCAATGCGGCAGAAGGATACCGTACTATCGGCAGCAGTTTCCGCTTGAGCGAGGTTTTGGATGAGGAGCCCGGGCTGCCCGAGATGATAACCTTGATTTTGGATCAACTGGAAGTAAATTCTGCAGTAGCCACTGCTGATGAGCTGAGCCCAGAGCTGATCCCCAGTCTTAAAGCATATCCCAATCCCATGCGCTCCAGCCTGACCATTAGTCTGCAAAGGCCAGATAAACAGGCCGAGACGGTGAAGATCTACAACCTGCGCGGCCAATTGGTAAAGAGCATGATGCTTAGCTCCAAAAATGGCTACAGCGTCTCTTGGGATGGCAAAGATACGCAAAACCGGAAGGTTCCCAATGGTTTGTATTTTATCCGCTGCAATACTCAGATCAAGAAAATCTCTATCGTAAAATAAGGTATAGGTTTTAGAGCGGGGAAAAAAGTAAAAACAGCTAAAGGCAATCCTTGATATCGCAGCAGATTAGCTAAGGTATCTAATCGTAACCCTTACCGGTGCCTTTGACCAAGACATGGATGCGGTTAAACATCTGGCGGAGGCGATACACCATCTCTTTATTGGGATTCAGTTGGGCCAGCAGACGTTTGAGAAATTGCTCCCAGTTGGTGGTTTCATGGTCATGGAAATAGCCAATAGAATGCAAAACGTTGAGGATGTAATCCTGAATCTTAGCAAGTTCCTCACCTTTTACCGCTTCAAGCTTTTTGCTGCCCCCTTGTTCCAGTTGGCGTTGCTCAAAGCTATAGATTTCGTAGCAAGCCAGAGCTACAGCTTGAGCGAGATTGAGGGAGGGGAAGGCGGGATTGGCATCAAAGTGACAGCGCAGGGGACATAGGTCCGCTTCGGCATCGGTTAAACCAAAGGTTTCCCGGCCAAAAACCAAGCCGAGAGCAAGCTGGGGCAGGTCATGCACATAAGTTGCCATCTGCATGGGAGACATATCTACGGGTTTGTTTTTTCCAATCCTGCGGGAGAAAGCTATCACTCTATCCAGATCGGAGATAGCTGCAGCCAGATCATTAAAAATCCTGGCTTGCTCGAGAATCTGCTCCGAGTGCATAGCCAGGTAAAAGTCGTTTTTTTGGGGGATAGAACCTACAATACGCAAATCCTCAAAGCAAAAGTTATTCATGATTCTGGCGATAGCCCCAACGTTTCCGGCGTAGATGGGTTCCACCAGGATGATGGCAAGGTGGGCTTTATCTGTGGGCATTGGCTTTGTTCCGGATGCGGATGACCGAGCCAAGTTTGTTCCCCATATTTTGCACGTTGGGATTACTGTCCTTTTTCCACTCCATTACAGTGCGTTGCGTGATGCTGATGAAGTCATTTCCGCGTTCCCGCTTGCTTTTTTGAGTAAAGATATTAGCCAGCTTTTTCAAGGTCTGCCAGATGGTATGGAATCTTCTTTCATCGGCATCACGCAGCCAGCGTTTTACACTGGTGTAGGTTTGGATGGGGCGCACACGGCCTACTTGGGTAAGGATGTGGGAGATTTTCTTTTGCACTTCTTCAGATTCATCATCAAGCAAACGACCGACAAACATCAGCACATACTGCGGGTTTTTGGCGGCGATATTTTCCATCCCGTGCATAGAGATGGCGCGCTTCTTTTCGTTGTCGCTTTCAGCCCATAGCGGCATATGTTCACGCATGACATCGGGGAAGCGTTTCCAGAGTTCAAAGCAGATGGTTTCACTTTCCCAAGGTACACTTTCGTAGGTCTTTTCCAAGGTCTTGATAATGTGTTCCGGACTGTCTTGATACTTGTAATAAAAATAGAAGAGTCCGGTGGCGCGCACGCCGTAGATAAAATCCTGTAAAAAGTCTCCGCAGATTTTATCCAAATTGCCCTTCCCGGCATAGACTGCCAGGCGCTTGCCCAATTCCTCACGCACAAAATAATTTGCGGTATTACCTAATTCATAGATTTGCTTGGCTGCCAGTTCATCTTTATTCTTATCCAGATTGCGAAAGATTTTTTCTACTTGAGCGTCTAAGGTCTTATAGTCGTCTATATTAAGACGTCCTACTTCTTTTATCATATATTCTCCATGATAGCTTGCTTGCTATCCGATGTCGTTTATTTTTTGCGGAATACTTTCCGGTGTCAAACTGGCGCATGCGCCAGCAAAAGATTAGCTACCCGTAACTATAAATGGCCTGGAGGCTGTGGATTGATATGCTACGTTAGTATGATTCCCTTTTCTAAGCACGGTAAAATCTGTCAAGTATTTTGTGGCAAAGCTTTATCTTATGCACCACAGGAGACCGTTCAATAAGCACAACTATCTTAAAAGGTCTCTCACAGATTTCACGGATTGCACAGATTTTTTTTATGTTGAGGGGGTTAT
>JARRCD010000098.1 GCA_029982875.1 Candidatus Cloacimonadota bacterium | reverse complement strand
TAATCGGTACCCCCACTACTGTAGGTAAAAGCGGGAATGGTAAAGCTGCCCGAGGTATCTCCAAGCAGGATCACATAATCCGGACGCGTGGCAGGGTTGCTGTAGCGATTACGGATGTAAGCCTGAATGCTGGTGGTGGAGGACCCGGCTTCTGAAGAAGCGGTGCTGGCAAGATCCACATCCGCGCCCTTCTGACGTTTCCAAAGCACGTATTGATCAAGTGCGTCATGGAAAGTGTTGTCGGTATTATTGCCGTAAATGATCAAATAACGGGGTGGGGTATTGGCAATCATAATATCACGGTAATCATTATAATTCTGGATACTCGCCGCATAGATCTTGTCAAAACTCGGAGATACATACTGAACCGGTCCGGGCAATTCATTGACACTTGGTTGATCGGTAAAATTGACTCGTAATTCTATGTTGTCATAGATCGTAAGCTCTTGAGTGCCAGCATCGTAACTGAAAGGATTAACCTGGATAGTGACAATTCTAAAATCACGTAAGATCATGGGATCGCTGTGCTCGACGAGTGTATTGGGATAGACGCTACCGCTGGTATAATAGTTCATATCCTGCAAAAAAGCTTTGGGACTTTCCAATTCATCGCCCTGTTGCAGGGGATAAGCATTATACTGCGTAAGAATGCTATGCTGCGAATTCAGAACTTCGACGTTTACGCCGCCATGATGTGGAATAGCTATACTGGTAGTCAAGACGGGCAATTCTGGCATACCAGCTTGCATCAGGCTGCCTGATTGGGGTAGATCAATTTTGTGAAAAGTCTGGCCATTTGAATACTCTTCGGTTATATCAAAGTGCGGCAGACTAAAGTTAATCTCCATCCTATTCTGATCTTGATGGCGAATCTCAAAGGCAGATTTGTAGGAACTAAGAGAGTGATCAATTTCTGCAGCGAAAGCAAGCCCACATATCAGGCTTACAAACAATAGCATTGCAAATTTTTTCATGGTTTATCCTCAACTGGGTTTGATTTGTTAACATACATTGCAAGTATTATTCCTAAAATCAATCAAAGATTATAGTATAACATTAGCTCATGCGGATGAGGACGGGTGTATACTGCATCATGCTCAGCCTTTTTGAGCTTTATATGGCTTTGGATGAGGTCTTCGTTGAACACATTTCCCGCCAGTAAGAATTCGTGATCTTCGGTGAGAGCACAAAGGGCTTCAGCCAAATTTCCGGGGATAGATTTTAAGCTTGCCTTTTTTTCTTCGCTCCAGGCAAAAACGTTGTCATCGAAGGGACCATAGTTATAGTCTGCAGGATCAATCTTGTGCTTGATTCCATCCAGACCTGCCATCAATAAAGCACTCATGGCGAGATAGGGATTGCAGGTGGCATCGCCGGTACGGAATTCAAAGCGCTTATCCTCCGGGCTATTGGCATATTTGGGAATTCGTATGGCCGCAGAACGATTGGCCAGACCGTAAAAGAGCTTTACTGGGGCTTCAAAGCCAGGCAAGAGACGCTTGTAGCTATTGGTAGAGGGATTTGTAAAAGCTATCAAGGCGCGTCCGTGATGCAATATGCCGCCGATAAACCAGATGGCTTCATCGGAAAGGTCTGCGTATCCGCCCTTTTTGTAAAACACATTTTTACCGTCTTTGTGCAGCAACATGTGGAAGTGCATCCCATTGCCGGCCTGATTGTAGATAGGCTTGGGCATGAAAGTCGCAGTAAGGCCATATTCCAAGGCGGTTCTGCGGATAATATCCTTCATCACCATGGTGTCATCACAGATTTTGGGAAATTCCAGCAGCTCGGTTTCTATCTCTTGCTGCGCAGCCAGTCCCACCTCATGATGATGGTACCGCACTTTGATGCCCAGCTTTTCGATGTTATCCACCATTTCCTGGCGAACTTCATAGAAACGATCAAAAGGAGTATCTGCATGGTAACCCTTTACTCCTTGCCGACTCACGCCATCCAGATCATCAAAATCTTCGGGTAGGCAATCTTTACACTCGCTGGATGTGATATTGTAGCCCGCGGAATAGCTATCCGAATAGAATTGCGCAGTATCAAAGATGTGATATTCCAATTCCGGGATCCAGGAGGATTTATCGGCAATCCCGCTCTCAAGCATATATTGATGCGCTCTGAGAGCAACGCTGCGCGGGTCTTGGGCTATGCCGATTCTGCTTTCAGCATCACAGATAGAGCAGATCATACGGATAGTAGGAACTGCATAGAAACTATCCAGTTGAGCGGTTTGAAGGTCTGGCATTAAAACCATATCTCCACTTTCCACGCTACTCATGCCGGGAATAGAAGAGCCATCAAAAGGAACTCCGCGCTGCAGCACATGTTCAACCCGTCTGGCCGGGAAAGTGATGTGATACCATTTGCCATCAAGTCCGCTATATTTCAGATCGATAGCTTGCACTTCGTGTTCGCTGATCAGCTGTTTAAGAGTCTGTAAATCCATAGTTATCTCCATTTGTATATTATTATCTTTGTTGTAAATCGCAGTGCTTGTCTGATAGCTTAGAAGGGTAAGCCCAAGAGCCTCATTACAAAAGTTACAGGAGGCAAGACTAATTTGCCTATCAGATTTAAGCCCAAGAGGCTGGAGCCAATGATAATGGCAAAAAGATATAGCATACCCTTACGTTCTTGTGCTGTCCATTTCAAATAAGCTTGATCCGTGAGAAACATCCCCAATACCTTAGATCCATCCAAGGGTGGGACTGGGATCAGATTGAAAAACGCCAAAAGCAGATTCAAAAAGATCACATACAGGAGGATGTATTGCAATTGAGGGAAAGGGCCAAAGATATGGTACAGGACGCTTAACACCACAGCGATCAGGATGTTTGATATGGGGCCTGCCATGGCAGTGAGCCCGGAATCGCGCTTGTAGTTGCGAAAATTGTGAGGATTAAATGGCACCGGCTTGGCATAACCATAGATGAAACCGGCTGTTATATATAGCAATAAGGGCAAAATCACCGTACCAAAGAGGTCGATATGCTTTTTGGGATTGAAGCTTAACCGCCCTGCTCTTTGCGCCGAGTCGTCACCCAGGGCAAAGGCGGTAAAAGCGTGGCTCACTTCATGGAGAATGATACTGTAAAATACCAAGGCAATGATGGCGAGTGTGCTGATGAGTTTGGCAAATTGTGAAGGGGCGTTCATACTCGTTTAATTCTCAAAAATTTACGTTTACCGGCGCGGAGTACTGCTTCACCATCAAGCTCAAGAGGTGAATCAAAAGATAAAACCTTTTCTCCATTGATACTTACACCGCCACCCTTGATCAGGCGTTTGGCTTCTCCATTGCTCGAGCAGATTCCGCTTTTTACCAGAATTTGAACCACACTATTATCCTCTGCACTTAGCTGATATTCCGGCATTTCCTGAGGAATTTCCTGCTGCGAAAAGAGCTTTTCAAAATCTTCCTGTGCCTTAGCTGCTGCTTCTGAGCCATGATAGAGCTTGACCAGCTCATAAGCCAGGGCTTTTTTGAGGATCATGGGATTTGTGCCACTATCCAATTGCTGCTTGATCTCAGCCAGCTGCTGCGGGCTGCAGAAAGTAGCATAGCTATAGTAATTCAAGATCAAGCTATCCGGAATGGACATGACTTTGCCATATTTTTCAGCGGGGGGATCAAACACCGCAATGTAGTTATTGAGTGATTTGCCCATTTTATTTACTCCGTCAGTTCCTAAAAGGATGGGAGAAAGCACGGCAATCTGCTGCTCCATCCCATAATAACGTTGCATATCACGGGCACAGAGGATATTGAACTTCTGCTCCGTAGCTCCCAGTTCCACATCACTTGCAATAGCTACAGAATCATAACCTTGTAATATGGGATACATCAGTTCATGCATGCCCAGGGTCAAACCTTGTTCATAGCGATTACGGAAGGTATCATGTGCCATAAATTGAGCCAGGGTAAATTTGCCCATCAGCTTCAGTACGTCTGCCATACCCATGGTGGCGAACCATTCGCTTTGATAACGGATTTCGGTCTGTTCGGGCTTGAGAATGGTAAAGAGCTGGTCCATATATTTTTCGCTGTTTATCTTTACTTGTTCGTGCGTTAGGGGAGGACGGGAGTCATCGCGTCCGGTAGGGTCTCCAATCTGAGCGGTAAAATCTCCGATAATGATTACACCGGTATGTCCCAGGTCTTGAAAATCCCGCATCTTTCTGATCGGCACCAAGTGCCCGATATGCACATCAAAACCCGTGGGGTCTATGCCATATTTGATGCGTAAAGCTTTGCCGCTCTTGGCGCTTTTTGCCAATTTAGCTTTCAATTCAGCCAAAGGGATGATTTCTTCCACATTTCTTTGGATTATTTCTAATTCTTTTTCAAAGGCCATTTAACTTGTCCTGCAATGTATTTTTATTGGTAAAGTCAGCGAATTAAAGCAGGGTTTTCTTGTCAAGGGAATCCGTCACAGGATCAGCTCGTTACTCAAGCTTAAAGACCTGTTATATAGGTTCAGAAGGCTTTGAGGCTGCCTTTTGCCCGCGCTACTCAGCCTTACTCCCAAATGGCATAGGCTTTGAAAAAGCGTTTGCGATTTTCAGCCACCGCACAGCTCCAGGTAGTATCGTCGGAGAAATTGCCCTCCTCAGTAATATCGCTGAAAGTATCATCAGGTTGATCTGCAGCGAAGACCCGGTATGCTGTAGCTGTGTTTACTGGAGTAAGCCTCAGGCATACGGCCCCACTTGTGATTTCTATGCTCAAGGTTGTGGGCACCGGGTCTGGCGCAGTAGTAGAGACCTGGGCAAAGGGTGAATACATCGAGTATCCGCTACCCAAGAAGGTCCGAAGCCGATAATAGTATGTACTCCCCTGATCCAATCCGGTTAGCTCGATTTCGGTATTGGTGCCAGCATTGTAATTGGCAAATCCGCTCACAAAATCTGTAAAGAGGCTATCCATAGCTACTTGCAGATAGTAAGCCTGTCCGCTGATGGGTTCCGACCAGGTGGCAGTAAAACCGGTATTACTGATATTTGTTGCGGTTTGAGGGTATGGAGTCCAGAGCATTTGCGCAAATTCGGGATGATCGATAAAAGGATTTCTATTGCCTTGCCGTTCCCAGATGCGTTCATTTCTTCTGGCTTCCCAAGCATCAGGGGGGTCTTGCATATGCCAGGCCAGGAGGGTGGAGAGTTTGCCATAATAAGGCTGTCCACTGGGAGAGCTATTCGAATAATCCACCAATTCAAGATCATAAGAAGTATCCGTTCCCTCATAGCGGATGGCCATATACATCATCATTCTGGCCACATCTCCCTTATCCTCCGCGCGTGGTTCCCAGGTAGAACTGGTAGTATAGCATCCTGTGTTAGCAGAATATCCGGGATAAGGGCTGGCATCCACATACTCATCACCACCGTTATCAAAATCCTTGTTGCCTTTGGCAGAATTCACCGTGGCATCACACGGTCGTAAATGATGCAAGTCAGTTCCTGCCGGTCTGGTCTCGTCAAACCCGCCGTGAGATTTACTCCAGGTGTGTTCCCGATTCCATTCTGTGGTAGACCCGCCACTGTGATATTTTGGCATACTCCACCCCGTATATATTTGGATGATATTATTGGAATTATCGGGATCTTCATCGGTATAGCTGAGTTGATTCCACAAGGCATCATAGCTGTATTCAGTACTGTGAGTTGTGCGGAGCAACTGATGCAATTGGGCTTTCAGCTGGATTCCATAGCCATCAATTTCGGAATAGTAGCCCGTATATGCTTCTTCCAGGGTGGTAAAAGCCGCGGGATTGTTCGGGGCCGTGGTGGTGAGATACATGCTCTGGCTGCCGCTGCCATTGTATTCGTAGACTCTGAAATAGTAAGTGGTATTGGCTTGCAGATTTTCCACCAATATTCCATTGTAGGGCATGCCCTCAATGATCTGGGTTGCATCATTATATATGACCTGCTGTCCGCTCCCAGAATAAACCGGATTGGCAGGGTAGACGTTGCCATCGATCGGATTGGTAAAAGAATTATTGGTATTGATTAGCGCCATGCGCCTTGCCCCGTTGCCCGGCGTCCATTCGAGTTGCAGGGAAGTTCGTGCAATCGCTGCTTCCAGATTTGAGGCTTGCTCGGTGGGAGTTGCCAGGATGCCGGTTAATACGGCTATCTCGTTGGAAGCTTCACTGCTGCCATAGATATTTGCAGCCCTTACCACATAAAAGTATTGCGTATCCCCATCCAGTCCGCTTACCGGATAGCTGGTTACATTTCCAACCGGCAGGTTCTGATAGCCCGGGACATAGGCAATAGTTTCCCGAGTGAGAGTATGTTCACCTAAGAAGCTGAAGGTGTCTTGCGCATAGCACTCCCATTCACTGTCCAGTGTAGTAAAGGCTTCGGCTCCTGTTCCAGAGGGATTTTGCGCGATTCCGCTTGTCACCCATCCCATGCGCACAAGGGTTCGATCTTGAGTGCTATAGCCACCGTCAGCGGTCCAGGCAGAGCCGGGATCATTGCCGATCACGCCAAAGATATCCACGTAAGAAGATGTGGATTCCTTGTATAAGGCAATTGCATCATCTCCATTGAAATTGATGACCGAGCTATTGGTGAGATCAGCAAGCTGCAAAATCTGATAATCTGCAGAGCTGTGGGAGATAGTGAACACATCTTGGTCGGCAAGTATTCCTTCAAGACTGATTGAGTTAGAAATAGTATCAGAACCGTTGCTATAAAGCTGAACCTGGTAATCACTCAAATCCACCGCCACCCCAGTGCCATTGAAGATCTCGATCGCTTTGTTGTAACTCGAGCCCTCGATATATTCAGAAATAAAGAGCTCCTCAATCGGCCCTGAACCTGAACCATAAGTATAGACATCCAGGTAATATTCTTCAGCATTTGCAGCGGCTTGCCAATTTGCTACAAAGCTATGTGAGGTGATCTCTGAAGCCGGTAAGGCTATGGGTGCAATCGGGATCTGGATGGGCAGAACGTTTCCGGATAGGGGCAGACTCTGAGCCTCCCAACCTGCTGTTTCCAGAACCAGTAGCTGATTGTATTGTCCTACCGGCAGATCAGTTTTGAGTCTAACCCAGATCGTTGTGGGAGTTATGCTTCCTGAGCTGGGAGTCAAGGTGAGCTCTCCCACATAACCAGAATCCGGATTTAAGGAGATTTCATAAGCTGTGCCCACACTTAATACCAGAGCAGCAGTCAGATTCAGTGCACTGAGGCTAAAACTCTGCGCCACAGAAGGACCTGCACCCAAAGAGTATGCAAATCCAGACAAAGCTGATTCTGTGAGATTGATCTGGGGTTCGCTGGGTGCTGTATAATCCGTGAGCAAGATATCATCAATATTCAAGCGCCGGTTTGAACTGCCGGTATCTGCGCTGCTTTTGATTCTAATCCTTATGTTTCCGGGTACATTTACATTTTCTGAATAGCGGATTACATCTCCGGAGGCAGGGGCACTGAAGGCAGAACCGATTTGATTCCAGGATTCTCCGCTATCGCTGCTATATTCCACTATCCATTCCACTTGCGCATCGGAGCCATATCTGCGATACAAAAAGCTGAGATTGCCCAGTCCTTCCGCTTTGTCCTCCAACATCGAAACCATTGAGCTGCCATAACCCCTGAGGCGAACCGAACGTAATCCATTCTTAAAATCTGCTGCATCCGTACCAATCAAAGCTTCAGTAAAATTCCAATCTTTTCCACTCAGATTTACATCTCCACTGGCATAGGCTCCCTTGGTCTCTCCTTCCCCCTCCAAATCTACAAAGTAGCCGTCTCCTGTCATTTGCGGGTACACGACTCCGCTTAGTATGATCTCGCGGCTGGTGGCAGCAAGGCTGCTTAGCTCTGTACTCTGCTCAGCATATTCTCCGGAGATAAGATCACTCTTCAGCCTTATATAAATAGCTGTATTCTGGATCGCACCTTGTTGGGGCAGGAGCGCCAGAGCATCTGTAAAATCACCCTCCGGGCTTAAGCTGAGCTCAAAAGCAGAAGCTGCGGCTATTTGTAATTCCTCGGTTAGATTTACTGCCATTACATAAGTATTCTGAGCCGCCGAAGGTCCCTGCCCCTCAGAATAACTGAAGCCACTCAGACTGGTATCTTGCAGGATGATAGCGGGAAGCGGATTGCCACTATAGCCAGTCCACATGATGTTATCAATCACCACCTGACCTGCTTCACTATCGGTATTGATAAACTTCAGCACAAGATCCCCCGCTATATTGACGGGGATATTGCCGCTTGGCAATACCAGCCCCTGTTGATTTGAGGATGTGAGCGTAGCTAACACTACATCATTGACCATCACCGTCAGATTCACATCAGTACTAAAAGCCTGCATATACTCAAAAGATATAATGCCCATTCCACCGGAGATGATCCCCGAATACAATTGGGATGGGGGAGTCTGATCTTTGCCCAGCATCAGAGCATTGCCGCTGATCTGATAGTCTCCTCGAACGCGAATATAATTCCATTCCGAACCGTCTTCTGCGGTGAATGTACTGGTATAATAATAGGGTAAATCCGAAACCGGAAAGTTATCAAAGGTTTCAAAGCCTTGAGCCCAAATGAAGCCTGTCAGCAAGGTCAGGCATAGTAACATCATCATTTTCTTCATTGTTTATCTCCAAAACCGCAGAAAGCGAGGATTCTTCATTTTTTACATTTTTCCAGTATGATGATGTAAGCTAATCTGTCAAGCACTTTGACTTTGCATCAATGATAAGGATGGAGGGAGACTGTTCATAAAGCATAACCAGCTATAATGCGTTATGCGTTATCCGTTATCCGTTATGCGTTATGCGTTATACACATAGCGTCGGTCTCACACAGATTACACGGATTTCACAGATTTTTTTATAAGGAGAGGTTATGCGTTATCCGTTATGCGTTATGCGTTATACACACAGCGAAGGTCTCACACAGATTACACGGATTTCACAGATTTTTTTATAAGGAGAGGTTATCCGTTATCCGTTACGCGTTATCCGTTATCCGTTATCCGTTATGCGTTATGCGTTATGCGTTATACAGATAGCGAAGGTCTCACACAGATTACACGGATTTCACAGATTTTATAAGGTGAGGTTATGCGTTATCCGTTATCCGTTATACACATAGCGTCGGTCTCACACAGATTACACGGATTTCACAGATTTTTTTATAAGGAGAGGTTATCCGTTATCCGTTAT
>JARRCD010000097.1 GCA_029982875.1 Candidatus Cloacimonadota bacterium | reverse complement strand
GCCAAAAAAAAACGGAAAGACTGGTTGCATGAATGTGTGCTGAGATATCTCGTCCCATAATTACTGCTATTGCCGGTGACTAAAGTCGACCGGAAATCATCTTGAGTGATCGCCGGATATCCTTGGAATACGGTGGCTAAAGCGCACCGCCTATCATCTTATCTATTTAATCGCTCGCCCTCTCCCCGAAATGAATAGGCGGTACAGCGACCACCTGAAATGCCGTTCCTTTGTAACTCCCAAAGCATTGGCATTCAATTATTATGCTATCTAAAATGCCGTTCATCTGGAACTCACAAGGCATTGGCATTCAATTATTATGCTATCTAAAATGCCGTTCATCTGGAACTCGGGGTGTTGTTCCCGGGTATCGGGGTTCTATCTGCAATACCGTTCCTCCGGGACTCCAAGATAACGCATAACGGATAACCCTATTGCTGTCTTCAATGCCGACTTGTTTTCTCAAAGAAAAATAAGGAAAGCGGCTGAAGATGGTTGTGCATTTTGAACAGTCTCACCATAAAAGAAATATGCTTGGGCAATTATTTGCTTGACAGCAAAATAAGTGTACAGATAAATGGAAAAAATAAAATTAAGGGAGAAGCTCTATGCCTGAAGACAAAGAAAAATTCGCATCTAAATCGCAGCAGAAACCGGGAGCCCGAGCCACCATCAATACCGAAGATATTTTGAGGATGGATCTGAATGCCCCTGTTGGCAAGATCCCCCATATCGTTAGCAATCTTGTATTTGCACTGTGTATTTTGCTGATCTCCTATATTCTTGATCGCAGAATGGATTACATCTGGATAGGTCTGTTTCTTGCTATACCCTGCAGTTTAAAATTAGTGCAAAGCTACAGAAGCAGCTCACGACATGGCCACAGGGGGTTCAGATCGTATTCCGCGGGTGCTAATCTGTATCCCAATTTGATAGTGGGTTTATTGGTAGCAGCTTTTTTGATAGGCTCCACCTTTCTCTGGGATGATCCTACCTGGGGTCGGATTATCTTAGTTTTGTATTGGATCATTGCCATAGTGGTATTGGTTATTACGCTCACAGTATTTTGGCAAGGCAAAAAGGTGCAAAGTATATTAGGGGCCTTGCTTCCGGTTTTATTTATCTTGTGGAGCACCAAGGTAGTATCTCGCGATAGTCTTCCGTTTTACCTGGTTATCCTGGCGATCCTCTATGCTTTGGTGGCTCTGGTAATGAGCATCCAAGCGTGTAAAAGCAACAAGGAATAGTTTGGCAATTTAGTAGTTACAGGCTCAGAGCTTGGGGACAGGTGCCAGATTTTGCTTGATGTCCGATAGGATCGGAGAGAATATGGCGCCTACTATCAATAGTGAAAAAGCCAGGCTCAAAATCCGGAGGGTGAAAGCTTGTAGCTCGGTGGGGTAACTTCCACGCTCCGTCACAATTGCCGAAGATTTAGCCTCAGCGTAGATTAAAGTATGCCGTCAGAGTAACGCTAATGCTTTTTTGTCTGGTTTCGGTGTTGTAGATACCATAATCCGAGACATCAGTGGAATAGGGTTCGGTGATCTGAAATACACCGGCTCGGGCTTCGCGCATTTTACCCAATTTGGTTTGGGCAGACCCTGAGATTTCCTGTGCTCTGGCCAGAGCATCTTCGGTGGCGGCCGCCAAAAGCTCTTGCTTGAGCTCAGGCAGTTTGGTATAGAGGTATTCCAGATTTGAGTTTTGCAACACCATATTCCGTTTAGCAAAAAAATCTGGATCAAGGGCCAGGTCTTCGATCTTATCCAGATCCTGGGAGAGGACAAAGACGCGTTGATTGAGGTTATGTCCGGTTAAATTGCCGTCTTTATCATAGCGTTGGTAGATATTCACCGGATGCACACCGATATTATCTGCGGCCATACCTTGTTCGAGGAGATAGGTTTTAAAGGCTTCGATATCGGAGCTCATAAGCTGATAGCCGCGATTGAGGTCATTGACTCCGACAGATTTTTGCAGAGTGATGTTCCATTTTACCAGGTCAGATTCGAAGAGTTTGCTGGAATATCCGACCACGCGCAGGCTGGTAGAGGATTGTCTGCTCTGCCAAAAGAATAAGCTAAAGATACTAAGACCGATGATAAAAGCGACGCCCAAGATGTTGAATTTGTTTTTGGAAACTTTCATCCAGACTAATATGGCTACAACGGCGATGATGGTGATAATGGTCAAATACAATGGCATTTAAGGCCTCCTGTAAAGTTATTTGTGAGCAAGGAAATTTGTTGGGGAGAGTTCGAGTACCTCATAGTAATCCCCATCTTCGGCGCCAATAGAGTTCCAGGCAAAAGCTGAGGATAAACAAGGCGATGATGTACCATTTTTTATACAGAGCGAGTTCTTTGCGCTCGATCTTAGTAATGGGTGTAGCCGGAAGCGGCTGATATTCTTGCGCTTCCTGCAAAAAGAGCAGTTTTCCTCTGCTGCTGGAAGTCAAATAGGCGAGCAGGGGTAGGTTAAAATCAAAATCTTGTTGCTCAACCGCTTGCTCAGCCACGGCAAAGCTGCCACTGGTCTTTTCATCTGTATCCGGTTCGCGGATGACAAATTGATAGTTTCCGGGTGTATCCAGATCGGTTTCAAAGCTATATTCATCGGCTTCGCGGATCATGTAGTCTACAATGATCTCGGTTCCGTCCTGGTCAAAGATGCTGATCTGAGGTTTTTTATCGAGATCGCTGAGGCGGATATCATCTTCGGCACGCAGGCGAATCCGGATTTTTTCTCCTGCAAGATAACTGCTTTTGTAGATGGCGCTATAGGCTCCGAGGGTTTTATTGCTCAGCCAGGTGAGGATATTGACTATCATTTGTTGGTAGGCGGATTCGGGGCTTTGCATTTGCCAGCGCCAGAGATTGAGGAAGCTCAGGCTCAGACAGCGCTGTTGTGGCTTTTGCAGGATAGCGATAGCGGGTGATTTTTGCGGATTATTTATGTAGCCCAAAATCTCCGCCGAAGGGGCTGGATTTACATAGTAATAATCCAGTGGGGGTAGCTTTGAGACTTCCTGCATCAGGGGATTGAGCATGGCAAAGAGGGAGGCGTCATCTGAGATTTGAACAAAGCCCTGATAAGGTGTGGCGATATTGGAAGCCAAGAGGGGCAGATGATCTGCCAGGGAGGGGATAGGCAGACCCTGATAAAATAAGCCGGCACCGCGGTTGAGATTTTGGAGGATGTACTCGCGGGCAGAATTGGGCAGGTGCAGATTGCCGTTATTTACGATCACGATCACTGCAGCTTGCTCTGAAGTCTGGAGTCTTGCCTCTTGCTCTCCTTGCCAGACCTTAGCATTACGGATCAGATAGGATTTGCTCTGCCATCTGGGATTGGTCGCGATGGCATCCAGGATAAATTTGTTGTCCCAGCCGGGGGCATCAGCAAAGCAGACGATCAGTTCTTTTTCATTCAGCACTTCGATCGCACCGGGCATTTGATTGTTTCCCAACCGTTGTTCATGTTCCAAAGGCTGGACCTCTACCAGATACTTGTAGAAGCCGGTTTGTGGGAAGCGATAGCTAAAATCCACAGTTCTTTCTATTCCCGCTTCCAGGTCCAGCGCCTGCGTGGCTACACGTTTTTGATCGAGATAAAGATTGATCTTGGCGCTGCCGGAATAGTTTGTTGCCAGGATTTTGGCTCTGATAAGGGCAGATTCATTGCGATAGGCATAGCGGTTAGCCTCAACGCTATTGATTGCCAGGTCCGGAATCTGGAAGCTGCTGCTATCTGCCAGCGCGAGGATGGGGATGCCCAGTTTTTGGATCAATTGGTAGTCCTGATCCCGAAACCAGCCGTCGGAGGCGAGCACGATAGTATGCAGCTTGCTTAGATCCAATTCTTGGCTGAGTTCGCTCAGACTCTTGATCAGCAGGCTGTTGCCGGGACCATCCTCGAGGCCATCGGCAAAATCTGATTGCAGGACCTTGTATCCGGCGGCGGCGTATTTTTCCTGGAGGCTTTGCCAGGCAGGTTGCAAAAGCTCTTCTTTGCTGATACCTTCCCGGCTGAGCTTCATGGAAGAAGACACATCTCGCAAAAAGAGCACCTGCACCGGGTCGCTTTTTTCGCGGATGAAATATAAGATCGGACTCAGCAGGATCATAAGCAGGATAAACAGAGTTACGCTGCGCAGGGCAAAAAGCCATCTTCTGCGCCCGGGACTGAGTTGGGGTTGGGTGCGATGGTAAAACACCGCAGCGAGCAAGAGGGCTAAGAGGGCTGAGAGTACAAATACCATTAGAACCCGATTCTCATGCTTGTTGCCAAGGATACTCCTTTGGATTTGTAACCCGGGATAATGCTATCATAAGTTTGTACAGCCAGGCCAATATCGAAGCCTGCGCTTTGATAACCTATGCCATAGGAAAGCTTGAGTGCGCTGCTGCTATTGGGCAGGGCTATTCCTATTGAGATAGGTAAAGATGGGAGTGGTAAGAAGCTGGAAGCCAAAGAGATTCTTCCGATGGAGCTGGTAGCGGCGGATTCTTTGAAACCCTGAACCCAATCTGCCGAGACTATGGCGTATTTGTGTTTGTACATCACAGCCAGGCGTAATTCCGGAGGGATGCGCGTGTTGAAGCCATCGATATCTACAGATTCATTTTCATACACATAAAAATCTTCGCTGATATTGGAGATAAACAGGCTATCAACCGCAAAGAATAAATTGCGCTGCCGATTTTCAATATTCCAATTGATGAATCCGGCAATATTATCCAGCGTGAGTCCAGCTTCCAGATAAGGGGTAAGCTCGGAATAAAAGCCCAGCATACTCTTGAAGCCAATTCCGCCCATACCTCTGCGCAACACTATCTCCTGCAAGACACTCATGCTTTCATTCTGGTTGTTTTCGAGATGGCCATTGAATTCTTCGGTGGTCACACTAAGGATCCCCGCCAACAGGCTGGCAGATACTCCGGCTTTGATGACGGGGAAGTTTTCCGAGATCTGAGGCAGCGTGAGATCGCCAATCCCCACGCTGATATCGGTATATGCCAAAGCAGATACGTTATTATCGGCGGCGGTAAATTCATAGGCATCTTCGGTATTGCCATATAGCATGATATCCAGGTATTGCTCGGAACATCCACCTTTGGCATAAAGATGCGTAGAGCTGGAGATGGCGGTATTGCCCATGGTGGTGCCAAAGATACTGATATTACCACTGGAATCGAGGCGTAGACTGCCGTCGATTTTGTTCAGCAGTTTTTCTTTATCTTCGGTATGCAGGGTATCCTGCGTGACAAAGAAATTGTAGGTATCCAGGTCTAAAGCGTTATTTGCCACGCAGATGCCGCTATTTAGCAACGGCAGCCAGATCTCAGCAGGAGAATTGCCTGAGAGTTTGGCGGGATTCCAGTAATTTGCCTCTACCCCGTGAGCCCGGAGCATATAGCTATCTGCAAAGAAGAAGGACTTTGCTGTAGGTACGGCGAAGAGGGAGTAAGAAACAAGGGTAAGCATGAGGATAATAAGCAGCTTTTTCATCTTACCATTCCTCCACTCTCAGGGTTGCCATGATCTCTCCCTTGATCCAAATATAGTCATCAATGCCGGCATAAATTTCTACTGGACCAGCGGATGCATCAAAATGAAAAACCCATTTCAGATATACCACTTCTGAGACAAAGAGATCCAATTCCGCCCGATTAAGACTCAAAGGCTCCGGCTCTTGCCACTCCTGATAAACCTGGCTGGAGCCGATACTCAGTTGCTTTACAAAGCTATATGTATCGGGATTTTCTGGATCTATATCTTCTTGAACGTCAAAATAGGCATAAGCAGTAGCTCCGATCGGGATGGTATTCAAAAAGTCCAAATCCAAGCTGGCTTCGCGCACGTTTTCCCTGATTCGTTCCCGGTTTTCTGCGCTGATGTTGATCTTGACGGGGCTTTTAATCGAGATGGCGTTATCATGCAGGGTGAAGCGAAAGGGTACATAGGCAGTGTAAAGAGCGCTGATGGTATCCGTTTCTCTAATCGAGCCAATTCCGGAGCCGGTGCTAATGATGAATTTCGCATCGATGATCTCGATGGTTTCCGGCATAATCTGCATGAGCTCTGTAATTTGATTACTAAATTCCAAAGTAGTGGAATTCGCCTCCGTGGCTGGTGCAATCTGGAAGTTTTCTCCATTAAGGTCTACGATGGGGATGATCACTTCAGTGTCTTCACTGATGCCCTTGAACGAGCCGACAAATTCGCAGCTAAAGCCGGATTCATTGAATACCTGGATGCGGATCAAAGCATCATGCAGGGTAAGGGCCTGGTTTACATTATTGGGATACTCGATATCGATGCTGGAGGCCGGGCCTTGAGCGGGGATTTCGTAATTATTCAAGATCCCCTGAAATAAACTGAAATGGATGGGATTGGAGATGTCGATGCTCAAATCCGCTAAGATTGCTCCGTCGGGAAGCCCTGAACTTGCGGAAAAACTGACCCTTAAGTTTTCCAGGATTTCACCACTATTCAATACCCCAAATTGATAGCCACTGAGGTCCACAGTTTGCCATGGCGTAGCCTGAGAATAGCTTAGCTGCAGGGGAGTTCCGCTGGATGTGGTAATATCTTCGAGGGTGAGTGTTATCACCCAATCTTCTGCCTCGGGATGAACGTCAGCAATCATGACTCTGATTGCCCCACTCGCCACTTCACCATAGGAGAGTTCCGCAATGCCGCCAAGATCGAGAAAATCTACAGAATCTGTCACTTGGAGACCCGATAGCACGGGGATGTTGCTGATATTGATATTGGGATCAAGAGTTATCTGACCCAAAGGTGGAGTATCCAATTCCCCGCTGGCGGTGAGGTATAAAAGATCATCTTCGCCGATGGCAATATTTAAGCTATCTGCCAAATCGGAAACAAAATACTTTTCATTGATAAGCGGGATTTGCAGGTCTACATCCCAGACGGGGAGGGATGGTTTCTCGATTTGGCAAGCACTCAACAAAAAAAGGATGCCAAATATTAAGGTAATGTAATACTTCATAGACACTTCCTTCAATCAGTTTCTTAGGGCCTGATTATGGTTTTTGGGGGGACAAGATTTGTGCTGCATTTGCTGCAAGTATTGGCAGGAATGGGCTTTAAGGAGTTGCTGCTCTTGGGGCGTGAGATGTGCAAGCAGTTTTGGCGTTGTATTCACTCTCCGGATCAAGAGCTCCTGCAATACCAACTCACCAAAAGCTGGATGATAAGGCCCTGCTACTACCTCACGGGGATCGAGATTTGAGGGTAAGCCATACTTGATGATGCGAATATCATGCTGGCGGCAAAGCTCTGTATAATCCGCACAGATTTTGATCGCTTCGGCAAGGCTGAAGGCTTGGTATTCGGAATTCAGATAGATCTGTGCCAATCTGGTGCCCCTGATTACGATGAGAGGATATAGCCTCAGAAAATCCGGTTTCAATGCTATGAGGATGCTCTGATTTTGAGAGATAGAGGCTTGATCGCTGCCCGGCAGACCGGGGAGTAATTGAACACCGAGTAAGAATCCGGACGCTTGCACTTGTTGTGCGGCAGCCCAAGCTTGAGCCGGGCTATAATTTCTGCCACTATTTCTGAGGGGGCGCTCACAAAAGTCCTGAATGCCAAGCTCGATGGTGTGCACCCGATACTTTTTGCACAAAGTCAAGACCTCTGGGGTGATAAAAAGGGGGTGAGTGGAGATTCTGATGCTGGAATCCGCATCCAAAAGCGAGTGTATCCGGGCCAAATATGCCTCTTGCTGCTCTGCGGGCAGGGCGGTAAAAGTTCCGCCGTAGAAGGCAATTTCCTTTGTGCGGGAAGGATTTCGTTTGATAAATGCAGAGACTGCAGTTGCTGCTTGCTCCAGGTCGAAGGGTGGTGCTCCAGTGATCTTGCCTTGATCGCAATAGATACAGGTGCCGGGGCAGGCCTCATGGGGGATAAAGAGGGGATAGATCAAGCATTTATCTTTAATTTTCATGGTCTATTGTACTTTGCTTATCTTCATAGGGCGGGAGATATAGCTGGTGTGGAGCAGCTCCTTGGCCTTTTTGCTATTTGGTGCATCCAGAAATTCGGCATAGAGCTTATTGATCGAAGGATTATTGTGAGATTCCCGGCGTTCACAGCTTTCATCGTCTTTATACAGACCTCTGGCCGGGGCCTTGCGGATATCCTTACCCAAAAGCTCGATTTTACCCTTTTTAATCCCCTTGCCTCCGCGGACAAAGCCGATCTTGGGATCGGCGAGTTCTTGGCCTGTGGCCAAGTAGTGGGCGGTTCTCAGAGCTGCTTCCATCACACCACCGGTAGCACCGAAGATGGTCCCTGCTCCGGAGTATTCTCCCAAGGGATTATCTGCTCGTGATTCTTCCAATTTGCTTAAGTCTATCCCTCTGGTCTTGACCTCCATTCCTTCTTCGCAAGGAGTAGAACAGGCACGCACTGCACGACCTTTGATCTCTACCATGCATATTCCACAATTGCCAAAGGCGGGCAAATCTTCATGATAGCAAAGGTGGGGAACCGGATATCCAGCTTTGGTACAGGCGTGTAATACTTTAGTATTCTTGAGTACTTGAGTAGCTTTTCCATTGATATAGACGGTTATCATATTCACTCCAGAAGGATTTTTCTACTTTGTAACAAGAAGCATAAACCTTGTTTTTGTGTCAAGCTCAGCTTTTTTTTCAGGCCTTTCACCCCCCATTGAGGGTGACAGACTATAGCTCGGGATTTGAATGCCGTGATACATAGTCGTAGCTACGGCCTTCAAGCCTACAGGTGGTTGCTGTACCGCCTATTCATTTCGGGGAGAGGGCGAGCGATTAAATAGATAAGATGATAGGCGGTGCGCTTTAGCCACCAGGGATATCCGGCGATCACTCAAGATGATTTCCGGGCGACTTTAGTCACCGGCAAGAGCAGTAATTATGGGACGAGATATCTCAGCACACATTCATTCTACCAGTCTTTCCGTTTTTTTGGGCACCCCATCGCCGGAATATGGAGTAAGACGCAATTAAGCGGAGTCTCATGGAAAAATCGTTTCGTCCAGTTTAAATATCGCTGGTATCGCCGGTAGCTAAAGCAAACCGGAATTCATCTTGTCCTCTCGCTTGCCTGTACCGCATACGGTGGCTAAAGCCGACCGCCTATCATCTTGTCCCCGCAAAACTCGCATTGATTACTGGCACTTGGGAAAGGTGTGAATGTCTTGCGGGATGCTATCTAAAATGCCATCCCGATGGAACTCGGGGTGGGGGGAATTGAGAATTGAGAATTGCGTTGAAAGGGTTGAGAAGGTTGAGAAGGTTGAGAGGGTTGAGAAGGTTAGTGCCAACAGCGCTTAAAGATAACGCATAACGTATAACGGATAACGCATAACGCATAACGCATAACGCATAACCTCTCCTTATAAAAATCTGT
>JARRCD010000096.1 GCA_029982875.1 Candidatus Cloacimonadota bacterium | reverse complement strand
AGCCCAAGAAATCTGGATTTGGGTTTTTGGGTGTTACATGAGGAATTGTGGCTTGGATGTGCGTTTTGCCGGTGACTAAAGTCGACCGGAAATCATCTTATGCCAATTGATGTCGAAATCGAGCACGGTGGTTAAAACCACCGCCTATCATCTTATGCCAATTGATGTGGAAATCGAGCACAGGGGAACACAGGGCTGTTATTTCGGGTATCGGCGTTCTATCTGAAATGCTGATCCTACGGAACTCAGGCTTATCAAGTCTGCACTTGGGGTCGATATTTGTGTGTTTCGCCCACTTTTTCGTCAACTTAATGCGATAACTTATTGGCTATAGATCAGGTCTTGGGGAACAGTCACTAAATATCAGTTTGCTGCGCAGCGAGAGTGCAGATCAGACCTTAAAAATCGGCTTTATTTTCAGATCAGAGATCCTCCGTTTCCTCACTATCGGCATCCTCAAAAGTCAGCTCGGAAGGAGTATTCATTTCCGGAAGTTCTTCCACCTTGCTCAGTTTCTTCACGATTTGGCGGCTACGATGGTGCGCTTTATCCAGTTCGCGGCCGGCGGAATCGATCTTTTTACGGGTTCTATCCAATACTTCACCAAAGAGGCCAAAGTCCTTTTTCACAGCAGCCAGGACCTTCCAGACCTCGCTGCTTTTCTTTTGTATGGCGAGAGTTTTAAAGCCCACCTGCAGGCTGTTTAAAAGTGCCGCGGCTGTGGTTGGTCCGCAAATAATCACTCCATAGTCCCGCATGACCAATTCGAAAAGTCCGGGGACACGCAAGACCTCTGCATAGAGGCTTTCAAAGGGTAAAAAGAGAATGGCAAAATCTGTGGTAACAGGGGGGTTGAGATATTTATCCCGGATATCCCGGGCACAGCTTTTAATGCGCTGGGCAATGGCTTTTTGGGAACTGATGATGGCGTTGCGATCTCCATTTTCATAGGCATCAACCAGTTGATGATAATCCTGAATCGGGAATTTGGCGTCAATCGGTAAATATACGCGGGAATCAGGGTCTTCCTTCCCCGGTAATACGATGGCAAATTCCACCACTTCGTCGCGGCGGGAATTGGGTTTGAAATTCTTGACATACTGATCCGGCGTGAGGATTTCATCCAAGAGCTTTTCCAATTGCAGCTCGCCCATAATGCCGCGGGGTTTAACCCCTTCCAGAGCACGTTTGAGCCCGCCCACATCCGAAGCCAGGGTACGCATTTCACCCAAACCTTTATGCACCTCTTCCAGGCGTTTGCTAACCATAGTGAAGGATTCATCCAGTCGCTTCTCAAGGGTCGCATGCAGCTTTTCGTCCACAGTTTTGCGCATCTCTTCCAGCTTTTCTGCATTGCCGCTACGAATCATTTCCAGCTTGTCTGCGATGCTCTTGTTCAGCTTTTCGGATTGCTCGGCATTACCCGTGGTGAGCTCAGTTAGTTTGCGGGAAAGGCTTTCAGAAAGATTTGTCAGGGATTTACCGAGTTCTTCGCGATTCTTATGAGCATCGGCATTGATCTGAGCATTAAGATCGGTGAGGGTTTTATTGAGTTCAAGCCGGGTATCCCGGGCCTGTTTGATCTGACTATCAGAGGCATTTTTGAGTAGATTAGAGAGTTCCTGGCGGTTTTCGCTATTGAGCTTCAGCAGGTCCTGCCGCAGGTTGCTTTCCGTGTCTTTGACATGGCGCGAGAGCATCTCGATTTCCTGCGTTAAGCGGGATAACTCTTCCCCAGCGGTATTTGATTTGCGTTTGAGGAGTATCAGCAGCAGGATCAGAGTGATAACCAAGAGAGCTAAGGTGATATATTCCATAAATAGCTTGATCCTCCTTATCAGAATCATTAACAGCAGCGGATATCTCCCGCCGCATGGAGTTGAGCAATTATCGGGCTCCCTCTGGCCAAGGAAGCCCGATCAAGCAATGGTTTATGCGTTTAATTCCGGATAAAGCGGGAAACGCCGGGTGAGTTCCTGCACTTCCTTTTTGATCCCGGCCAGGGCATCTTCGTCTTCGATATTATCGCGCACTTTGGCAATCAAGCCGGCGATGATCTTCATCTCCTCTGTGCCCATGCCGCGGGTAGTCACCGCAGGTGTTCCGAGACGAATACCTGAAGCCACAAAGGGACTGCGGGTATCAAAGGGAATGGTGTTCTTATTTGCCGTGATGCCGGCTTTGTCAAGAGCTCCTTCCATCTTTTTCCCGCTGGGTCCGCCCTTATCTTCGGGACCGAGATCGATCAGCATCAGATGCGTGTCTGTCCCGCCGGATACGAGGTCAAAACCTTCTGCTTTGAGGGCTTCCGCCAAGGCTTGGGCGTTGTCCACCACCCGTTGCATATAGACCTTAAATTCTGGTTGCAGAGCTTCGCGGAACGCTACTGCTTTACCAGCTATGACGTGCATCAAAGGACCGCCCTGGATGCCGGGGAAAACCTTGGCATCGATATCTTTGGCAAATTCCTCTTTGCACATAATTAGTCCTGCCCGGGGACCGCGCAGGGTCTTGTGCGTGGTGGAGGTAACAACATCGGCATAGGGGACGGGATTTTCATGTAATCCGGTAGCAACCAGACCTGCGATATGCGCCATATCCACCATAAAACTGGCACCAACCTTGTCGGCAATCTCACGGAAGCGGGCAAAATCAATCTTTCTGGGATAAGCAGAAGCTCCGGCAAGGATCATTTTAGGCTTATGCTCCATAGCGAGACGCTCGATCTCTTCAAAATCAAATTGCTGCGTGTCTCGCCGGACATTGTAGTGCACCACGTTGTAAAGCTGCCCGCTGAATGAAAGCGGATGCCCATGAGTCAGATGGCCACCGTGGTCCAATCGCAGAGTCAGTACCGTTTCCCCTGGCTTAACCAAGGCAAAATAGGCTGCCATATTGGCTTGGGAGCCGCTATGGGGTTGCACGTTGACATGGTCAGCGCCAAAGAGTTCCTTGGCCCGCTCAATGGCCAGGCGCTCTACCTCATCGATGTATTCGCAACCACCGTAATAGCGACCGTAAAGGTTGTAGTTTATCTTGCCCGTCTTCTTGCTCCACCGGTAAGGATAGCCTTCGGCATATTTATTCGTCAAAGTACTGCCCTGAGCCTCCATAACCGCCATCGAAGTGAAGTTCTCGCTGGCAATAAGCTCCAAATTTTCCTGTTGACGCTCCAACTCTTTGAACATAGCCGCAAAGAGTTCAGGATCTTGTTTTTGGATGTGTTTCACTTTCTCTCTCCTTGGTGTATCTTATTTAATCTATTTAAGTGTCTGCCGCCTTCAAAGGGGGTTTTCAGCCATTCTTTCACGATCTCGAGGGCATATTCCTTCGCGGTGAAACGCCCTGCCAAAACCAGAATATTGGCATTATTGTGCTTCCTGGAAAGCCGGGCAACATCGGTGTTTGAACAGAGGGCAGCGCGGATACCGGGGACCTTGTTTGCCGTGATGCTCATCCCGATTCCGCTACCACAAATCAGAATCCCCATCTCACATTCTCCCTTAGCTACGGCGCGTGCAGCCGGGAAACCCGTATCGGGATAGTCCATACTGGCTTTGCTATTAGTACCATAATCGCTAAACTCATGCTCCGGCAATGCGCGCTTGAGTGCTTCTTTCAGCTCATAACCTGCATGATCACTGGCAATGGCGAGTTTCATCTTACCTCCGTCATCAGACAGCTAAGCGCAAGGCAATAGTATTTGGATTTTTCGCTCTCGCTGCGACTCATTACGATTACCGGTTTTTCGGTGCCTTGGATAAGACCCGCCAATTCCCCTTCGGCAAAGAGCATGAGTCCTTTGTAAAAGGCATTGGCGGTTTCCAGATTGGGGAAGATCAGGATATCTGCATCTCCAGCAATTGGGGTAGGCACCCCTTTAATCTGCACGCTTGGGGGATCACAGGCCAGGAATACATCCAGGGGACCGTCGATTATGCAGCCCTTGATCTGCCCGCGTTCCGCCATTTTGGAGATCAGAGCAGAGTCGATGGTATTAGGCATGCCTTCAGTAACCTTTTCAGTGGCTGAGATCAAGGCTACTTTGGGCTCTTTGATGCCCAGTTTGTGCGCCATCTTGACACTGTAATTGACCATAGCGATTTTTTGGTTCAAATCCGGGTAGGGCAAAACCGCGGTATCCGAGATCAGTAAAAGCTTGTGATATTTGGGCAGCTCCAGGGCACAGGTATAACTCATCACTACATTAGGCGGCAAAAGCCCGCGCTGCTTGTTCAGTACTTCCCGCAGGAATTTATCGGTGCTCACCAGACCTTTCATCAGCACATCTGCCTGCCCAGTTTTAACCAGTTTCACAGCAGCTTTGGTGGCAGCATCCTGATCCGGAATATCGATAATCTGATAGGCCTCGGAAGGTAGTGCTGCCGTCTCCAGCAGGCTCAGGATGCGTTGCTTGGTCCCGATCAAAATGGGAAAGACAAAGCCTTCTTGGGCCGCGCGGCACAGCGCACCCATAGTATTGGAATCTTCTGCTACGGCTACCGCTATCCGGGTCTTGACCTTGCGAGCTTGAGCGTGAGCGGCGATTTCTTGTAAGGATTTCATTTGTCTTTAGGCCAACATCGCAGCTAAAGCGATGGAATAGAGTTTGCAGCGTTCACTATCACCCCGGGAAGTGAGTACACAAGGTACCCGCGCCCCCATCACGATAGCGCAAAGATTGCTGTCCAGCAGCTTCACAATGGTCTTGTAAAAGACATTGCCAGCTTCGATATTGGGGAAGAGAATGCAATCTGCATCTCCACAAACTTCGCTTTTCATGCCCTTAATCACTGCGCTTTCTTTATTGATAATCAGATCCATCCCCAGAGGACCTTCGATAGTGGCACCTTTGATCTGACCCCGTTGCGCCATTTTGGAGATTAGCGCGGCATCGGCGCAGGAGGGAATCTTGGGCAAGACCTGCTCACTGGCAGCCTGAATCCCAACTTTGGGTTTATCAATTCCCAGAAATTGAGCTACCCTGATCAGGTAGTTTGTAATGGCTATTTTTTGCTTCAAATCCGGTAAGGGGATGATGGCTACATCACCAAATATCAGTAGTTTATGATATGTCTTGGGCTCCGCCACCGTGACATGGGAAAGGATAGCTCCCGCATCCATCAGCCCCCGCTCTTTATTTAAAATTACTCGCATATAGCGATCTGTGGAAAGCAGACCTTTCATCAAAAAGTCGCCTTCGCCGGCGTTAATCATATCCACCGCGGTGGTGGCTCCCTCCATGTCGCTGTTTACGTGGATGATCGTAAAATTTGCCGCATCGATGTTGTGCTCTTGGCACACCGCTTTGATCTTCTTTTCATCGCCTACCAGGATGCCCTGGACGAAACCCATGTTTACTGCTTCATTAACTGCCATGATGGTATGGGCATCAATCGCCCATGCTGCTACAAGACGTTTCTTGGTTCGCGTTCCCAGAACTTCAAACATCTGGTCGAGTTTTCGAATCTCCATTGTTACTCCATATATCGTTTATTTATTTTATTTAAAAGCACCAGCTGCTGATCAGATTGGGTTTATTGCGGCTCACCCGGATAGGATGTTCTTCGGCATACAGCATATTTCCCTGCTGCGAAAAATACTCCAGGCGGATCTTATGTTCTCCTTCCGGGAGGGGGATCTCGGCGATCAACGCGGCCTGAGGAAAGAATTGGGAGAGCCTGAGGTCTGCACTCTCACTGAAATAAACCGTAGCATCGGTTGCCAGACTTATCAAGGAAGCCGCCAGACTGGAACTCCTTTTTTCAGCTTGGGCCTTGGCCTCTTCTGCAGCTAAGCCCTTGAGAACGGTGCGGGTAACACTCTTGAGCAGGATCAGCGGTTCTTTGATCTCATAACTCTGCACCGCCACCTGATTGAGATCTTCCAGCTTTTGCAACCTGTAGCGTTTTCCATCCTGGGTTACCGCTTCCACAAAAGCAATGCGAGCTTGACGTTGTTGCAAATAGGGGACGGCAAATTTGAAATAATAACCTTCTTTAATACCTTTCCAGGGGATGGCATCCAATAGCACATCATCATCCACACTGCCAATCAAAAGCATATCTTCCGAAGTGTGAATATGCAGCTCCCGAGCCTTCTTGTAAGGCCCCCGGTTTACAAAGCTGAGCACCCGCACCACATTCCCGGCTTTGGCAGTTTGGGGATGGATGATGTCTGGCGGCGAAAAGGGGTAGATCTCGGGTTGGCTCCGAAAAGCAAAAAGAATGTTGTCATAATCTATGCGGGCATCATCCTTCTGCTGGGCTGCGTCATATAAAGTCATGCTGAGATATCTGGCCAAGGCGGATGAATGAAAACGGTTTTTGCCAGCCTTGATCTCGATTTTAGCTTCTTCATTTTTGCTCATTTCTTTAGCTATTTGGGCATATTTTTGTTCCAGATAGCTCAGCTTATCATCCACTTTGCGGATTTCCACAAAAGCGGCTTCTGTATCGCCCAGCTTAAGATAGTTCAAGGCTTTGAAGACATTGATGTAGACATCTTCATAATCCTCGCCCGAGTATTCCAGCATGTTGTCGTTTATCAGCATTGAAGCACCGGCACGAGCTACACTCTTGGTATATAACTCCACGATAGCATCTTCAGCCAAGTCCAGCAGTTCATTGCTTTTTGCCCAGTCTCCCTTGTAATGATACAAGACCCCGGCATCCAGATAATATAACAAGCGCTCTTTAGCCTTGTAATACTTAGGGTTTTCCACAATGGCCAAAGCCGCATCTAAATCCCGGGTAATCAGAGCCTCATCCAGGCTCTTTGCCACGCGAGGTGAGTGTATCCCCGCCGCACAGGATCCCAGCATGATGCCACATAGCAGGATTACTGCACTATGCAGGATCAAAGCAATGTATGATCTTGACTGGCAAGATGAAGACATTGTTGTTTACTTAAACCTGCTGGATTCCACTATCTTCATAATCTTTTTGTTGCCAATCCAGACCGTTTCATTGGTCTCCACATCTACGAGCTTCAAATCCACCTGATAGTATTTGGCCTGAGTGCGGTCCATGCGATCCATGATGGTCTTTACTGTGCCTTGTAACATAAAGTCTGCTCCGGTTTCTGCGGCCATCCGCTTGGCGGTCTCCTCCGAGGCGTAATATTGCTGATCTGCTCTCTCCTCGCGTAACTCCTCGCGCTCGTCCCGAGAGGCCACAAAACGCACGGCCCCGCTATTGATCAATTCACGGGAGATATCGTCTACAAAGGCGTTCATCTCGATATGCTCACTGGAAAGATTACGCATCGTGCCAATAATCACAACCGGAGAGCGTCCCTCCTTTTCTTTAAAACGATTCAGCCAAGGGTGTGATAGCACATCGCGAATCATCTCTTCTGCTACTAATCTGCTATCCGTGCTGTTCCATTTACCACTCAAATCTGCGGTAGTTTCTGTAGAAACACGTTGTACTTTGACACTGGGACCACAGGCTGTCACCAAAAGGGCAGCCACCGTCAAGGTAATGATCAAGATTTTCTTCATCTTTCCTCCATCTTGGGATCAGAATTTATTACTCACTACGTTATTCAATCTTCGTTTAGAGTTTGAATACTGTATCTTACAAAACTTAATGCTTGAGCTCTTTGTTTTTTGTCAATAGTTTTCTGCATAGATGGCATTACGCAAGACGCCCCCACCATTCCAGAGTGGATCGGCACGGCATATTTATATCGTTCCTCTGGAACTCGTGGGGGAATTGAGAATTGGGTTGAGAAGGTTGAGAAGGTTGAGAAGGTTGAGAAGGTTTAGTGCCATCGGCGCTTAAAGATAACGGATAACGGATCACGCATAACGCATAACGCATAACGGATAACGGATAACGGATAACGGATCACGCATAACGCTATCAGGGTGGTGATCGTGGGTATCGTGCTCTTTCTTTCTGCCAGATAGGACGCGGTGAGCATCAAAACAAGTCAGGTTGGGTTCTTTATACAAAATCAATATTTCGCTTGCCAGATATGGGACCTTATATAATCCTGACTCAAACAAAGACAGGAGGATCTTATGCTGTCATTATATCTTGTATTGTTCTTTGCCGCCCTCGTGGTGATCTTCATTGCCCGTGGCATAATCGTGGTTCGACAAGCCGAAGTAGTAGTTATCGAACGTCTGGGAAAATACTATCGCACTTTACCCAGTGGGATTCACATCATCGTACCCATCTTTGACCGGATGCGCCCCATCCACTGGCGTTATAATAAGACGGATTACCGCGGCAATATCATCGTGGCACAAAAGGTGGAAAACCGCATTGATCTGCGAGAAAATGTCTATGATTTTCCCCGTCAAAATGTGATTACTGCCGATAACGTGTCGATGAATATCAACGCCCTATTATATTTTCAGATCACCGATCCTTACAAGGCGGTTTATGAGATCGGCAATCTCCCGGAAGCCATCGAAAAACTGACTCAGACTTCTCTGCGTAATGTGATTGGCGAGCTTACTTTGGATCTCACCTTTACCTCCAGGGATTCGGTGAATAACAAATTGCGCCTGATTCTGGACGAAGCAACCGATAAGTGGGGTGTAAAGGTAAACCGCGTAGAACTGCAGGAAATCCAGCCTCCCGAAGAGATTCGCAATGCTATGGAAAAACAGATGCGGGCAGAACGCGATAAGCGCGCCAAAATCCTTACCGCTGAAGGTGAAAAGGAATATCAGATCCGCGTGGCGGAAGGTGATCGCCAGGCCAAAATAGAACGCGCTGAAGGCGAAGCGCAATCTCGTCTGCTGGTAGCCGACGCTGAAAAAAAATCCATCTTGTTGGTGGCTGAAGCGCTGAAGGATTACGGAGTGGACCCCGCACAATATCAGATCGCCCAGAAATATATCACCGCTTTTGAAAGCTTGATTCAAAAGGGTGATAAGACTGTTGTCTTGCCCTATGAATCCTCCGCTCTTTTGGGCTCGATCAAGACTATGTCCAATCTCTTTGAAAAAGGTAACGGAATCTAAACTCTCAATACCTTTCCTATCTGCCCGCTTTCCGCTTTTGCTCAATGCGGGCTTTTTTCTGTCCTGCCTCTTCTTCCCAGAAAAACCAGCTGTGGGTGATTTGACCAGACGCTTCACCCCAAAACAACGTTCTAAGATCTGAATCCCATTATTTGGGTTTATAAGAAGAAATTATGGGTTATCCATTATACATGCAGCGAAGGTCTCTCACAGATTTCACAGATTTCACAGATTTTATATGGGATTTTTGGTTATCCGTTATCCGTTATGCGTTATACATGCAGCGAAGGTCTCTCACAGATTTCACGGATTTCACAGATTTTTTTTATAAGGAGAGGTTATCCGTTATGCGCTATCCGTTATCTTTTATCTGTTATGCGTTATGCGTTATCTTTAAGAGCCGATGGCACTAAACCCTCTCAACCCTCTCAACCTTCTCAACCTTCTCAATCTTCTCAACCTTCTCAACCTTCTCAACCTTCTCAACCTTCTCAACCCAATTCTCAAGTCTCAATTCCCCCCGGGTACGG
Source organism: Candidatus Cloacimonadota bacterium (assembly GCA_029982875.1). GTDB lineage: Bacteria > Cloacimonadota > Cloacimonadia > Cloacimonadales > Cloacimonadaceae > UBA5456. The sequence continues at coordinate 15 of JARRCD010000096.1, read as the reverse complement.
AAATCATTGCGGTAG
>JARRCD010000095.1 GCA_029982875.1 Candidatus Cloacimonadota bacterium | reverse complement strand
ATCATCTTATTCCATTTGATATCGGACTCGAGCACGGTGGTTAAAACCACCGCCTATCATCTTATGCCAATTGATGTGGAAATCGAGCACGGGAGTTCCGGAGGAACGCGGAGGAACGGCATTTTAGATATCAATAGTGAAAGCCAAGACTCAATGGTGGTGATCCCGGGTATCGTGATGCTATCTAAAATGCCGTTCTTACAGGACTCACAAGGTAATGGTTTTCCATTGTTATGCTATCCGTAATGCCGTTCAGTTTTTATGGAATTTTTTGTTTGCCCGAAACCGTAACAATTACCCCGCTTCACACCACGTTTCTCCTCTCCGCAATTCCGGCCCGGACAATTATCGCTATTACTCCAAGTTCGTTCTCTCCTCATTCCGGAGGCCGGGAGGCCGGGTGATAAACGTTCTGCTCTGGAAAGAAGAGCTGAGATGGCTTGTGGCAGGAAGGAGGCCAAGGGGTCTGAACTTGAGGTTTTGTGCTTTTACAGCCCTCATTTGCCTTGGATATACCCCTTGAGGTTAGCAGCCCAAAGAATTAAGGCTTGCTATTAGGACCGATACTTTCCTCATACAGCATTTGGCGCACTTCCTGGATCATGGCGTCGGGCATAATGGGTTTATTTAATACATTTTTAACGCCCACTTTTTCCGCCCGATTTTGCATGTTAAGGTCCAGAAAACCGGTATAAAGCAAGATTGGAATCTTCCGGATTTCTCTTATCTTGCTCGCCAGATTGATGCCATCCATCTGCGGCATATTGATATCGGCAATGATGAGATCATAGGAAGTTGGAGCTTTGATAAATACACTAAGGGCAAGTAAGGAATCAGTGTAGGCTTCTACATCATAGCCGGCATCGCGCAAGGCTTCACAGAAAATATCAACCAGGTCTGGTTCGTCGTCGATTACGATAATCTTGGCCGGAATGAAGGGAAGATCCATAGAAATCTCTTTCTTACTTTTTTTCTTAGGATGTTCGTTTATGGGAAGATATATATTGAAGCAAGTACCTTCGGATAGCACGCTGCGAACGTTGATAAAGCCATTGTAACCTGTTACAATGCCGTGCACTATGGAAAGTCCCAAGCCGGTACCTTCGCCTGAAGACTTGGTACTGAAATAGGGGTCAAAGATGCGGTTTATGATTTCGGGTGCAATCCCAGAGCCGGTATCACTTACGGCCAGATGGATATATCTTAGTTGAGGAATTGCTTTGTTATCTATCTTTGAGAGCTCTTGGCCGCTTATTTCATCGAGTCTGATGCTGAGAGTTCCGCCATCCGGACGCATCGCATGGTAAGCATTGGTAGCCAGATTGATGAGCACTTGTTGCAATTCGGTGCTATCTGCCGTGGTATAGCTCTGGCTGTTGATCTCGGTCTGGATTTCGATTTTGGTAGGCAGCAGCGCTCTGATCATGGGCAGGGTTTCCTCTACTATCTGAGCCAAGACCAGATCTTCCATATCCGGTTCACTTTGTCGGCTAAAGGTGAGAATCTTGCCGATCAAACTCTTGGCTCTCAGACAGGCTTTAAGCGCGGCATCCAAATCATGTTCTGCATCTTTGGGTTGCTGGATTTTGCCGGTTGCCAAGGCAATGTATCCGGCAATGATGGTGATGATATTGTTAAAATCGTGGGCGATGCCCCCGGCCAGAGTACCGATGGATTCCATCTTTTGGGACTGTCTGAGCTGCTGTTCCAGATTCCTGATATCGGTCATATCTCTGGTTACAAAGATAAACCTGAACGGGACATTGGAATCGTCGTAAATTACAGAAGCGCTCAATAAACCGGGGAAACCATGGCCTTGATCGTTTTCCAGATATATTTCACGATTCTTAACATAGCTGCCTTTCTTCAATTCGGCTAAGATCTTAGCCATCAAGGTGCGGTCTTTTTTGCGTAACAGACTATCTATCTTTGCTTTAGACTTCAGAAATGCATCTCTATCTGATATCTCTAACAAGCGCAAAGTCTCGGTATTTACTTCAATGATGGTGCCATCGAGTTCGGTAACTATGATAGATTCCGGAGAAGTAAGCAAAATTTTCCGGCTCTGCTCTTCCATCTCCCGCAGTCTGATTTCGGTTTTTTTACGCTCATCTATCTCATTTAGCAGCTCCTCTTTTTGGGCAAAGAAGAGCTGTATCAGTTTTGCTACCTCGGAAAACTCATTGTTCGCTTTATCCAATTTCCGGATCAGAGTCGGATCGTTTTGTTGCAAACTCTGCGAAATCATGTTAAGGGGAGCGCTTATCCATTGCTGGATCAGGAAGAATTGCATGAGCAGGAAGATGAAGACAAAGCCCATAGTGCCAAAAAGGATGATATTACCCAGATTGCGCAGCTGGATCAGAAAAGGATTAGAGCTGTAAAATACCATCCACGCTACAGGTTGACGTTTGTAATCGTATAATGCTCGCACAATTTTGGTATTGTAGCGTTCAGCACCCTCCTCAGCCACGGGTTCTTCTTCGCTGATGCGGATGTCGTAATTCAGCGCTTTGGCAAAATTCGACAGATAGCTGTAATCCCAAGATTGAGCGATCAAGAAATAACCCTGAATCTGGCTGCTGTGCTCGGTGTCATCCGAAGGATGAATGCTGGAAATGGTAAGAGATAATAGATGATGGTAATATCTGGTAAAGAAACTGAGCTTTTTCTTTTGGCGCAGCGAATCTATCATCGCTGGTTCAAGCTCAAATAAAGCAAGGCCCGGAATGCTGGATTTGGCCTCACTAAAGATCACTTTACCAGCGGCATCATAAACCTGTACCAAAGAGTAATCAAAATTGGGAATAATGGTATTAAGCTTGGATTTTTCCCAGCTGGGATCGCGGTCTCTGATGTAATCTACTGTTTCATCCCATAGGGCATAATCCTCTGTTAGTTTCAACTGTGTGTCATTTTTGAGTTGAAAGATGGTATCTATAGTGATCTTGCGTTGATTGAGGTCTGCTTCTTGGTAGACACGCATCTCTTCATGTTTGATGTGATAAAACATGTAGAAAAACGCTCCAAACACGATGGCGATTACTATAAATAGTATTAGTAATCTGCTGGTAATCCTCATCCGACCCCTACTTTGGCTTTACTGTAAGCTGTCTTTTTCTTGTTCGCGAACCTTGTAGAGACGTTCCAAGGCTGAATCCATGATCTCAGCTTTAATGGTGATGATGAGTTCGCGCTCTTTTTTATCCACAGAATCGTATCCGGTGAGATAGCGTATACCAAAAACCCACCAGGGCAGATCTTTCAAGATGGGGATGCCACTGCGAACCACTACTTCATCGGTATCAAAGAGTCCGGCGATTACTGCCTCTTCCTGGTTGTAGAGGATCAATTCTGTAGCGGAAGAGCTCTTGGAAATCACAGTCGAGACTTCCGAAGGTTGACCGCTTGAGCGCTCGATCGTAAGCTCCATCATAATCAATTCTTCGCCATTTACCTCTACTACGGTGGGCGTCACATTCATGATAATACCGGTAGAGAAAAAGGTATCCAATGTGTTTCCCGCCTCATCTGCAGTCTTGATGGAAATATCCTCACCCACCTGGATGCGCCCGGTTTTTCCGCTGCTCACCACGATACTGGGTTCCGCCAATATGCTCCCTTTTTGATTGGTTTCAATGGTTCTGATCAGCGTGTTGATCTCTATGCTGTTATCACCCCATTCTGTAGTGCCAGAACCCGAAAGAGTGAGCGGAGAAGTAAGCTGGGAAGCTCCGGCAAATCCGGCATTCAGATTTACTTTCCCATTGGTTACGGTAGACCAATCTATACCCAAGCTTTTCAGATAGGAACGATCGGCCAGCGCGACAACTGATTTGATCCGCACCTGTTTGGTTTTTACTTCTTCCTGCAGTTCTCGCAATGCGGGATCCAGCGCTTCGGTCTCAGCCTCCTGATCAATGCGGTCTTCATCAATATCTTTGAGGGCGATATAGCCAATTCCTTCTTCGATCACAAGTGCATTTTGCAAAGCTATCAATTCCAGAGCTTTGCGCCACTCCATGTGATTGACCTGGATATTGATGTTACCGTTGTAGTTCGAGAGGTTTATCAGCTTTTTGCCGCTTTCTTCCAAGCTAAATTGTTCCAGGATTTGAGCAGCAGCATTGATATGCGTATCTGCTCTCATGCTAACGGTACTAAGATTCTCTGCGGTATCGTTTTGAGCAACCAGGATACTGCTAAATATCAGGCTTATTAGGAGAAAGATCATGAGTCGTTTATTCATGGCTAACCTCAATTTTCTTGTTCAGATACATGATCTGGTTTTCTTCAAAACCGTATTTATTGAGTTTGAATACGGCTGCACCTTCTCGGGGATCTATTTTGTACAGATAGCCCCATAATACTGTGTCGCCCACAGATAAAATCCGGATGATGCCCCGATTGTCGCGTACAAAAGCACGATCTTCACTCAGCGCAATCAAGGTGCTGTTATCGGTATCAATACTTTTGGCTTGGTCTTTATCCAAATCCGGCATTGTTTCGGTATATTTTGGTCTAAACAAGCTGTATGAAGCCACTTGCTTGGTGACACGTTTGTAGGGGACTCCAGCAGCTGGCACGCCATTTTCGCGGTAGTGCGTACGGAAGATCATGGAAAAGCTCACTGTATCACTGTGTGCCACAGATTCTGCCGCAATTGATATATCTTCGATAGTTAACAGAGTACGCTGATACTCCAGCAGCCTGGTGAATCTTACTAAGTCCATATAATCACTACGTCCGGAGATCACGTATTCATTGTAACTATCATTTGCTTTTGAGGAGAGGCCAAAATCATAGATAAGGTCATTCCCCAGCCAGTTTAAAACCCGCAACAAATAGTCATAAGTAGTGGCAGAATCATCGCGATTCAGGATCACTTTACTTTGCTGGCTTGCTATCGCCATTAACCTTTCATATTCTGCTTCCAAGGAATCCCGGTTTGCTACCAGATCCTCAAAAGCCTTGATTTGCTCCTGAATTTTTTTAGTTACTTCTTGTTTCTGTTCCAATTTTGCATTGGCCTTTCTGATCAAGCCAAAGGCAAATACGCCGCATACTACTAACAAGATTGCCAAAACCAGAGTGTTTCGGGAAGAGTTTGTCATCTGATCACCTCTGCTTTAATCTGGGTCAGATCCATCTCCGCTTGCTGTCTTGCTTTTGACTCGGGATACAGCTCGATGAGTCTGTTGTAAGTCTGCAAAAAGTTGCGGTCTTTGGTGGCGTACTCCAATCTCGCCCGCATCAGTAAACTATATGGAGTATAGCTATCCGGGCTGCTCAAATTAGGCTCGAGAATCTGCTCGGCCAAGGTGAACTCACGATCCAGATATAATCTATAAGCCAGCCACCACCGTATTAACGGCAGTAATTCGCTATCTGGATAACTATTAATCAGGCTATAGCCAATAAACCGATATTCCAGCATATTTCCTTTGTTGATAGCGCTTACAAAGGCAGCAAACTGCTCAGCCAGTTCAGCATCTTGCTTGAGTTCTTCAGAGTGTGAAGCTGGAATATATTGCTCTTGCATCCTGGGCAGCATCCCAAAGCGGTAGTTGGCCGGAGTTGGGAGTGGAGCTTGTGCTTCCGGCTCTTTTGGTGCAACGTTCACCTGTGTGGAGGTACTTGAGCTGGAAGCAGGTCTCGATGATTTGCGGGGAGGCACATATTCAGAGGCTATCTTCTGCATCCAATCTACCTCGGGGAGAGAAAAATCTATCTCAAAATTCCACACCACTTGATCCCGAATCCTGGAATTACTCACACTGCGGATGCTGCTTTCGGGTAAGCGTGCGGCCAATCTACTTACATGATGCCGCTCGGATGTGATTCCTGAGATTGAGATTCTGTCTCCATTTTGCTTGAGATTGGAAATCCAGCTCTCTTTGTAGGTATTGAAAGTGTCATTTAAGAGGTCAAACATCTCAGTCCAGCGGTTTTTATCTTTTAAGAGATTGCCTATGATATCGGTGATTTCCCGGTATTTGGCAATCTCGCTGTTTAGTTCTTCAACTATCGCATTTTCTGCCCGGAGTCGATTCAAGGTAAAATCCAGCTCGGTCTTGCGCTGCTCTTCTTGCCTGATTTGCTGCTGAGTCTGTAGATAATTTATGGTAGCATATAAGACCAGCACAAAGACCAGGATCAATACCACAAAGCCATGCCATGCGACGCGGAATTCCTTTTGATTGTCCAAAATCCGGTTGGGTAGAAAGGTGCATTTGGTAAAGACCGGCTCCTCATAATTGAGCGCTTTGTAAGCCAAAGCCAGCGCCAAGCCATATGGAGCCAGGGTTTGCGCATTGAATTCCTCATTCTCCGTATTGGTAACTATCAGCTTGGGAAAGTCCAGGAGCATGGATTTGGTAGAAGCACTTTGAGAATTCGTGTATTCTACCAGTTGTCGATTGGCCAGCTCACCAGCCCAAACTATGCTTTCCGGCTCTCCCAATTGAGCGCTATCCAGCGCTAAAGCCAGCTTGGAATAGATCACATCAGCTTCTGGAAATTGCTGAGTAATATGAATCGGCAGGGTGGAAACCCATTCCCCATTCTGGAAGACGAAGATCTTCCTATACTCGTGTCCCAGATATACCATAAGAGATAATCCCGCGGCTTCGACGCCGTATACGAATCTATAAAAATCCGTCAATACAACATCATTGGCATCTGCAAGTTTGAAGTTAAGCTTAGTATTGGCTTCCTTGGCATAGTTTTGCAGCGCATCCAGCAGCATGTTTGGCCCGGTATGCAGCCAATGACAGCTATGTCCTTCCCCCTTGATCACACAGGATTGCCAGGTAGCAGCTTTGAGCTGAGCTTGATTCAGGTTGTTCTTCCGAAATCGTGCCAGATCCTTCTTCTTGATTAGTCCCGGTTGATCCTTGAGGATATTATTCTCATGCACATTTAGGGCAATCATGCCTTTATGCAAGGGAAATTTGGAGAACATCATGGTAGTGGGGCTTACTTCCATGCGGGGCTGTGCTTGCTCAGATTCTGCTTCCATCGCAAGATTGTTCATATCCAGATCATCCGACTCCATATGTTGAGAATCTATGGGGATAAAATCTGCATCTGCACTGCCGGCTGTAACTTCCTCACTCTTGTACCAATCTCTTTCCAGTTGGATACTGTCCATACCCAAGAGATATGTATCAGCACCATCTTTACTAAGATGTACCATCCGGATGAGCTGACCATCCTGGATAATGCCGAATGCTTCTTTTGGGGTTTTCTTCATCGCAATTCCCTTTCTTTACAGCATAGTCAAGAGCTGCTGCATCCTTTTTTTGTTATTCGCAAAGTTCAAGGCTGTTTGTTGGCTGATCATACCCTTCTGGTAGAGAAGCTTGAGGTCTTGCTCCATAGTACACATACCGCTTCTTTTGCCTTCCATCATCATCTGATAGATTTCTCCGATATTTTTGTTGCGAATCGCGGCTTGTACACTTTGATCCACGCTGAGGATTTCTTTCGCTAAAGTAAGTTTGCCATCGATAGTAGGCACGAGTTTTTGACTCATGCAAACTGTGAGCACATCAGCCAGGCGGTTTCGCACCCGTTCTTGAGAATCCGGCGGAAATTCGGCTACGATCCTGTGGATACTATCAATAGCAGAGCTGGTGTGCAAGGTGGTAAAGGCCTTGTGCCCACTATCCGTAATCTCCAATACTGTAGCAATGGTCTGAGGATCCCGCATCTCACCTACCACGATGATATCGGGATCCTGACGCAAAGCTTCAATAGCCCCGTGCTCAAAGCTCAGCACATCCACCCCCACTTCGCGGTGTCGCACCAGGCACTTTTTGGAATGATGCACATATTCGATGGGAGAATCTATAGAAACGATATGCGCGCAATTCTGCCGGTTATTCATGTCGATCACCGCATTCAGAGTTGTACTTTTCCCGCTGCCGGTGATGCCCGTGATCAGCACCAATCCCGTCTTTTCATAGCGGAGATTCATGCGGTTTGCCACCACTTCAGGGATTCGCAAATCTTCTATTTCTAAAAGGGTGTCGCTTATACTACGGAAATTTGCCCCCAAGGAATTTCGGTCAAAAAAGGTAGTGCCGCGAAATCTCACTTCTTTGCCTTCAATCTGGAAGGCAAGCGGAAAATCCAGACTCTTTTGCATAAAGAGCCGCTGTCTTTGCGTAGGTGAAAGCCAGGAAATGATGATCGCATTGGTATCCACCAAAGAGAATTCACCTAAGTCCTCTACAGGATTTTTGCTGCCATAGATACGCATCCAGATCTTGCCCTCGCATCCTGGAGCGCCCAAATCCACATCGGAAGCACCCAAATCGCGGGCTTTTTTCAGAATGTATTTTAGGACATCTTGGCATTCGTGTTGACGTTCGTCATGATGCGTCAGCCATTGGCTGATAATCTCGCAACGTTCTACACCTTGGTAAGTATTCGGGATTTCCCGACTCAGAGCCTCGGAAAAGCTTAATCTCATGCTGAGCCCTACCTGACATCATCAAGTGGAGTGCTTCTGCTGGAAAGCCCCAGTCTTACGATGCTGCGACGCCATTTTACTTGCATGCAATTGATCATATTAATCATATAGCGATCCGTAAGAGATTTATCATTATAGGTAAAAAACTCTATCAGGCGTTTGCGGGAAAAATGCCGAATCAAGGCATTGCTGTGCGCTCTCAGCGTGGTAAAGATTGAGCCTGGATTGACAAAGCTTTCTTCGCCCCATACATCTCCTTCTTTGAGAGAATCTACCAAATCTGTGTTGTAATATACATTTACGTAACCACGTTCCACAAAGATCATCGAGCCATCTTCCTTATCCATGGGAATGCAATCTCCGGCTTTGTACTCCTTGACTGTACCCATGCTCTTGAATTGTAAGACCTGATCCGTAGTAAATCCCCTGAGAAGCAACATCTCTGGCTGCTTATCCGCTCCCGGCTGCTCTTCGAGGGCAAAGCTTACAGGCTCCGGTTTGATTTCCTGAGATTGAGCCAAGCCTGCTTCCACTGCTCTGATTAATTCATCCGGTTGGATAGGCTTGGCCAAATACATGAAGGCAGATTGCCGAATGCTGCGGAAATCCACATCCAAGCCGGAATAACCGGTTGTAACTATTATCACCGCTGAAGGTTGCAGCTCTTTAAGGCGGGCAATCAATTCCAAGCCACCCATCCTGGGCATATAGATATCTACAATATACAGATCATATTTCTCTCTGGCAATCTTTTCCAAAGCATCTATTCCGTCTATCGCAGTCTGAACCGTATAGCCCATATCTTGCAGAAAGGTCTGAAAAATATCCCGGATGTTCTGTTCGTCATCTACGACCAATATTTTTTTAGTGCTCATAAGCTTCCTCTGTGTTTGTTTCCTCTGCCGAATGACTCTTGTAGGAGATCAATCTACTGGTCTTGAGAACCCTTACTGCTTGCATTATCTCTCCAATCCGGCGCACAGCCGACATGATATCTTCAATATTATTTAAGAGCAATTCATCGCCCATTTCCTGCCCCAGCTTCTTGGCCCGGCCCAATGACATGGTGATTACGCATAAGGGAGTATTTACATCATGATCCAACCTGGCTATCTTGCGCAATTCCGGTTTGAGCAATTCCAATTCGGAAAGGTTACTCAATTGTGCTTGATACTCCTCATTCTTTTTCCTGAGCTCGTGTAT